>NZ_CP053564.1:6607500-6907500 GCF_013155125.1 Pseudonocardia broussonetiae | reverse complement strand
ATGACGGCGCCCGCCGCGACGAGTCCGTCGATATCCTCCGGGCCGTACCCGAGCTCGGCGAGCACCTCGGCACCGTGCTCACCCAGCCGCGGGGCGGGGCGCGGCCGGTCGGGATGGGACCCGCCGAACGAGACAGGGAACCGGGCCAGCCGCAGGGGCCCCTCGCTGGGGTGCTCGACCCGCTCGAACAGCCCGGCGGCGACGAGGTGGTCGTCAGTGAAGAGATCGGGTACCGAGTGGATCGGCGCGGCCGGGATCTCCGCCCTGCTCAGCGCCGCGAGCCACTCGGCACTCGGCCGGGCCAGCAGCTCCTTCTCGACGAGCTGGTAGAGCTCGTCGATGTGCTGGGTGCGCTCGGTGATCGTGCGGTACCGGGGGTCGGCGGCCATGTCGGGGCGCCCGACCAGCGCGAAGAACGTTCGCCACTGGGTGTCGGTGTAGACCATGACGCTGAGGTAACCGTCGGCCGTGCGGTAGGGCTTGCGGAAGGGCGAGGCCGTGCGGGCGTAACCGGCGGCGCCGCGCGGCGGATCGAAGACGTATCCGCCCTGCTGGTCCAGCAGCGTGAAGGTCACCATCGACTCGAGCATCGGCACCTCGATCTCCTGACCACGGCCGGTGCGTTCCCTCGCGAAGAGCGCGGCGTTGATCGCGCTCAGTGCCAGCAGCCCGACCGCCTTGTCGGCCACCGGCGTGCGCACGTAGGCGGGTTCGTCGGCGGCGCCCTGGACCGCGGCCAGCCCGCAGCTCGCCTGGATCACGTCGTCGTAGGCAGCCCGGTCCCGGTACGGGCCCTCACGGCCGTAGCCGCGCAGCGCGCAGTAGACCGTGGCCGCGTTCACCGCGGCGACCTCGGCGTAGCCGATGCCCAGCCGGCGCGCCGCCTCGGGCCGGACGTTGTGCACGAAGACGTCGGCGGTGGTCACGAGCCGCTGCAGCACCCCGCGGCCCGCGGGGGTCTTGAGGTCCAGCGCGACGCTGCGCTTTCCCCGGTTGGCGTTGAGGAACACCGGGCCCATGCCCACGCCGCGGTCGTCGCCGATGTAGCGGACCACGTCCCCGGTCGGTGGCTCGACCTTGATCACCTCGGCGCCCATCTGGGCGAGCAGCAGGGTGCAGTACGGACCCATGAACGTGGATGTGAGGTCCACGACCCTGATCCCGGCGAGGGGACCTGCATGGTGCGTCGTCACGGTCCCCACGGTTCCCTCCCGGCCACCAGGTCGGCCAGCACCTGCTCGGTGTGTGCGCCCAGTTCGGGCGCCGTGCTGCGCACGGTGCCCATCACGGCGCCGTCGCGCAGCACGGGGAACACGACGTGCCGCCCACGGTCGCTGTCCGCGACGATGCCGCGTGCCTGCACGTGTGCGGAGCGGCGCGCCTCACCGACGGACAGCACCTGGTGCGCGGGCACGTCGGCCGCCGCGAACGCGGCGAGCCAGTCTGCGGCGGGTCGAGTGCGCACCGCGCGCCGCAGCAGCGCGACGAGGTCGTCGCCGTGCGTGCGCCGCCCGTCCGCCGACCCGAAACGGGGATCGCCGAGCGCCGGGACCTCCTCGGCGAGCAGGGCGGCGAGCCGCTGCCAGAAGTGTTCCTCGACGGCGCCGATCGCGATCCGTACCCCGTCCGCGGCCTCGAACAGGTCGTTCGACGGGTGCAGGTGCTGGGTCGCCGTGGCGCGATCGTCCAGGCACCGGTCGGCCCTGGTGCTGGCGAAGGAGAGGGCCGCGTCGGTGATCGCCAGGTCCAAGTGGGCCCCGCCGCCGGTGTCCCGGCGCTGGTGCAGCGCGGCGAGGATGGCGATGGCCGCGTAGGTGGATGCCGCCAGGTCGCTGACCGGCACCCCGGGCCGGCGCGGTGGCGGGTCGTCCCAACCGCCCGCGACGGACAGCATGCCGCTGGCCGCGAGGTAGGTGACGTCATGACCGGGTGCCGCCCGCAGCGGGCCGGTCTGCCCGAACCCGGACACCGAGCAGTAGACGATCGACGGGTTGACCGCGCGCACCGCGGGGTAGGACATGCCGAGCCGGTCGACCACCCCGGGGCGGAACCCTTCGACCAACACGTCGGCCCCAGCGGCGAGGGCGCGACCCAGCACCTGCCCCTCGTCGGTCTTCAGATCGAGCACGACGCTGCGCTTGTTGCGGTTCGCTGCCTCGTGGAGGGCGCCGGGCAGTTGCCGCGCGGCATCTCCTCGCGGTCCCTCGACCTTGATGACCGTGGCGCCGAGGTCGGCCAGGATCTGGGTACAGAAGGGGCCGGGCAGGAAGGAGCTCAGGTCGAGCACCCGCACCCCGGTCAGGCACCCCGACAGCATCGGCGTACTTGTCACCGGCGGGCCTCTGCGGGGGGCGGAGTGGTCAGCAGGTTCCACAGCCCGCCCGGGCCGGCGTTCGCGACCCGCGCGCCCAGCTCCGCGGACCACTCGGACTCGTCGCCGTACTCGTCCCGCCACGACATCAGCCTGCGCGTGTGCAGGTGCAGCTCGTGTTCGGTGGTGAAGCCGATCGCACCGTGCACCTGGTGCCCGACGGTGATCGCGACCGAGGCGGCCTGCGCCGCACAGATCTTCGCCGCCATCACGGCCTCGCTGCCGGCGTCGCCTCTGTCGAGGACCGCCACGGCCAGCCCGGCCATGGCCGCCGCCTGCTCGACGGCGCCCGCGAGCGCGGCGATCTGCTGCTGGACAGCCTGGAACCGGTTGATCGGCCGGCCGAACTGCTCGCGCTCCCGCGCGTGGCGGACGGTGAGGTCGAGCACTCGCCGCAGCGAACCGACAATGAGCAGCGCCCGGCCCAGCGCCCCCCGCAGCGTGAGCGCGAACGGGTCCGGACCGCCGGCGGGCAGCCGCGCGCAGGCGACTCCGCCGGCGGGTAGCACGAGGGTGTCGCGTGGTTCACCGGCAAGGTTCGCGCCGTGCTCGACGACGCAGTCGTGCGGGTCGATCACTGCGAGCACGACCCCGTTCGGCTCTCCTGGTAGGGCAATGAGGAGCACGACATGCCGGGTAGCCCTGGCCCAGGGGACCGCGCACAGCTGGCCGTGGACGCGCAGGCCGGTCCCGTCGGGCACCAGCGCGGCGGTTGCGGTCGCGGTGGGCGGCGCGACGGTCAGCGGACCGACCGGCACCGTGAGCCCGGCCGCCGCCAATGCCCACCCGGCGAGCATCGTGGTCTCCACCAGCGGGACCGAGGCAGCGTGGTAGCCGCAGGTCTGCGCGAGCGCAGCGAAATCGCCCAGTTCGCCCCCGGATCCGCCCGCGGACTCCGGAACGGAGACGAGGGTCATCCCCGACTCCTCCAGCAGCGCCCACAGGTCCGCGGTCGATCCCGCCCGCTCCTCCGGGGCGTGGGCGGTGTGCCGGGCCAGCAGCGCCGCCATGGTCGTTCGGAGCAGCTCGCGCTCCTCACCGCCAGAGGTTCCGGACAATTCGGCGGTTGCGGACATCCTCAGGCCTCCAGTCCGCGCGCGATCAGCCCGCGCAGGATCTCGTTGGTCCCGCCGCGCAGGGTGAACGACGGCGCGGCGAGCTGAGCCGCGCCCAGCAGCTCGGACAGCGCGGCGCCACCAGTCCGGCCCGGCCTGCGGTGGGCCGCTCGTCGCGTGATGTCGATGATGTCGCCTTCCAGGCGTGTGCCGAGGTCCTTCACCAGCGCTGCCGCGGTGTCCGTCGGCTGGCCCCGTTCAAGGAGGTCCTGCACCTGCAGTGACAACGAGCGAAGAGCCCAGAGCCGCGCGGTCGCCGAGCCGACATCGGCCAGTGAGGTCTCGCCGTCGGTCGCGCCGCCGGACACCAGCTCGGTCAGCAGTGGGAACGTGCTGAGGTAGCGCTCGGGGCCGCTGCGCTCGTGCGCCAGCTCCGACACCACCCCGCGCCATCCGTCCCCGGCCCGGCCGACCACCTGCTCGGCCGGCACGTCGACGTCGTCGAGGGTGACCTCGGTGAAGTGGGACTCGCCGGTCATCGCCCCGATCGTCCGCACCGTCACGCCGGGGGAGTCGAGCCCGATCAGCAGCTGGCTGAGCCCGGCATGCCGGTCGTCGTCCCGCGCCTCGGTGCGGACGAGCGCGAGCAGGAAATGGCTCCGATGCGCGTGGCTGGTCCAGACCTTGCGCCCGTTGACCCGCCAGCCCGTCGCGGTCGGGACGGCGCGGGTCCGGACCGACGCGAGATCCGAACCGCTGTCCGGCTCGCTCATACCGGCGGCGATGAACAACCGTCCCTGCGCGATGAGGGGCAGGAACCGCTGTTTCTGCTGCTCGGTGCCCGAGCGCAGCAGCAGCGGCCCGGTCTGACGGTCCGCGATCCAGTGCGCGGCCACCGGCGCGCCCGCGGCGAGCAGCTCCTCGATCACCGTGAACCGCTCGAGCGCCGAACGCCCGCCGCCGCCGTAGCGCCGCGGCCAGGTCATCCCGAGCCAGCCCCGTTGGCCGAGCCTGCGGCTGAACTCCGCGGAGTGACCCTGGATCCAGGCGTCGCAGGACGGCCGGAACGACCCCGCGGCGAGTTCGTCGGCGAGGAACCGGCGCACCTCGCTACGGACCTCGGCGACGGTCGCCTGCGTTGTCGTCATCGTGCGATCCCTCGCCTCGTGCTGCCGTCAGTGGAGCTCCTATAGCTGCTGATCATGCGCATCATATGGGCGGTGCTCGGGCCGCTGTCAAGGGTCGCCGACGACGCTGCGACGTCGGCGGGCGGCGTTCGTTCCGGTGTGGAGAACAGGCCTTGACAGGCGTTCTACCCGTCCTCCACATTGCTGTTCATCCATCACTGACATGCAAGCATGCAGCTAGCAGCGAGAGAGGGCGCGGGCGAGAGGGCAGCGCCCGGCTTGCGGCAATGCCGGCGCGCACCCCTCACATCGAGGTGACCGATCGTGACCCTTGCCTTCCAACCCGGTCCAGACCTGCGCGAACCGCCCGACCCCGGCCTGTCCCGACCCGAGATCGCGCGGTCCTGGGAGCGGTCGGTGCGCAGCGGGGTGGAGCGCGTCGGAGTCGAGATCCCGGGTGGCCCCGGCATCGATCGCCCGGTTCGCCTCCTGCGGTCGGCCGAGCCCGTGATCGAGAGGCTCGGGCGGCGGCTCGAAGGGCAGCCACTGGTGATCATCCTGGCCGACGCGGAAGCGCGGGTCGTCGCCCTCAGGGCCTGCCGGGCGGAGGTGCGCGACTGGTGCGACTGCCTGCACATCGTCCCCGGCTGCAGGCTGGCCGAGGAGACCATCGGGACCAACGCGATCGGGTGCGCCGTGGAGGAGCGGCGCCCGTTCGTGGTGGTCGGTCCCGAGCACTACCGGGTCAACCTCCAGGGGTTCAGCGCACGGGCGGTGCCGGTCAGGCATCCGGTGACCGGCGTACTCAAGGGGGTGCTCGCCCTGGCCTGCCGGACCGAGGACGACAGCGTCCTGATGCTGCCCCTCGTCGAGGACGCCGCGGCGCGGATCGAGACCGACCTCGGCGACGACGCCACCCGGCTGGAGCGGCGGTTGCTGGACCGCTTCCTGCAGATCACGCGCCGCTCCACAGCAGCGGTGGTCTGCCTGAACCGTGACCTGCTCATCAGCAGCACCCTTGCCGGGCCGCTGGTGAGCCCGGTGGACCAGCCGTTCCTCTGGGACTGGGCGTCGCGCAAGCTCGCCGACCGTGACGAGTACTGCGGCGAGCTGCGGCTGTCCGGCAGCGTCGTCGTGCAGGCCCGGTGCACCACCGTCCGGGAGGACGACCAAGAGGCCGGCATTCTCATCGAGATGCGGCCGGGTCCGGCCACCCTGACCGCCGTCGGCGCGCGGCGCCCCGTCACGAGCGGCACGACCGGCGAGGGCCCGGTGCCCGGGCGCAGTGCCGCGGCCGAGCGCGTCCGCCGCGAACTCACGGCCGTGGCACGGTCCCAGGGACCGATCCTGATCACCGGGGAGCCGGGCACGGGCAAGGCCTTTCTGGCCCGCCACCTCCACGACCGCACGGGCCTGCCCGGCACCGTGACTGTGCTCGAGACGGGGCAATGCATCGACGACCCGCTTGCGTGGTTCGAGCGGCTGCGGGCGGCTCTCGCCATCCCGGGCACACTGGTGCTGCGGCAGATCGACGAGTTGCCCGTCGAGTTCGCTCCGCGCGCGGTCGGCCTGGTCGAACGAGCCGACGGGCACCCGATCCAGGTCATTGCGACCGCCCGGCTGACCAACGGCGAGGACGCCATGACGCGGCTGCGCGACTGCTTCCCGGCGCGGCTGCAGCTGCCCCCGCTGCGCAAGCGGGCCGAGGACGTCGCCGACATCGCGAGGGTGCTCGTTCGCGATCTCACCCGACGCTCGCCTGTGCCCCGGCTGGAGCCGGCCACGGTCCAGAACCTGATGGGCCAGGTTTGGCCGGGCAACATCCGCGAGCTTCGCGCGGTGCTGAGCAGCGCGCTGCTCCGGTCGGTCCGCCGCGACATCGCGATCGAGCACCTCCCGCCGGAGTACCGCTCGGCGCCGATCAGGCACCGGCTGACCTCACTCCAGCGGGTCGAGCGAGAGGCGCTGCTCAACGCGCTCGAGGACAGCGGCGGCAACAAGCAGGCTGCGGCCGAACTGCTCGGCATCGCCCGCTCCACGCTGTACCGCAAGATCAGGACCCTGGGGATCGACGGGCGATGCCTGAGCGGTTGAACACCGGAGGAAGCGACATGCTGTTCGAGCTGAGGGAGTACACGGTCGTGCCGGGCAGGCTGCCGGCCCTGATCGCCCGGTTCAACGACCACACGCTGGGGCTGTTCGACAAGCACGGCTTCGACGTCGCGTTCATGTCACACACCGAGTTCGGCGAGAACAGCCTCGGCGAGGTCGTATACGCCGTGCGCCGGGAGTCCTACCAGCAGATGCAGGACGGCTGGTCGAAGTTCCTCGCCGACCCCGAGTGGCAGCGGGTCAAGGCCGACAGCGAGCGGGACGGGCCGCTGAACGGGGCCGTGCGCCGCAGACTGCTCAACACCGCGCCGTTCGACGCCGGCCGGGAGGCGTAGGCGTCACCGGGCGGTTCAACGCCGCCACAGCACCGGGCGTGACACCAGGTCCCTGTGCTTCTTGTGCCAGTAGCCGTCGGCCTCGTCCAGGTGGTTGCGCATCAACTGCTCGGCGCAGTCCGCGTCGTTGGCCCGGAGGGCCTCGATGATGCGAGTGTGTGCGTGGGCCGCCGCGACGTAGCGCCGTGGCGAGTAGGTGACACCGCCCGCGATACCGTCGGCGACGCTGCCGAGACTCTCGACGAACACCTGAAGCACGACACTGCACGCGGCTCGCGACAGCGTCGAATGAAAGATCCGGTTCTGCTCCTGGAACACCTCGGGATCGGGGCTCTCCAGGACCACGCGGACGGTCCGCTCCATGAGGTCCAGGTCCGCTTCGGTGATCCGGGTGGCCGCCAGCCGGGCGATCGTGGGCTCGAGCGCGCGCCGCGCCTGCATCACGTCGTCGAGCGAGGCGTCCTCGAACTGCAGGATGAGGCTGAGGGCCTCGCTCAGGTCCTCCGGGCGGGGGCGGCGCACAACCGGCCCTCCGCCGGGCCCCGGACGCAGCGTGATGACGTTCCGGGTCTCCAGCAGTCGCAGCGCCTCCCGGATGGTGGAGCGTCCGACGTCAAAGCTCTCGATCATCTCCTTCTCGGTGGGCAGGACGCTGCCAGCCGGGAGCTTGGCGTCCACGATGTGGCTCGCCAGTTCGCGGGCGATGACCTCGGACATCTTCGGGCTCCGCCGGCCGCCGGTGTACGCGTCCGTCCCCATCTCGACACCCTCTCGCTCATAGCACCTCGGGCCGTTCCCGAATAGCTGCGCATGATGATGATAGGCAGCGCTGGCCCGCGGCGGGGACGCCCCTCGTGCCCCTTCGAGCCTGCCGGTCCGGTATTCGCTGCTCACGGCCCTCGCCGTCGCCATCTTCGAGCGCGTCGGTACCCCTGATCGTGCCGCTCACAGGTCCGCTGTGTCGCAGATTCGGACAGGTACCAGCCGGATCGCGCGGCTAGCGTTCGCCCCGGCTCAAGCTTCGATCGGTCTTGCACGAAGACCGTCGACGGCCGCAGGGACACGGAGTGATCGGTAGTCCGGGGTCTGCTTCCAAGGATGCCCTCACCGAACCCGATGGAGGAGTAAACACGTGAAGTTCATCTATTTCATGCTCCCGGCACTTCCGGCGACGGAGAGCGAACGGGAGGCACTGCGCCCGATCGGCCACAAGACCGAGAAGTGGCAGCAGATGCTCACCGAGGTGCGTGAGCTGGCCAAGATGGCCGACGACTACGGCTTCGAGGCGATCTGCTTCCCCGAGCACCACCTGCACACCGAGGGCATGGAGATGGGTGGGCCGAGCTCGCTCTACCTCGATGTCGCGCACCACACCAAGAACATCAAGGTCGGCCCGGTCGGTTACGTGCTGCCCAGCCACAACCCGGTCAAGCTGGCCATCGACACAGCGTGGCTGGACCAGATGACGCAGGGCCGGACCGTCGTCGGCATGGCGCGCGGCTATCAGGAGCGCTGGTTCAACGCGATGACGCAGCTGCTACCGGTTCAGACCGCGACCAGCGACGCGAGCGAGCGCGACAAGCTCAATCGCGAGCTGTTCGAGGAGGTCTACCGGATCCTCAAGCTGGCCTGGAAGGACGAGCCGTTCAACTACGACGGGAAGTTCTACAAGTTCCCGTTCCCGTACCCGGCCTCCCCCTGGAAGGCGGGCGACTACACCCGCCGGTTCGGTGCGGACGGCGAGATGGGTGAGGACGGCCTGCTGCACAACATCTCCGTCGTGCCCAAGCCGTACCAGAAGCCGCACCCCAAGCTGTTCCAGGCGTTCTCGATGAGCGAGAACACGATCCGTTGGACAGCCCGTGAGGGGATCAGCCCGGTCATCCTCACCTCGATCCCCGAGGACTACCGCAAGATGGTCGAGGCCTACCAGGACGAGGCGGGTCAGCACGGCCGTGACCTCGCACTCGGTGAGGACACCGGAGTACTGCGGTCCGTCCACTTCGGACGCAACAAGGACGAGGCGATGCGCCAGGCGCAGCGCGGGGTGTCGGGTACCGGCTGGCGAGAGTTCTGGGGCCACCACGGCTTCTACGAGGTCTTCCGGCGCGCCGGCGAGACTGGTGACGTCCCCCAGACGATCGAGCGCATGGAGGAGTCGCACTACCTCTACGCAGGCGAGCCGAACGCGGTGGCCGACAAGATCCACGAGCTGGCCGACAACGGCAACCCGGAGTACTTCGTCTGGTGGTCCGACCAGGGCATGTTGCCCTTCAACGAGGTCCGGCGGAACCTGCAGCTCTTCGGCGAGAAGATCATGCCCCAGTTCCCCGGCTGATCGCCGGCTGACCACGGCCCATGCTCCGTGATCGTCGCAAAATAGTCTCGGTCGACCGCGGTGCCGCCGTCGTCAGCGTCGACGCTGTGCGACGGCCCAGGGCCGGGTCGGGGACGACTGGCCGCAGAGGCTCACGGCGATGCTCGCCTACGCGGGCACCAAGGGCCGGCTCACCGACGACGGTGGCGGAATCCGGGCCCACACCGAGTGGGACTGATCAACCTATTGCAAGGAGACCGACATGGCGTTCTTCACCGTGGTGTGGCGCTACACCGACGACATCGCGCTGATCGACGAGGCGCGCGGCCCGCACGGGGCCTATCTCAAGGATCTGATCGCATCGGGTTCGTTGCGCATCGCCGGCCCGTTCGAGGACGGCACCGGAGGCATCCTCGTGTTCGAGGTCGCCGACCAGGCGGAGTTGAAGCCGCTGCTCGACAACGATCCCTACGTCGCGCGGGGCGTGGTCGTCGACACGCAGATCTACCCGTTCAAGCCGGTCCTAGGCGCATTGGCGGCTTGAGGACGATGTCCGCGCGACATGCACCCGTGGGGTCCATCGAGGTCGGGGGCGGTGCCTCGGTCTCGGCGACCGCGATGTTCCCGGCGTCCAGCGAGGCGTTCCGGGTGGTGGTCGACGTCGGCTTCGGGGACATGACCATCAGGCACCGCTGGTGAACCGGATCGACGCGGTGCCGACGGTGCGCTCATCGCCGCCGGCGTCGACGTCCTCGTCCGATAGCGATCCGCCCACTCACAACAGGAGGAGAGTTCATGGCGTTCGACGCCAAGGTGGTCGTCACCGACCGGACCGGCGACGGCAGGTCGGTGTTCGCCAAGGAGGCTCGACTCGAGCCGTCGTCCGTGATGGTCATGCCCGGGTCGGAGCTCTACAACATCTGGGGCACGGGTGACGGCACCCCGATCGTCGGCGCGGGTGACAACCCCGCGACGGTGCCGTTCCCGTTCTTCCCCGGGCCGGGCGGCACTCGGTTCATCATCGTGCGGTTCGCGCCCGACTCGACTCCGCCCACCGATGCCGGGATGGACGAGGTCGTAGCGGAGGCCGAGCAGAAGCAGCCCGGCCTGATCGGGGTGTTCGAGCCGGATGCCCCGGGGATGCACACCACGGACAGCATCGACTACGGGATCTGCGTGGACGGTGAGATCTGGCTCGAGCTCGACGACGGCGCCGAGGTGCACGTCACGCCGGGCACCTGCGTCGTGCAGCAGGGGACCCGGCACGGGTGGCGCAACCGCAGCGACCGGCACTGCACGATGGTCTACGTACTGGTTGGAGCCGAGCGCAAATCCGGCTGAACCCCTGACGGCGACACCCGCCCGACCCACTGGGTCGGGCGGGTGTGGCCATGTCCGGGGATCTAGTCCCTGAGGTGGTCGAGCACCAGCGGCACGACCGTGTCGAGCTGCTCCCACTGCGGGACGTGTCCGGACCCGGCACGATCTCGACGCGGGAGCCCGCGATGGCGACCTGGAAGTCGTGCGCGTAGGTCGACGAGATCAGCTTGTCGTCCTCGCCCCACAGGATCAGTGTTCGCGCGGTGATGCGGTGCAGCCGCTTCTTCAGGCCTTTGTCGGGTATGGGCCAGACGAACTTCCCGGTGGCCCCCAGCGCCCAGATGGAGTCGGCCATGGCGACGGCGATGTCCTTCGGGTCACTGGGCAGGGTGAGGAAATCCTGGACGGGCGCCGCGTCGAGGTTGCTGAACAGCGTCGCGACCAGGTCGGCCTGCGACATCATCATGTAGGGCGCGACCGGTTCGTCGTCGCGCCAGAGCCCGATGGGTCGATGAGGACGAGGTCGCTGACCCGGTCTGGCCGCAGCGCGGCGAGCTCGCAGGCCATCATCCCGCCGAACGAGCTGCCGATGACCGGCACCGAGTCCAGCCCGAGCCCGTCGAGGAGTTCGTCGTAAATCAGGATGAGGTCCCACAGCGTGTCGACGAGGCGCAGGCCGCTGTAGCTCGCTCGCCGCTCGACGTAGCACACGTCGACACCCTCCCTGATGGCGAGCTGCACGGTGTCGCCGCAGCGGTTGCGCAGGTCGTCGATCACCGGGGCGCTGGCCGTTCGCAGCCGCAGGTCGGTGGCGGCAGCGTGGCCGAGCGCGCACATCATGAGGCTCAATCGGTAGGTCCCGTCGGCGGGATCGCGGTCGAGCAAACCCTCGGCAGTGAGCGTCTGCAGCAGCCGGTGGACGGTGCTCTTCCCGAGACCGAGGGTGCGGGCCAGCTCACGCACGCCTCGGTCGCGCGGCCCCGTGGCGAACGCGCACAGCAGCCGCGCGGTGCGGGCTGCCGAGGATGTTGAAGGATGCCGGGCCGGCGCCCGGTTCCCGTCGTGGTCGTTGATCGACACCGCCTGCCCCGGTTCACTCGGCACTGCCGTTCCTGACCCACAGGATGTGCCGTCGAGGTTCTTGCGGTGGCGAGATGTAGCGAACTCGGACAGGCGCACAGCCCACCGCCGTCGCCCCGCGGCCATGACCACCCACATGCGGTGCGGGTACTGGCCCGGGCCTGGGTCTATGTGTTGTGGCGTTGCTGGCAGGACGGCGTGGCCTACGACCCCGACCGCCACGCCGGGCTGCAGAAGCTCATCCCCGTCTCCGGCCCGGCAGTCGAACTGCAGGAGGCGGCGCTGGTCGCGGTGTCGTGAGGGTTCCTACGCTGGGCGGATGAGCGACATCGGGGGGCGGGCCGTTTCGGCCGGGGTGGAATCGGACCGTTCATCACCGCTGTTCGATGCCGCCGCGGCTGCGGCGCCACAGACACCGGCGCGGTTGCTGGCCGCGTTCCTCGCCGGCGCAGGTGTCGGGGTCCTGGGCGGCATGATCGGACTCGGTGGCGCGGAGTTCCGGCTCCCGTTGCTGATCGGGATGTTCGGGTTCGCCGCGCTCGCCGCGGTGATCCTGAATAAAGCGCTTAGCCTGGTCGTGGTCCTCGCCGCGCTACCCGCCCGCCTGATCGCGGTGCCGTCGACCAGGTCGCGCCGCACTGGGCGGTGGTGCTCGACCTGCTCGCCGGGAGCCTGGTTGGGGCCTGGCTCGGCGCGACCTGGGCCACCCGGCTGCGTTCGGCCACGCTCTACCGGGTCCTGGCCGTGCTGCTGCTGGTGATCGCCGCGGTCCTGCTCGCCACCCACTTCGCCACGATTCCGTCCCCGAACCTGGCCGGGCCGGCGCAGATCGTGGTCGGCGTTCTGGCCGGTGTCGGGATCGGCGTGGTCGCGGCGTTGATGGGCGTCGCCGGTGGTGAGCTGCTGATCCCGACCATCGTGTTGCTCTACGGGCTTGACATCCGCATCGCCGGCAGCCTGTCCTTGGCCGTCTCGCTGCCCACGATGTTGGTCGCGTTCGCTCGCTACAGCCGCACCCACCGGGTCGGGCTGGCGTAGAGGTGCGCGGCCCAGGGGTTGGCGTGGCGGGAGGAGGACGAAGGCGTCGAACCGGTCGTCCTTGTTCCCCGGCTGATCCGTAGCGGCCGCGCAGGTTATGGACCTGGTTGGGGCTGATCCACCACGACGGTCAGGCCGGCGGCGAGCAGGGCGTCGACGACCTGGCCGTCACCGCGTTCGATCGCGACCTCGGCGACACCGGCGCGGCGCAGCCGTCCGACGAGCTCGCGGAGCCCGGCACCGCCGGCGTCGACGAGGTACTGCTCGATGACGGTGCCCTTGTCGTTCACCACGGCGACGGCGTGATCGGCGGTGGCCCAGTCCACGCCGGCGGTCAGCCCGCCGGGTGGGAACTCCGGCAGCACTGTCGCCGGCAGCGCTGTCGCCGGCAGCGCTGTCGCTGGCTCCGAGGGGTGGTCGGTGGTGGGGGAGTGCGGCATGTCGTCCTCCGGTGCTCGAGGTCGCACCCGCCGGCCGGGGATCTGGGTCGCGGCTCCCGCATCGCTCACTGTTCGGCGCTCGTTGTTGGCGCTCAGCCCTTGTCGACGGTCCGCGCGACCCAGGTGACCACCAGGTCCCGCACTTCTAAGGGCGGACGTCGGCGTGCGCGTCGGCTTAACAGGGCGGTGACCGGTGGCACCTCGGGTGCATCGGCGGCCATGGCGACCGCCGACACCGGCTAAGGGTGGACCAGTGGGCTTCGCACGGCCTGTCTCCCGGTCAAGGGCGCTCAGCTGCGCTGCGCGTCACTGCGTGACAGCCCTGGCGGGCTGCCCTGGACAACCCCATGTCAATCTCGGTGGGTCGTTTTCCGGCGCTTCGAGTGTCCGCCGTCCTCGGTGGTGTCAAGGCCGGGGCCCTTCGGGTGGCCTTCGGCCAGCCTGGACACCACCTGCGGGCGGCTGGGGCTGGCCGCTGTCGGGAACGAGCCAGCCCTGGTCAGGACGCCATGGGTGCGGGCTTGGGGGTGCCGGTCTGTGGGTGGCGTGCGGCGACCGCGGCGAGGTGTCGGGCCTGGTCGTAGGGGGTGTGGTCGTTCCAGCAGCGCCAGATGATCCGCAGCCAGGCGCGGGCCAGGACCCGGACGGCGTGGGCGTGGTTGAGGCCGCGACCTCGGGCTCGGGTGTAGGTGTCCTGGGCCCAGGGGTGGGCGGCGCGGCTGCCGTCGGCGAAGTCGACGACAGCCTGGCGCAGGCGGTGGTTGCAGCCGCGGCGGAAGGTGACGTAGTGGGCCCGTCCTGAGGCGCGGGTGGAGGGGGCGATGCCGGCCGCGGCGGCGAGGGCGTCGTCGGTGGGAAACCGGGCGCGGACGTCGCCGATCTCGGCGAGCAGGGTCGCGGCGCGGACGGTCCCGGAGCGGGGCAGGCTGGTGAACACCGCCTGATCGGCGTGCGCGTCCAACGCCGCGGCGATGTGCGCCTCGAGCGCAGGAACTCCTGCTCGTCGACGCCGCGACCCAATCCGACCTCGAGGCGCCCGCCGGTGAGGTAGTCGAGCATCGCGGCTTCCTCGGCGAGCCGGGCGCGGGTCGTGGAACGGGACGATGTTGGCCATGACGCCCAGGCGGACCCGCTTCGTCAGCCTCGCCACCGTCGCCACCAGGAGGTTGGGGGACGGACTCACGTTGTAGGCGGTGAAGTGGTGTTCGCTGAAGAAGATGCCGTCGAACGCCTGCTCGTCGGCGCGCAGCCACGACTCGAGGTGCCAGTCGTACAGCTCCGCGCACTTCGCCGGGTCGAACATCTCGGGCCGCGGGTCGTGCGGGTAGTTGAAGATGTCGAAGATCCAGGTCTTGACCATTCAGGTCCTCACTGGGCGCGCAGGCGATCAAGCGTGGACGGCGGCGGCGAAGGCCTCGAGCTCGTGCGGGATGTCCGGGCCGGCCGGCTGGTAGGCGATCTCGGTGCATCCGCCCGCTTCCAGCTTGGCGAGCTTGTCGCGCCACTGGGACGCCGACAGCGCCAACCCGCCCTTGACCAGCAGGTCGCCGGTGACGAACGGCCTGTCGCGCTCGTTCACGGCGACCAGGTGCCGGTCGTGCAGGGCCAGGTGGCGCTTCTCGGGCGGCACGTCGTCGTAGGCCGCAGCCCACTCGCGGCCCCGCTCCGGCATCAGCTCGTCGATCGCGCCGTGCTCGACCGCCCAGTGCAGTACGACGCTCAGGCCGTGGCCGGCGGCGTCGACCACCCGCTGCGACCCGGGGTCCTCGCCCTCGTCCAGCACCGTCCCGAAGTCCAGGATGACGCTCGAGGCGAAGTCCGGGTTCGGGACCAGGATGGTGAGCACCTCGGCGCCGAGATCGCGGGTGACCCCGTAGCCCTTCGGCCCGTTGGCGGCGACCACCCAGGAGACCTCGATCGGCCGGGCCGGGGCGTAGCGGTCGTTCGGCGCCAGCATCGTCATGATGCCGCCGTCCCACTCCACCTCCTCGCCGCGCAGCAGAGCCTGCACGATGAGCACGTACTCCTTGACCTTCGCCCAGGGAATGGGCCGCTTACCCATGGAGAGCCGCCCGGTGAACCCGGAGCCGACGCCGACCATCGTGCGGTCCGGGCCGGCCACCGAGGCCAGGGTTCCGATCGCGGAGGCCGTCACCATCGGGTGCCGCAGGCTCGGGATCAGCACGCCGGGCCCGAGCACGATCCGCTCCGTGCGATCCGCGGCCCGGCAGAGCTGGACCCAGACGTCGGGATAGAGCGCGGGTGAGTCGTAGAAGAATGCCCGCTCGTAGCCCAACGTTTCCGCGATTCGGGCGTGCTCGTGGCTGTCCAGCGAGGTGGCGAACGCGCATGAGATCTTCACGCAGAGCCTCCAGATCGGTATATCGGGTCATTCGGAGGACGAGGTCGAGCGCGCCCGGAATCGACACGGCCACGTGCCGCGGAACGAGCTCGAAGCCCTTCGTGACACTAACTCGATCCGACCCGAACGAGTGTCCGATCGCCGGACATCGGCGATCAGACGTGCACCACGACGAACTCGCCGTCCCTGGTCACCGGGTAGGTCTCGGCCGAGTACGGGCCCCGCGCCCGGCCGGCCGGTTCGGCGCCGCAGGCCAGCAGGTCCGCGCCGGGCTCGACGCCCACCTGGTAGCTGCGCACGCGGGCCCGCACCGGGTCCACCCACGACCGCCCGGTGCGGATGTCGAACTCCCACTGGTGCCAGGGGCAGCGGAGGAACTCGCCGCGCCGCTCGTAGGTGTACCGACCCGGCGCGGACGAGCTGACGAAGCCGGAGAGCACGCCCTCGCACAGCGGACCGCCGGCGTGCGGGCAGGCGTTGCGCAGGGCGAAGTAGCGGCCGCCGACGTTGAACACCCCGACCGACCGGCCGGCGACATCGACGATCTTGCGGCCGCCCGGTGGGATCTCCGTCGCGGTCGCCACCACGTACGCCCTGGCCGTCACGGGGCGAACCGGTACTGGGCGTTGGCGTTGTCGAACATGATCCGCTGGTGCAGGTCGGCCGGCACCCTGGTCTGGAACGCGCGGTGCGGGTTGTCGAAGTCCCAGTGCGGATAGTCGGTGGAGAACATCAGGACGTCCTGGCCGATGTCGCGGATCAGCGGGACGAGGTCGGCGGGACGCTCGGGCTCCTCCATCGGCTGGGTGGTGATCCGGATCCGGTCGCGCAGGTAGTGCGAGGGCGGGTGTTCGAGGTCGGGCACCTCGTCGCGCAGCCGGTGGTGCAGAGCGTCGAGCCGGTGGCCCAGCGCCGGCACCCAGGCGAAGCCGCCCTCCATGAGGACGACGCGCAGGTCGGGGAACCGGTCGAAAACCCCCTCCATGATCAGGCTGATCACCTGGGCCTGGAAGGCGACGGCCAGCGACGTGTGGTCCTCGATGTAGTAGGACGGCCAGCCCGCCGCTGTGACGGGCCCTGGGGTGGTGGACGCCGCGTGGATCCCCACCGGCAACCCGGCCCGCGTGGCCGCCTCGTAGATCGGCCAGTAGTGCCGCTTGCCCAGCGGCTGCTGGGTGCGCGGGAACAGCAGCACCTGAACGAACCCGGGGTGCGTGGCGGCCCGGTCGATCTCCGCGGCGGCGAGGCCGGGGGACTCGAACGGCACCGTGATCGAGGCCCGGAGACGGGGGTCGCGCTCCAGCCAGTGCTCGACCTGCCAGTCGTTGACCGCCGTGGCCAGCGCCGCCCCGTAGGCGTCGTAGCGCTGCTCGGATGCCCGGTAGAGGCAGTTCAGCACCGCGTAGTCCACGCCGTAGGCGTCCAGCAGCTGCGCACGCATGAAGTCGAGGTCCGAGCCGGGCAGGCCGCCCGACGGTGGCCAGGCGTCGTGCCGGCTGGCGAACCGCGCGGCCTTGGGATAGGCGTAGCCCTTGGCGAACGGCGAGAACGTCCGCGATCCGACCAGCTCGAGGTGCCGGCGCCAGCGGGCCGGCAGATAGGGCAGCAGCGCGGCGTCCGAGGACACCGCGTTGTGCACGTCGCAGTCGATCAACCCGTTGGTGCGCATGAGGCGGCCTCCTCGGGCAGCCCGTAGAGGCGGGCCGCGTTGCCGTGCAGCACCTGTGCCCGCTCGGCGGGGGACAGGTGCCCCAGCAGCGTGCCCTGCCCGTCGCCGTGGTGCCAGTGCGGGTAGTCGCTCGCGTGCAGGAGCATCTCGGCGGACCCGATCTGCGTCAGGAACCGGTCGATCCACTCCGGGGCCGGGTCGGACGGACCGTCGAAGGGGGCCACGGTGAGCAGGACGTGCTCCCGGATGAGCTGCGAGGGCGGCCGGTCCACCCACGGCACCTCCCGGCGCAGCGCCTTCCAGTTCTTGTCGAAGCGCCACATCAGCGAGGGCAGCCACGTCACGCCACTCTCGAGCAGCACCACCCGCAGCCCCTGGTGCGCCGCGAAGACGCCCTCGGACACGAGGCTGGTCAGCTGCGACTGCAGGGTCAGCGCCGCGCCGGCGTAGTCCTCGATGTAGTGCGAGGACCAGCCGACCGGCGAGAGCGCGTTGGCCCCGGCCACCCCGGGATGGATCGCGACGGCCATCCCCGCCGCTTCGGCGGCGGCGTAGATCGGCCAGTGCGCCCGCTGACCCAGCGGCACCTGGGTCGAGGCGAGCAGCAGGACCTGGACGAAGCCAGGGGTGCCCGCCCTCCGGTCGACCTCCTCCGCCGCCGCACGCGGATCGTGCGGCGAGACCACGACGGAGGCCCGGAAGCGCGGGTCGGCGGCCAGCCAGGTCGCGGCCTGCCAGTCGTTGAGGGCGCCGGCCAGCGCCGTCGACCAGTCGGCGTTGTGCAGGGCCTGCACTGCGTAGAGGCAGTTGAGGACGGCGTGCCCGGCGCCGGGGCCGTCGAGGACGTGGGCGCGCACCGTGTCCGGGTCGGACCCCGGCAGGCCGTCGCCACGGCGCGCCTCGGGCCGGGCCGACAGCGGCATCCCCGCCGGGTAGAAGGCGGGATCGAAACCGTCGACGCCGCTCTCCACGCAGTAGTCCACCCAGCGGTCGGCGAGGAAGGGGAACAACGCCGCCAGGTCGGGGACCGCGTTGTGCACGTCGCAGTCCACGAATCCGGTCATGGTGCACCTCCGTGTCAGGTCGCGGACGCCTTCGCCCGCCTGCGGAACGACCACATCTGCGGTCCGCGCTCGATCTCGAGCCCCACGTCCCACGACGTCGCGGGCGGCCCGGCCTCGCGACGGAAGGAGGCGGTCATCCGCCGGGCCAGCGCCGGGTCCTTGCCCAACCGGGCGGCGACCTGCAGCGCCGTCGCCTCGACATCGGCGTCGTCGACCGCCTGCCACGCGAGCCCGAGGGCGGCAGCCCGCTCGCCGTCGATCTCGTGGCCGAACAGCCCGACCGCGGCAGCGGCGTCCCGTCCCGCCGCCCGGCTGAGCAGCGTGAAGTGCCCGCCGCCAGGATGCACCCCGATGCGCAGGAAGCCCGAGATCAGGCGCGCGTCGCGGGCGACGATGCGCAGATCGGTGGCCAGGGCGAGGTTGAGCCCCGCGCCGACCGCGGCCCCGCGCACCGCGGCGATCGTCGCCGTCCGGCACCGACCGACGCGCAGGAACGAGCCGTAGAGGGCGTCGATGTCGCGCTGCGCGTCGTCGTCCAGCGGGTCCCGGGCGGCCTCGCCCAGCACCCCGAGGTGCGCGCCGGCGCAGAACGATCCACCGGACCCGCGCACCACGGCCGCACCGACGTCGTCGCGGGCGTCGATCTCGTCGAATGCGGCCTCCATCTCGCGGGCCATCTCGACGGTCAGCGCGTTGCGGCGCTCCGGTGCGGCAAGGGTGACGACGGCGATCCCGTCACTGATCTCCCAGCGGACCTCGGTCATGACCGGTTCTCCTTCTCCACGACGACGACGCCCGCCTCGGCGAGCATGGCGATCTCCTCCGGGCCGTACCCGAGCTCGGCGAGCACCTCGCCGCCGTGCTGGCCCAACCGTGGCGCCGGGCGCGGCCGGTCCGGATGCGTCCCGTCGAACGAGATCGGGAACCGGGCCAGCCGCAGCGGGCCCTCGGTGGGGTGCTCGACCTGCTCGAAGAGCCCGACCGCATCCAGGTGCTCGTCGGTGAAGAGGTCGGGCACCGAATGCACCGGCGCCGCCGGGATCTCCGCCCCGCTCAGCACGGCGAGCCACTCGGCACTCGGCCGGGCCAGCAGCTCCTTCTCGACCAGCTGGTAGAGCTCGTCGATGTTGCGGGTCCGCTCGGTGATCGTCCGGTACCGCGGTTCGGCCGCCAGGTCGGGCCGTCCGATCAACGCGAAGAACGTGCGCCACTGCGCGTCGGTGTAGACCATGACGCTCAGGTAGCCGTCGGCGGTCCGGTACGGCTTGCGGTACGGCGAGGCCGTCCGGGCGTAGCCGGCCGCGCCGCGGGGCGGATCGAAGACGTAGCCGCCCTGCTGGTCCAGCAGCGTGAAGGTGACCATCGACTCGAGCATCGGGACCTCGATCTCCTGGCCACGGCCGGTGCGTCCCCTGGCGAAGAGCGCCGCGCTGATCGCGCTGAGCGCGAGCAGCCCCACCGTCTTGTCGGCCACCGGCGTACGCACGTACGCGGGCTCGTCCGCCGTGCCCTGCACCGCAGCCAGCCCGCAGCTCGCCTGGATCACGTCGTCGTAGGCGGCCCGGTCCCGGTACGGGCCCTCCCTGCCGTAGCCGCGGAGCGCGCAGTAGACCACCGCGGGGTTCACCGCGGCGATCTCGTCGTAGCCGATGCCCAGCCGGCGTGCTGCCTCCGGGCGCACGTTGTGCACGACGACGTCGGCGGTGGCCACGAGACGCAGCAGCACCTCACGGCCGGCCGGGGCCTTCAGATCCAGCGCGACGCTGCGCTTGCCCTGGTTCGCGTTGAGGAACACCGGGCCCATCCCGGCGCCGCGATCGTCGCCGATGTAGCGGACCACGTCCCCGGTGGGCGTCTCGACCTTGACCACCTCGGCACCCATCTGGGCCAGCAGCAACGTGCAGTAGGGACCCATGAACGTCGAGGTGAGGTCGACGACCGTGATCCCGTCGAGGGGACCTGCGTGCGGCGCCGTCACAGGATCCACGGTTCCTTCCCGGCTGCCACGTCGGCCAGCACCTGCTCGGTGTGTGCGCCCAGCGCGGGCGCCGGGCTGCGCATGGTGCCCATGACGGCGCCGTCGCGCAGCACGGGGAACAGGACGTGGCGCCCGCGGTCGCTGTCCGCGACGACCCCGCGCGCCCGCACGTGCGCGGAGCGGCTGGCCTCACCCACGGACAGCACCCGGTGTGCCGGGACGTCGGCCGCGGCGAACGCGGCCAGCCAGTCGACGGCCGGACGGGCGCGCACCGCGCGGCGCAGCAGCGCGACGAGGTCGTCGCCGTGCGCGCGCCGCCCCTCCGCGGAGCCGAAGCGGGGATCGGTGAGCGCCGGGACCTCCTCGGCGAGCAGCGCGGCGAGCCGCTCCCAGAAGTGCTCCTCGACGGCGCCGATCGCGATCCGCACGCCGTCGGCGGCTTCGAACAGGTCGTTCGACGGGTGCAGGTGCGTGCTGCTCGGGCCGCGGTCGTCCAGGCGCTGGTCGGCCCTGGTACTGGCGAAGGACAGGGCCGCGTCGGCGATCGCCAGGTCGAGGTGGGTACCTTCGCCCGTGCCCCGGCGCCGGTACAGCGCGGCCAGGATCGCGATGGCCGCGTAGGTGGACGCCGCCAGGTCGCTCACCGGTACCCCCGGCCGGGGCGGTGCGCTGTCACCCCAGCCGCCGGGGAAGGACAGCAGCCCGCTGGCCGCAAGGTAGGTGACGTCGTGGCCGGGGACATCGCGCAGCGGACCGGTCTGCCCGAACCCGGAGACCGAGCAGTAGACGATCGACGGGTTCACCGCGCGCAGCGCCGAGTAGGACATGCCGAGCCGGTCCGCCACGCCGGGGCGGAAGCCTTCCACCAGCACGTCGGCCCCGGCGGCGAGCCCGCGCCCCAGCGCCTGCCCCCGGTCGGTCTTCAGGTCGAGGACGACGCTGCGCTTGTTGCGGTTCGCCGCCTCGTGCAGGGCACCGGGCAGCTGCCGCCCCGCGTCCCCGCCCGGACCCTCGATCTTGATCACCGTAGCGCCGAGGTCGGCCAGGATCTGGGTGCAGAAGGGACCGGGCAGGTACGCACTCAGGTCGAGCACCCGCACCCCGGTCAGGAAGCCGGGAGGCGCGGGCGGCGGAACGGCCGTCATCGGGCGGCCACCGCGGCCGACCGGCCGGTCAGCAGGTCCCACAGCCCGTCGGGGCCGGCGCTCGTGACCCGCGCGCCCAGCTCGGCCGCCCATTCGGACTCGGCGCCGTACTCGTCGCGCCACGCCATGAGCCTGCGCGTGTGCAGGTGAAGCTCGTGCTCGGTGGTGAAGCCGATCGCGCCGTGTACCTGGTGCCCGACGGCGATCGCGACGGACGCGGCCTGCCCCGCACAGATCTTCGCCGCCATCACGGCCTCGGCTGCGCAGCCGCCATCGTCGAGGACGGCCACGGCCAGGTCGGTCATGGCCTGCGCCTGCTCGACGGCGCCCGCGAGCGCGGCGATCTGCTGCTGGACGGCCTGGAACCGGCCGATCGGACGGCCGAACTGCTCGCGCTCACGCGCGTACCCCACGGTCAGGTCGAGCACCCGGCGCAGCGACCCGACCATCAGCAGGGCCCGGCCCAGCGCCCCCCGCAGCACCGCCGCGGACGGGTCCGGGCCGTCGGCGGGCAGCGGCGTGCACGCGACGCCGCCGGCGGGCAGCACGAGGGTGTCGCGCGGCTCGGCGGCGAGGTTCGTGCCGGGTTCGACGGCACAGTCGCGCGGGTCGACCGCCGCGAGCACGACCCGGCCCGGATCCCCCGGCGCCGCGGTGAGGAGGAGGACCTGCCGGGCGGCCCGCGCCCACGGGACGCCGCAGAGCCGGCCGTGGACGCGGAGGCCGGGACCGTCGGGCGCCAGCGTGGCGGATGCGGCGGCGGCGGACGGCACGACGGTGAGCGGGCCGGGCGGCACCGCGAGCCCGGCCGCCGCGAGCGCCCAACCGGCCAGCAGTGCGGTCTCCACCAGCGGCACCGGGGCCGCCTGGTAGCCGCAGGCCTGGGCCACGACGGCGAGGTCGCTCACGTCGCCCCCGGAGCCGCCCGCCGATTCCGGAACGGAGACGAGGGTGAGCCCGGCCTCCTCCAGGAGCGCCCACAGGCCGGGGCTCCACCCCTGCCGGGCCGCATCGGCGCGGGCGGAGGGCGCCCGGTCGGTCAGCAGCCTCGCCACGGTCGCCCGGAGCAGATCCCGCTCGTCCCCCTCGACGGTTCCCGGCATCTCAGGCATCTCGGGCCCCCAGTCCGCGCGCGACCAGTCCGCGGAGGATCTCGTTCGTCCCGCCGCGCAGCGTGAACGACGGCGCGGCGAGCTGGGCCGCGCGCAACAGTCCGGGCAGCGCGCCATGGTCGGCGCGGCCCGGTCCGCGCTGGGACGCCCGCCGGGTGATGTTGATGATGTCGCCCTCCAGGCGGGTGCCGAGGTCCTTCACCAGCGCGGCCGCGGTGTCGGTCGGGCTGCCCCGCTCGAGGAGATCCTGCACGCGCAGCGACAGGCTGCGCAGGGCCCAGAGCCGGGCGGTCGCCGAGCCGATGTCGGCCAGCGCGGTCTCGCCGTCCACCGTCCCGCCGGACACCAGCTCGGCGAGCAGCGGAAACGTGCTGAGGTAGCGCTCCGGGCCGCTGCGCTCATGCGCCAGCTCCGACATCACGCCACGCCACCCGTCCCCGACCCTGCCGACGACCATCCCGTTCGGCACGTCGACGTCGTCGAGGGTGACCTCGGTGAAATGCGACTCGCCGGTCATCACCTCGATCGGCCGCACCGCCACACCGGGGGAGTCGAGCTTGATCAGCATCTGGCTGAGCCCGGCGTGGCGGTCGCCGTCCGGTGCCGCGGTGCGGACGAGCGCGAGCAGGTAGTGGCTCCGGTGGGCGTGGCTGGTCCACACCTTGCGCCCGCTCACGCGCCAGCCGGTCGCGGTGGGGACGGCGCGGGTCCGGACCGATGCGAGGTCCGAACCGCTGTCGGGCTCGCTCATACCGGCGGCGATGAACAGCCTGCCCCGCGCGATGGCCGGCAGGAACGTCCGCTTCTGCTGCTCGGTGCCTGCGCGCAGCAGCAGCGGCCCGGTCTGGCGGTCGGCGATCCAGTGCGCGGCGACCGGCGCTCCCGCGGCGAGCAGCTCCTCGATCACGGTGAACCGCTCGCGCGCCGAGTGCCCCCCGCCCCCGTAGCGCTGCGGCCAGGTCATCCCGAGCCAGCCGCGGTCACCCAGCTTCCGGCTGAACGCCACCGAGTGGCCCTGGATCCAGGAGTCGCACGTCGGTCGGAAGGAGGCCGCAGCCAGCTCCTCGGCCAGGAACCGTCGGACGTCCGTGCGAACCTCGGCGATCGTCGCCTCCGGTGTCGTCATCTGGAGCCCCTCATGTCGAGAGCCGATGGTCAGGCGAGAGGTATAACTGCTGATCATGCGCATCATATGAGTGGTGCTCGGACTGCTGTCAAGGTTCGCCGGGGAGATGCCGGGGTGGGAAGGGGTGACCGGAGGCGGATTTCGGCCAGGGTTCTGAACTGCGGGAACGTCGACTTCGCCGGCGTTTCGGGCGGCTCGCGGGCGGCGAACGGAGCACCCCGAGGCGGCGCGTTCCGGTAACGGGAACACTTCTTGACAGACTTCGTCACACCCTGAGAGATTGCTGTTCATCAACCGCAGACATGCAAGCATGCAACGGGGAAGTACGGCCGTTTCCGGCTCCTGACCGGGCCGGAGCGGCGGCAGTGCGACAGGGCGCGGGCGGACGGCGCCCGGAAGGACACGGCCCGAGACGGATTCCATCACAGCGAGGTGGCTGAACGTGAACCTTGCCCTCCAGCCCGGCCCGGATCTGCACGAGCCGCTCCACTCCGACCTGGTCGGTGCTCAGCGGCCCACCGGGCTCCGACCCGAGATCGCCTTGTCCTGGGAGCGGTCGGCCCGCAACGGGGTCGAGCGCGACGGTGTCGACGTTGCCCGTGGGCCCGGTAGCGATCGTCCCAGTCGGCTCCTGCGGGCGGCCGAGCCGGTGATCCAGCGGTTGGCGCAGCGGCTCGAGGGGGAGCCGTTGGTGATCATCCTGGCCGACGCCGAAGCGCGGGTCGTCGTGCGCCGGGCCGGCCGGGAGGACGTTCGGGACTGGTGCGACAGGCTGCTCATCGTCCCCGGTTCCCGGCTGGCGGAGGAGGCCATCGGCACGAACGCGGTCGGGTGCGCGGTCGAGGAGCGGCGCCCGTTCGTGGTGGCCGGCGGCGAGCACTACCGGGAGAACCTGCGGCTGTTCAGTGCACGCGCGGTCCCGGTGCGGCACCCGGTGAGCGGCGTGATCAAGGGCGCCCTCGCCCTCGCGTGCCGGACCGAGGACGGCAGCGTGTTGATGCTGCCCCTGGTCGAGGAGGCCGCGGCGCGGATCGAGGCCCGCCTCGGCGACGACACCACACGGCAGGAGCGGCTGCTGCTGGACCGATTCCTGCAGACCACCCGCCGCTCCGCGGCAGCCGTGGTCTGCCTCAATCGCGACCTGCTCATCAGCAACACCCTCGCCGGGCCGCTCGTCAGCCCGGCCGACCAGCCGTTCCTGTGGGACTGGGCCTCGCGGGTGCTCGCTGCCCGCGACGAGTACTGCGGCGAGCTGCGGCTGGCCGGTGACGTCGTCGTGCAGGCGCGGTGCACGACCGTGCGGGAGGAGGAGGTCGTGGCCGGGATCCTGATCGAGATGCGGCCGCACTCGGCCACCCTGCGCTGCGCCGGTCGTACCGTGCGGCCGCACCGCCCGGCCGGGCCGAGCGACGACAGCCCGGTCCCCGGCCGCAGCGCCGCGGCCGAGCGGGTCCGGCGCGAGCTCGCGGCCGTGGCGCAGGCCCGGCGGCCGATCCTGATCTCCGGCGAACCGGGCACCGGCAAGGCCTTCCTGGCCCGCCACCTGCACGAGCGGGACGGGGCGACCGGCTCCGTCACGGTTCTCGAGACCGGGCAGTGCCGGGACGATCCACGGGCCTGGTTCGAACGCCTGCGGGCGGGCCTGACCGTCCAGGGGACGCTGGTGCTGCGCCAGATCGACGAGCTGCCCGTCGAGCTGGCCTCGCGCGCGGTCGGCCTGGTCGAGCGCGTCGACGGGCGGATGGTGCGGGTGATCGCCACTGCTCGCCTGGCGGACAGCGACGACGGGATGACCCGGTTGCGGGACTGCTTCCCGGCGCGGTTGCAGCTGCCGCCGTTGCGTCAGCGGGCCGAGGACGTCGCCGACATCGCGCGGGTGCTCGTCCGCGATCTCGCGGACCGCTCGCCGCCCCCCCGGCTGGAACCGGCCACGCTGCAGAACTTCATGGGCCAGGTGTGGCCGGGCAACGTGCGGGAGCTGCGCGCGGTGCTCAGCAGCGCGCTGCTGCGTTCGGCCCGGCGGGACATCGCGATCGAGCACCTGCCACCGGAGTACCGCGCCGCGCCGATCAAGCACCGGTTGACGTCGCTGCAGCGGGTCGAGCGGGAGGCGCTGCTCAACGCGCTCGACGACAGCGGCGGCAACAAGCAGGCCGCGGCCGAGCTGCTCGGCATCGCTCGCTCCACGCTCTACCGCAAGATCAGGATCTTGGGCATCGACGGCCGTTGTCTGAGCGGCTGACACCAGAGGGAGCCACGTGCTGTACGAGCTGAGGGAGTACACGGTCGTTCCGGGCAGGCTGCAGGCCCTGATCGCCCGGTTCACCGACCACACGCTGGGGCTGTTCGAGAAGCACGGCTTCGACATCGCGTTCATCTCGCACACCGAGTTCGGCGAGAACAGCATCGGTGAGGTCGTGTACGCCGTGCGCTGGGAGTCCTACCAGCAGATGCAGGACGGCTGGGCGGGCTTCATGGGCGATCCCGAGTGGCAACGGGTCAAGGCCGACAGCGAGCGGGAGGGCCCGCTCAACAGCGCCGTGCGCCGCAGGCTGCTCAACACCGCGCCGTTCGACGGCCGGTAGGGGCGGGCGATGGGTGAGTTCGAGTTCCTGCGCTGGTCCGCCGACGGGCACGTGGGGACGGTCTGGCTGGACCGGCCTCCGGTGAACGCGGTGAACCAGCAGATGTACGCCGAGATCCGCGAGTTCTTCGCGCACCTCGACGTGCACCTGCCCGCCGCCAGGGTCCTCGTCCTGACCGGGCAGGGCCGGCACTTCTGCGGGGGCAACGACCTCGAGGAGTTCCAGACCATGGACCCCGGCAACGCCCCCGACCGGATGCGGCTGGTCCGGGAGGCGTTCTGGGCCATCTACGACGCACCGCTGCCGGTGATCGCCGCGGTGCACGGCGTCGCGGTCGGCACCGGGCTCGCGCTCGCCGCGTCCTGCGACCTGATCGTCGCCGCCGAGGGTGCGAAGCTCGGCACCCCCGAGATCAACGTCGGGGTGATGGGCGGCGCCAAGCACCTGTCCCGGCTGCTCCCGCAGCCGCTGGTGCGGCTGCTGCACTTCACCGGCGAGCCGCTGGCCGCCGAGGAGTTCGTGCGGTACGGAGGCGTGCTCACGGTGGTGCCGCGGGAGCGGCTGCTCGACGAGGCCTACGCGCTGGCCGCCCGGATGACCCGGCACAGCCCGATCGCGCTGCGCTACGCCAAGCAGAGCCTCAACGCCATCGAGTACGCCGACCTCAAGGGCGGCTACGAGTACGAGCAGGGCCTGACCGGGGAGCTGTCCGCCCACGCCGACGCGAAGGAGGCCGTCAACGCCTTCTTCGAGCGCCGCCCACCGCAGTACACGGGGTCGTGAGGGTGGCCGTCGAGGAGGTCGCGGCGTTCCGGGAGAGGGCCAGAGCCTGGCTGGCCGAGGCGGAGGTCCCCGGCACCCCGCTGGGCCTCGACGAGCGGTTCGCGGTGCACCGTCGCTGGCAGCGCACCCTCTACGACGCGGGCTTCATGGGCATCGCCTGGCCGCGGCGGTTCGGCGGGCAGGGGCTCACCGCACAGCACCAGTTCGCCTTCGTCGACGAGCTGGTCCGCGCGCACGCCCCGGCCCCGATCGGGCTGATCGGCCTCGACGTGGTCGGCCCCTCGATCCACGCCTTCGGCACCGACGTGCAGCGCGAGCGGTTCCTGCCACGGCTGCTCTCCGGCGCGGACATCTGGTGCCAGGGCTTCTCCGAGCCGGGCGCGGGCTCGGACCTGGCGTCGCTCAGCACCAGGGCCGAGCCCGATGGGGACGAGTTCGTGGTGACGGGTGCGAAGGTGTGGACCAGCTGGGCGCACGAGGCGGCCTGGTGCGCTCTGCTGTGCCGCACGAACCCGACCGCGCGCAAGCACGAGGGGATCTCCTACCTGCTGGTCGACATGGCCTCGCCCGGCATCACAGTGCGGCCGATCACCCAGATGACCGGCGACGCGGAGTTCAACGAGGTCTTCCTCGACCACGTCCGGGTGCCGCGGGCGAACGTGCTCGGCGAGGTCGACGGCGGCTGGCGGATCGCGCTCGACACGCTCGGCCGGGAGCGCGGCAGCTACACGATGCGCCGCCGGGTGGAGCTCGAGGCCGGGCTGGCCGACGCCGTCGCGCAGCTGCGGACCGCGCCGCCGGCGCGGCGCTCCCATCCCCGCGTGCTGGAGGAGATCGGGCGGGCGCACGTCGCATTGCGCGTGCTGGAGGCGCAGACCCGCCGCACGCTGACCCGGATGCTCGACGAGTCCGGCGCCGGCCCGCTCGACTCGGTGGACAAGCTCGTGCTCAACGACGCCGAGCAGGTGGTCTGCCGCGCGATCGCCGAGCTGCTGGGTCCGTTCCGGGTGGTGCCGCAGTCCCGCCCGCTCGGTCTCGACGCGGGCCGCTGGGTGCACGACCACTACTACTCACGGGCCGCCTCCATCTACGGCGGCACCTCGCAGATCCAGCGCAACATCGTCGCCGAGCGACTGCTGGGGCTGCCCCGTGGCTGAGCGGCAGGGCGGGGACGACCTGGTGTCGTCGGTCGCCGCGTTCCTGGACAGGGCGCTGCCTCCCGAGCGGCACCGCGCGATCCTGGCCGCGGGCGGTTGGGACGAGGGCCTGCACGCCGAGCTGGCCGCGCTGGGCTGGGCCGAGCTGACCGCCGACCCCGACGACGGCGGCCTGGGCGTGTCGCCGGCGGAGCTGGGAGGTCTGGCCGGCCTGGTCGGGGAACGGCTGGTACCGGGGCCACTGGTCGAGCAGCTCGTGCTGCCCGCGCTGCTGCCGGGGGCGCTGGCCGGCGCGCGGCTGCCCGCGCTCGCCGACCCGGCGGTCACCGTCGACTGGGCCGCCGACGTGGGTGGCCTGCAGCTGTGCGGGGGCACCCTGTCCGGCGTGGTCGAGCTGGTCCGGTTCGGGGCGCAGGCCGACGTGATCGTCCTGGCCGCCGACGCCGGGCCCGGCGAGCCTGCGGTCGTGGTGCTCCCCGCCGGGGATCCGGAGCTGCGGGTCGACGAGCGGGCCGGCGCCGACCCCTGCGCCCGGTACGCGCGGGTCGCCGTGGCCGAGCGGCCGGTGGCCGCCGGCGAGGTCATGGCCACCGGACCGGCCGCGTTCGAGCTGCTGGCCGGGGTCCGGGCCTGGCTCCGGATCCTCACCGCCTGCGAGCTGGCCGGGATCGCCCGCCGGGTGCTGGCCGACTCCGTCGCCTACGCCGGACAGCGCGAACAGTTCGGCCGTCCGGTCGGCAGCTTCCAGGCGCTCAAGCACATCCTGGCCACGATGGCGCAGCTCTCGCTGTCCCTGGACGCGCTGTGCGAGGCGGCGACGGCCGATGCCGCCGGGCAGGATGCGGCGGCGCTCGAGCTCACCGGTCTCACGGTCAAGGCGTGCGCCGCGCAGAGCGCGCGGCAGGTCTGCGAGGACGGGCTGCAGGTGCACGGCGGCATCGGGTTCACCACCGAGTACGACCTGCACTGGTACCTGCGCCGGGCGCTGGCCCTGCGCAGCTGGTACGGCGACGAGCGTGAGCTCGCCGGCCTGATCGGCGCCCGGCGCCTGGGGGTCGAGACCGCATGATCACCCCGGCCCGGCTCCCCCCGGAGCTCGTCGCGCACTTCACCGACCGCGGGCTGTGGCGGGACACGCTCACCGACTCCCACCTCGCCGCGCACGCCCGCGCCGACGGCGCGCGCCTGGCGGTCGTCGATCGCGATCGCAGCGTCAGCTACGCCGAGCTGGACGCGCTGGTGAACCGGACCGCGTCCGCGCTGCGGGCCAGGGGCATCGACCGCGGCGACGTCGTGGCCTGGCAGCTGCCGAACTGGGTCGAGGCGTTCGCCGTGCACCACGGCGCGATCCGGATCGGCGCGGTCAGCAACCCGATCATCCCGATCTACCGGCACCGCGAGATGGAGTTCATCCTGCGCCAGTCGGGAGCGAAGATCGTCATCGGGCCGAGCGTGTTCCGCGGGTTCGACCACGCGGCGATGCTGGTCCAGCTCCGCGACGAGCTGCCCGCGCTGCGCGACGTCGTCGTGGTCGGCGGGCAGGCACCGGCGGGCGCGCTCCCGTTCGCGGAGCTGCTCGCCGCCGGGAGCGACGGACCACCCGCCGCCGAGCGCGGCGCCAACGACGTGACGGTGCTGCTCTACACCTCCGGGACGACGGCGGACCCGAAGGGCGCACTGCACACGCACAACACCCTGGACTACGAGAACCGCAGCATCATCGAGCTGTTCGGCCTCGGCGGCCACGACGTGGTGTTCATGCCGTCACCGGTCGCACACATCACCGGGGTGCTCTACGCGCTGCAGTTGCCGTTCATGCTCGGCACGCACGTCGTCCTGCAGGACGTCTGGGAGCCAGGGCGGGCGCTGGAGCTGCTGGAGCGGCACCGGTGCAGCTTCACGGTCGCCGCGACCCCGTTCCTGCACGGCATCCTGCACCACCCGGATCGCCCCCGATTCGACCTCGGCTCCTTCACCACGTTCGCGTGCGGCGGGGCGGACGTGCCCCCCGAGCTGATCCGGCACGCCACCAGGGAACTGGGGTGCATGGCCGCGCGCGCCTACGGGTCGACCGAGTTCCCCACGCTGTCCGCCGGCAACGCCGCCGACCCGGTGGAGAAGCGCGCCACCACGGACGGCAGGCGGATCGGGGCGGCCGAGGCGAAGGTGCTCGGCCTCGACGGGCGCCCGGTCGCCCCCGGTGTCGCCGGCGAACTGTTCGTCCGCGGGCCGGAGCTGTTCGTCGGGTACCTCGACGCGGGGCTCGACGAGGAGGCCTTCGACGCGGAGGGCTGGTTCGCCACGGGTGACCTGGCCGTGCTCGATGCGGAGGGCTACGTGCAGATCACCGGCCGCCGCAAGGACATCATCATCCGGGGCGGGGAGAACATCTCGGCGAAGGAGGTCGAGGACCTGCTCTTCGAGCATCCTGCGGTGCGCGAGGTCGCGGTCGTCGGAATGCCCGACCCGGTGCTCGTGGAGCGGATCTGCGCCTACGTCGTCCCCGAGGACGACGCCGCCGTCGAGCTGGCCGACCTGGTGGCGTTCCTGCGCGGGCGGCGCATCGCCAACCAGAAGCTGCCCGAGCGGCTGGAGGTCGTCACCGAGATGCCCCGGACGGCCAGCGGCAAGATCCAGAAGTTCCGGCTGCGGGAGGACGTCCGGCGACGGCTCACCGAGGGCGTCGCGTCCTGACCGGGCGGCTGCTCAGCGCCGCCACACCACCGGTCGCGACACCAGGTCCTTGTGCTTCTTGTGCCAGTAGTCGTCGGCCTCGTCGAGGTGGTCGCGCATCAACTGCTCGGCGCGGTCGGCGTCGTGGGCGCGCAGGGCCTCGATGATGCGGGCGTGGGCCTGCGCCGCCGCGATGTAGCGGCGCGACGAGTAGGTGACGCCGCCCGCGACGCCGTCGGCGACGCTGCCGAGGCTCTCGACGAACACCTGCAGCACGACGCTGCGCGCGGCCCTGGACAGCGTGGCGTGGAAGATCCGGTTCTGCTCCTGGAAGACCTCGGGGTTCGGGTTGTCGAGGATCAGGCAGACCGTCCGGTCCATGGCGTCCAGGTCCGCGTCGGAGATCCGGCTCGCGGCCAGCCGGGCGATCGTGGGCTCGAGCGCGCGCCGCGCCTCCATCACGTCGTCGAGCGAGGCGTCCTCGAACTGCAGGATGAGGGTGAGGGCCTCGCCCAGGTCCTCGGGACGAGGACGGCGCACGACCGGCCCCCCGCCCGGTCCGGGGCGCAGCGTGATGACGTTGCGGGTCTCCAGCAGCCGCAGTGCCTCACGAATGGTGGAGCGGCCGACGTCGAAGCTCTCGATCATCTCCCGTTCGGTGGGCAGGACGCTGCCGGCCGAGAGCTTGGCGTTCACGATATGACTGGCCAGTTCGCGGGCGATGACCTCGGACATCTTCGGACTCCGGCGATTGCTGCCCTGCGCACCGGTCCTCATTCCGCCACACCTCTCGCTCCGGGGCGCCGCGGGCCGGGCCTCGGCAATAGTTGCACATCATGATGATAGCCAGCGGCTGCCGCCGGGACCCTCCAGCCTCGTGGGCGGCACCGATCGGAACGGCATCGACGCTGCTCAGGGCCGTGTCGGGCGCGCTGCTGCCGCCTTCGTCGCGTCACCCGCGGCTGCCGGACCGTCCGGAGTGTTGCACTTTCGGACAGGTTCGCGCCTGGTCGCCCGGCTAGGTTCGTGCCAGCGTGATCCACCCGAACGTCCTGAACCAACTCCGCCGCGCAACGGCCGGTGGTGGGGTGATCGGCAATTCGAGGCCCCGCTCGGACGACCCCTCATCGACCCGTGGAGGAGTGAGCACGTGAAGTTCGTCTTTTTCATGCTCCCGGCACTTCCGGCTTCTGAGCGCGAGCGGGAGGCGTTGCGTCCGATCGGCCACAAGACCGAGAAGTGGCAGCAGATGCTCACCGAGGTGCGTGAGCTGGCCAAGATGGCCGACGACTACGGCTTCGAGGCGATCTGCTTCCCCGAGCACCACCTGCACACCGAGGGCATGGAGCAGGGTGGGCCGCACTCCCTCTACCTGGACGTCGCGCACCACACCAAGAACATCAAGGTCGGCCCGGTCGGGTACGTGCTGCCCAGCCACAACCCGGTCAAGCTCGCCATCGAGACGGCGTGGCTGGACCAGATGACGAAGGGCCGCACGGTCGTCGGGTTCGCCCGCGGCTACCAGGAGCGCTGGTTCAACGCCATGACGCAGCTGCTCCCGGTCCAGACCGCCACCAGCGACGCGAGCGAGCGCGACAAGCTCAACCGCGAGCTGTTCGAGGAGGTCTACCGGATCCTCAAGCTCGCCTGGAAGGAGGAGTCGTTCTCCTACGAAGGCACGTTCTACTCGTTCCCGTACCCGCCGGGCGGGACGAACTGGCCGGCGGGCGACTACACCCGGCGGTTCGGCGCCGACGGTGAGATCGGCGACGACGGCCTGCTGCACAAGATCTCCGTTGTGCCGAAGCCGTACCAGAAGCCGCACCCGAAGCTGTTCCAGGCGTTCTCGATGAGCGAGAACACGATCCGCTGGACGGCCCGCGAGGGCATCACCCCGGTCATCCTGACCTCGATCCCCGAGGACTACCGCAAGATGGTCGAGGCCTACCAGGACGAGGCGGGTCAGCACGGCCGTGACCTCGCACTCGGCGAGAACACCGGGGTGCTGCGGTCGGTCCACATCGGACGTAACAAGGACGAGGCGATGCGCCAGGCGCAGCGCGGGGTGTCGGGCGTGGGCTGGGAGAACTTCTGGGGCCACCACGGCTTCTACGAGGTCTTCCGCAAGGCCGGCGAGACCGGCCCCGTCCCGCAGACGGTCGAGCGGATGGAGGAGTCGCACTACCTCTACGCCGGCGACGTCGGGCACGTGACCGAGAAGATGCACGAGCTGTGGGAGAACGGCAGCCCGGAGTACTTCGTCTGGTGGTCCGACCAGGGCTTCCTGCCCTTCAACGAGGTCCGGCGCAACCTTCAGCTGTTCGGCGAGAAGATCATGCCGCAGTTCCCCGGCTGATCCCGACACGCTCGGAATGGGTGGGTGGTCCCGCGCGAACGGGACCACCCACCTCCCTGTGCCGACCGAACGGGTCGTCGACCCGTCCCCCATGACGAAGGGATCTCCCGATGGCGTTGGATCCACAGACGCAGGGCCTGCTCGAGGCGATGCAGGCCCAGGGCATGAAGTCGTTCGAGCAGATGAGCGTGTCCGAGGCGCGCGACGCGGCCATGGCGTTCCGCGGCCTGCAGGCCGAGCCGGCCGCCGTCGCGGCCGTGCACGACCGGACCATCCCCGGCGCGGACGGTGAGCTGCCGATCCGCATCTTCGTCCCCGGCGGCGAGGGGCCACTGCCGGTTCTGACCTACTTCCACGGCGGCGGCTGGGTGATCGGCAACCTCGAGGTCGCCGACAAGCCGTGCCGTGCCCTGGCCGCCGCGTCCGGCGCCATCGTGGTGGCCACCCAGTACCGGATGGCCCCGGAGACGAAGTTCCCCGGCGCGGTGGACGACTGCTACGCCGCGCTGCAGTGGGTGGCCGCGAACGCGGCCGAGTTCGGCGGTGACCCGAGCCGGCTCGGTGTGATCGGGGACAGCGCGGGCGCCAACCTCGCGGCGGTCGTGGCACTCAAGGCGCGCGACGAGGGCGGCCCGCGGATCCGGGCGCAGGTGCTGACCTACCCGGTCACCGACGCGACCTCCGACCTGCCCTCGCGCCGGGAGAACGCCGAGGGCTACCTGCTCACCGCGGGGTCGATGGACTGGTTCTGGCGGCACTACCTGCGCGAGCCCGGTGACGGCAAGAACCCCTACGCCTCGCCGCTGCTAGCCGCCGACCACTCGGGGCTGCCCCCCGCCCTGGTCCTCACCATGGAGTTCGACCCCTTGCGCGACGAGGGCGAGGCCTACGCCGAGAAGCTGAAGGCGGCCGGCGTCCCGGTGACCCTGCAGCGGTACGACGGGCTGATCCACGGGACCTACTGGATGACCGCCGCGATCGAGCGCTCCGGCGAGCTGTACAGAGCGATCGCGGAGTTCGTCCGGTCCGAGCTCGCCGTGCAGTGATCGTCTCGGTCGACACCACGGCGCGGCCAACGGTGGCCGCGCCGTCCGACCCCGGGCAGTGACCGATTCATCCAGGGGGAGTGGGCATGGCGTTCTTCACCGTGGTGTGGAAGTACACCGACGACACCGAGCTGATCGACAAGGCGCGCGGCCCGCACGGGGCCCACCTGAAGGAGCTGATCGGAGCCGGGTCCCTGCGCATCGCCGGCCCGTTCGAGGACGGCACCGGCGGAATCCTCGTGCTCGAGGTCGCCGGCCAGGAGGAGCTGAAGCCCTTGCTCGACGAGGACCCCTACGTCGCGCAGGGCGTGGTCGTCGACACGCAGATCTACCCGTTCAAGCCGGTGCTCGGAGCGTTGGCGGGCTGATCGCCCGCCGAGAGAGGACTACCTATGTCCGCACGGCACGCCCCTGTCGAGTCGATCGACGTCGGCGACATCAGGGTGACCTACCTGCCCGATGGCGACGCGTCGCTCTCGGCCAGCGCCATCTTCCCCGCGGCCAACGACGCGCTCTGGGAGGCGCACCGCGAGCTGTTCGACGACGACGGCAAGTTGCTCATGTCCCTCGGCGGCTTCCTCGTCGAGAGCGGCGACAAGAAAATCATCGTCGACCTCGGCTTCGGGGACATGACCGTCCCGTTCCCTCCGGTGGACGGGGAGTTCCGCGGCGGCAAGCTGCTCACCAGCCTGCGCCAGGCCGGCGTCGAACCCGGCGACGTGGACGTCGTGTTCTACACCCACATGCACCTCGACCACGTGGGGTGGACCGCACAGAACGGTGAGCTGACCTTCCCCAACGCCCGCCACGTCGTGGGCGACGGCGAGTTCGACTTCTGGCAGGGGGTGACCGACGAGGGGCTCGCGGCGGTCGGGCCGCATCCCGAGGCGGTCCAGGCTCCGCTGGTGAACCGCATCGAGTCGGTGGCCGACGGTGCGCTCATCGCCACCGGGGTGAACGTGCTCGCGAGCCCAGGGCACACGCCGGGCCACTGCTCGGCGGTGATCTCCTCGGGGCAGGAGCGGGCGATCATCCTGGGCGACGTCGTGCACTGCCCGCTGCAGCTCGCCGACGGCGACCTGCGGATCATCTTCGACGTGGACCCGGACGTGGCGGCCCGGACCCGCGACCGGATCGCCGCCGAGCTCGAAGGCGACCCCACCACGATCGGAGCAGACGGCCACTTCAGTGGCTCCGCGTTCGGCCGGATCGTGCCGGCCTCCGGTCGTCGCTGGGTGGACCTGGCCGAGACCTCCGCCCGGTAGCGATCCGCGCAGTTCCCCGACAGAAGGAGAGATCGTGGCGTTCGACGTCAAGAAGGTCGTGACCGACCGCACCAGCGACGGCACGTCGGTGTTCGCGGACGAGACGCGGGTCGAGCCGTCGTCGGTGATGGCGATGCCGGGCTCGGAGCTGTTCAACATCTGGGGCACCGGGGACGGCACGCCGTTCGTGGGCGCAGGCGACAATCCCGCGACCGTTCCGTTCCCGTTCTTCCCCGGGCCGGGCGGCACTCGGTTCGTCATCGTGCGGTTCGCTCCCGAGTCGACCCCGCCCGCCGACGCCGGCCCGGAGGAGGTCGTGGCGGAGGCCGAGGAGAAGCAGCCCGGCCTGGTCCACGTGTTCGAGCCCGACACACCGGGCATGCACACCACGGACAGCATCGACTACGGGATCTGCGTGGACGGCGAGATCTGGCTCGAGCTCGACGACGGCGCCGAGGTGCACGTCACCCCTGGCACCTGCGTCGTGCAGCAGGGCATCCGGCACGCCTGGCACAACCGCAGTGATCGGCACTGCACGATGGTCTACGTGCTGGTCGGAGCCGAGCGCAAGTCCGGCTGAGACCGCGAACGGCCCGGTCCGGGCAGACCCGGACCGGGCCGTTCGCGCGTCCGCGGTTACTCCTTGAGGTAGTCGAGCACCAACGGTGCGACGATGTCGAGCTGCTCCCACTGCGGGACGTGGCCGGCGCCCTTCACGATCTCGATGCGGGAGTCGGCGATGGCGGCGGCGAAGTCCTCGGCGTAGACCGGTGAGATCAGCTTGTCCTCCGCGCCCCAGATGATGAGGGTGGGCGCGGTGACCCGGTGCAGCCGCTTCTTCAGACCCTTGTCCGGGATGGGCCAGACGAACTTCCCGGTGGTGCCCAGCGCCCACACGGAGTCGGCCATCGCAATGGCCATCTCCATCGGGTCGGTGGGCAGCGTGAGGAACTCCTGCACGGGCTTGGCGGCGAGGTTGCTGAACAGCGTCGCGACGAGGTCGGCCTGGGAGAGCATCATGTACGGCGCGACCGGGATGTCCTCACGCCACAGCCCGATCGGGTCGATGAGCACCATCTTGCTGACCCGCTCCGGGCGCAGCGCGGCCAGCTCGCAGGCCATCATCCCGCCGAAGGAGCTGCCGACGACGGGCACCGATGCCAGGCCGAGCCCGTCGAGGATCTCGTCGTAGATCAGGGTGAGGTCCCACAGCGAGTCGACCTGGTAGATGGAGTCCCTGGCGGTGGCGCCGGTTCCGGGGTGGTCGGGGGCGTAGACGGTGTGGTGTTCGGCCAGCGCGTCGAGGAAGGCGTCCCATCGGGGTCCGCCGGCGGTGTGCAGGTAGACGACGGGGCTTCCGCTCCCTGCCACCTTCACCTTCGCCTCGAAGTCGCAATGCCGCAGCTGAAGGGTCTCGGTCGTCGGTGCAGCCATTACCGTGTCCTCCGGTCCCGGATCAGGCCTGGGCCTGCAGAGCGGGCGTCTTGTTGCACTTCTTGGGCCACCACGCGTTCTCCCAGCCCTCGGACTGCCAGATCTTCTGGAGGTGGGGCAGGACCTCCCGCCCGAACAGCTCGATGTTCTGCATCGCCATGTCGTGGGGCATCGACCCGAACTGCAGGACGGTCATTAGATGGCCCACGTTGAGCTCGCGAACCATCGCCTCGAGCTTCTCGCGGACGGTACTCGGACTGCCGACGACGGCGAAGCCCTTCTCGATCATGTCCCGGCCGCTGAGCGGTTTGAGGTCCACGGTGTAGTCCATGTACTCGAGCATTCCGGAGCTGAACAGGTTGACCATGCTCTTGTAGTCGGACTGCCCCGGTGTGGCGAGGTAGTGCAGCGGCAGGTGCAGGGCCTTGTGGTAGAAGTGCTCGAGGTGCTCGGCGAACTGCTCCTCGGCCTGCGCGTCGGTCTCCGCGACGCCCACCAACTGGAGCATGGCGGCCCGGTAGGGATTGGCGTCCTTGTCCTTCGCGGCGGCGCGGTCCCAGAACCGGTTCATCACATTCTGCGCCGACTTGCCACCGAAGTAGCTCAGGTAGGCGTACGGCAGATCCCGGTCGTGGCAGTAGTCCCAGGTCGACGAACTGGCGGCGCCGGGAATGAGCAGCGGCGGGTGCGGGGTCTGCACCGGCCGCGGCCACAGGTTGACCTTCGGCAGCTGGAAGTACTTGCCGTTCCAGGCGAAGAACTCCTGCGCCGTCCAGGCCTTGACCATCAAGTCGATGGCCTCGCGCCAGCGCTCGCGCTGCTCCATCGGGGGAATGCCGTAGCTGATGTTCGCGTCGCAGCCCAGACCCAGCGGCAGACCGGCGACGAGCCGGCCACCGCTGATGCAGTCGATCACCGCATACTCCTCGGCGATCCTGATCGGGGGCGCGGTCGACGAGACGGTGGCGCCGAGCTGGACCAGTGCGACGTCGTCGATGCCGGCGTCCTTCGTCATCTTCGCGAGCGTCGCCCCGAACAGGTTCGGGTTGCACATGAACCCGTAGACGTTCTGGTGGTGCTCGTTGGTGCCGAGACCGTCGAACCCCATCCTGGCCGCGTGCATCAGCTCGTCGATGGACTGGTTGTAGTACTCACCGACCTTTTCCGCGTCGCCGAGCTCCCACCACGGCGCGTCCACCCACGCGGAGGTGTACCGCTTGTCGAAGTCGTCGGGCAGGTCCCGGTAGGGCATGAAATGGAATGACGTGACCTTCACGGTTGTCCTCTCCTGATCATCCGGGATCGGGGCGCGACGGAACGACCCGCGTGATATCGGCACCGGAGACCCACCCCCGCCGTGCGCTTGATCGCCCGGAGTCGGACGGCGCCTGCGGTGCGATGGGAGCCACGACGGAGTGTCCCCGAATCGGGGACGGCCGGATCGAAACTGGCTCAGGATCGGACAGTGGGCGTTCGACGAGCAGGAGCCGCCGGCCGGGGTGACCCGCGCGGCGTGCGTGGGTCACCCCGGCTCGGACAGCCTCAGGCCCGGTTCAGGATCGACGAGCCGATGTCCGCGATGTCGCGCTCGGCGGTGAACGGGTTGGACAGGAAGACGCTCATCATGTCGACGCCGGCCTCGAGCATCCCCTGGGTCTTCTCCCAGATCTCGTCGGGGGAGCCGTAGAGGCACCAGTAGTCGCACAGCTGCTTGGTGATCAGCGGCCGGTGCGAGTCGTCGAGCCCTTTCTGGTACTTCGACCAGGTGTCGAGGTAGTGCGGTTGCTCGGCGGCGTTCGGGTCGCCCAGGTAGGCGGTGGCTGCGGCTGCGCTGGCCTCGACGATCGAGGGGTCGAGCTCGGCGGCGTGCTCGCGCATGAAGCCGATGTTGGTCAGGCACGAGCTGATCGGGCCGGAGGCGAAGCCGTGGTCGACGCCGTCCTCCCAGGTCTCGCCGTCGCGCAGCTGGTAGAACCAGCTCACCGCGACGAGCTTGACCGAACCGGGCGGACGGCCCGCGTCCGCGACGGCCTTGTCCAGCTCGCGGCGCACGAGCCGGATCATCTCGGGGTCCGGCCCGAGGCAGTAGGCCACGTAGTCGGCGTAGCGGGCGGCCACCTTGATGCCGCGCGGGCCCCCCGCCGCCATCCACACCGGGATCCGGTCCTCGAGGTTGTACCAGGTACCGCCCTTGTCGAGGAACTCCAGCTCGCGTTCCTTGCCCCGCCACGTCTCGGTGACCCGCTCGCCGTTCAGCAGCCCCGTGGTGACCCGCAACGCGTCGTCGAGCTGGGCGATCGACGCGGGACTCTGACCCATCGAGCGCAGCGCGTTGTTCGCCGTGCCGATGCCCAGGAAGGTGCGCCCGGGGGCGAGCGCGTTGAGGGTGGCGTGCGAGTTCGCGGTGACGGCAGGGATCCGGGTGAGCGGGTTGGTGACCCAGGTGCCCAGGTTGATCGTCGAGGTCTCCCTGGCGGCGAGGGCGAGGTACTGGTACGGGTCGCTGAACAGCAGCGGACCCTCGCCGACGCCGAAGTGCGTGACTCCGGCGTCCTCGGCCTGCCTGACGATGCCGACCTGGTCGATCTTGGCGCACGCGCCGACGAAGAACTCCATCACTGCTCCTTTGCCATGCGGGACCGGGGGAAGAGCGGGCGGCTCACCAGGGGGCGGAGAGCAGCCATTCGTGCGGGGCGGTGGCGGCGGCACGCTCCCAGTCCGGCCCCGGGAGGTCGAGGAACGCGCCCTGGGCGTAGAGCAGCGGGTCGCCGGTGTGCACCCGCAAGCCGTGGACGCGGCCGAGGACGATCACGTGGTCGCCCCCGTCCCGGATCTCGTGCACGGCGCAGTCGAGGTGGGCGAGCGCGCCGTCGAGGTGCGGTCCGTACCGGCCGGGGGAGTGCGCGACCCCGGCGAACCGGTCCGCGGGCCGGGCGAAGCCGCGGGCCAGCGCGCCCTGGTCCGAGGCCAGGATGCTGACGCCGAAGCCGGGGGCGGCGCTCAGCGCGTGGTGCATCGACCGGTCCCGGTTGAGGCAGACGAGCACCAGCGGGGGGTCGAGTGAGAGCGAGCAGAACGCGCTCACCGTGCAGCCGACCGGACCGTCCGCGGTCGTCGTCGTGATCACGGTGACGCCGGTGGCGAACTGGCCCAGGGCGTAGCGGAACCGCTCGGGTTCCACCCGGCCGGTCCGCGGTCCCGCCGCCATCAGGAGACCGGACCGTCCGGGTCCCCGGCGAGGGCGAGCGCGCGGTCCACCAGCCGGAAGCAGTCGGACTTGTCGTAGGACAGGTAGTTCATGGCCAGGATGCGGACCGGGTCGCCGGCGTAGTAGCGCTCGTACTGCAGCGCCCGTTGGCCGAACGCGTCCCCGCACAGGTCCCAGGCCAGCTTGTAGAGCCGGATGCGGTCCACGGCGGGCATGTCGGCGCCGCGGTAGTAGCGCGCGATGTCCTCCGCGATGGGCGAGCCGAAGTCCTCGGCCGAGGGCATCATCAGCAGGCCACCGGCGCCGAGGGTCTGCAGCACCTCCACCAGCTGCGGGTACTGGGTGGACAGCAGCACCCGCAGCGTCTGCAGCGCGTTGAACCGCGGCCGGACGGTGCCGGCGTCGGTCGTCTCGTACTCGGCCTCCGACGCCACGATCAGGGCGTGCGCCTGCTCCACGGCCGCGATGCACTCGCCCAGCTTCTGCTGCACGTGCAGGAAGCCGTCGATCTTCACCGACTGGCTGAGCTTCATCGCGAGCCCGGTCACGAACTGCAGCTTGACCAGGCCGCGCACGCCGGTCTGGTGCGCGGTGTGCTGGCGCAGGTTCGTCTCGGAGTAGAGGGCGTTGGCCAGCGCGACGTCACCGTGCAGGAACACCCGGTCCCAGGGCACGAGCACGTCGTCGAACACGACCAGGCAGTCCGCCTCCTCGAAGTGTGCGGACAGCGGGTGGTCGAAGGGGTGCCGGGTGCCGTCGTCGAACGGGGCGCGGGAGATCAGCCGCAGGCCGGGGGTGTCGATCGGGATGGCGAAGCAGGCCGCGTGCTTCTCGTCGCCGAGGCGCAGGCCGGGCAGGCTGTAGATGATCAGCTCGTCGGCCATCGGGGCGAGGGTGGCGAGCATCCGCGCACCGCGGACCACCAGCCCGTCCGGGCCCTCGGACACCACGCCCATGTGCAGGAACTGCTCCTGCTGCTCCGACGCCGTCTTCGACCGGTCGGTCTGCGGGGTGATCAGTGCGTGGGTGAGGAACAGGTCGTTGTCGCGGACGTACTCGTAGTAGCGCTGCACGTTGTCGGCGTAGCGCTGCCCGAGCTTGGCGAACACGCCCGGCGACTCGGTGAACGCCATCAGCGTGGTGTTGAGGAAGTCGGGGGAGCGGCCGAGCAGCCCGAGCGTGGGCTCGGCCCAGGCCCGGTAGGCGGCGCGCCGCGCGGCCAGGTCGTCCTGGGTGCGGCAGGGCAAGAAGGCGCGGCCCACGGCTGCTCCGTCGGGGCCCTCCCCGGTGAGCACCGGGGCGAGTTCGGGGTCGTGCTGCAGGTCGTAGAGCCGGGCGATCTGCTCGATCGGGCGGCGCAGGGCGGGGTGCGTGGTGACGTCGTCGACGCGCTCGCCCCGCAGCCACACCTCACGGGGGTGCTTCTGCAGGTTCTCGACGTACTGCGCACCGGTGCGGACGGGCATCGACGGTCCCTTCTCGAGCCGTGCGAACTGGAATGCTAGCGTGCCTCGCACGGTAATCGCCCTCACATCGGGGGGCAAGAGGCTCCTTGACAGTCGATCACGGCGCGTGTTGCATGCCAGCATACTAGGAGGCCAACGATGGCCTCCCCCGTGGCGAAGGGTGTCCGAGATGCGGTTGGGAACCTTCCTGCTGCCGAGTGCAGCGGCGACTCCCGAGCAGTACCGGCAGGGCTACGCGGGCGCGAACCCGAACTTCTACCAGCGGACACTGTTCGAGAACGCCGCGGTGCTGCGGCAGATCGACGAGCTGGGCTTCGACTTCGCGGCGTTCTCCGAGCACCACTTCCATCTCGAGGGCCTCGAGATGTCAAACAACCCGATCATGCTCGGCGCCTGGGCCGCGGGGATCACGAAGAAGCTGCGCGTGGGGCAGATGGCGACGGTGCTGCCCTCGCGCAACCCGATCCTGGTGGCCGAGGACCTGGCCATGCTCGACCACTTCAGCGGCGGCCGGATGCTGGCGGGCTTCGCCCGCGGCTACCAGACCCGCCACGTGACCACGATCGGCCAGAAGAACGGTGCGGTGGCGACGTACGCGACCGACCCGGAGTACGCCGCGCACGACGCGATCAACCGGGAGCTGTTCGAGGAGGCCTACCAGGTCGTGCGCGGCCTCTGGGAGAACCGCGAGTTCTCCTTCGAGGGCAAGCACTGGCAGGTGCCGCCGCGTGGGATCACCTGGGACCACCCCGGCACCCGCGCCATGGCGCCGTCGATGCTGGGCGCGGGCAACGAGCTGGAGAAGATCGGCATTGCCCCGAACACCCTGCAGGACCCGGCCACGATCGAGCTGATGGTGCCGTTCACGCTCAGCCCCAACACCATCCGGTGGGCGGCGCGCGAGGGCGGCTGGCCGATCATCTTCAGCCCGATCGAACAGACCGTGAAGGGCTGCCTCGACGCCTATCACGAGGAGGCGAAGAAGCGGGACCCGGCGATCGGCTGGGGGCAGAACGTCGGGCACTTCCGCGAGATCGTCGTGGCGGACACCGACGATGAGGCCCTGGCGATCGGCAGGGACGCGCTCGGCTTCATCTGGCCCGAGTGGCACGACCACTTCGGGTTCAACGAGGCGCTCCGCTACCCGGGGGAGGAGGGCCCGATCAAGAACGACTACCAGACCATGGTGGACCGCGGGTACTCGATCACCGGCTCGGTCGACACCGTGGCGCGCAACCTCGAGAAGGCGATCGAGATGTTCGGCATCGAGCTGCTCGTGCTCTGGATGGGGCTGGGTCCCGCGCCGATCGACAAGCTGTTGCGCAGCAACGAGCTGCTGGTCGAGCGCGTGCTGCCGAAGATCGGGATCAAGCTCGACCGCTTCGAGCCGACCCTGCGTCCCGAGTTCGACACCCCGAAGTGGACCGACGTCAGCTGACCCGTCCGTCGAGTGCACAGGAGCGTTCCATGGTCAAGACCTGGATCTTCGACATCTTCAACTACCCGTACTCGCCGGACCCCGCCGACTTCGACCCACAGAAGTGCCAGGAGCTCTACGACTGGCACTTCGAGTCCTGGATCAAGGCCGACGACCAGGGCTTCGACGGGATCTTCTTCAGCGAGCACCACTTCACCGCCTACAACGTCAGCCCGTCACCGGACCTGCTGGTGGCCACGATCGCCAGGCTGACCCGGAACATGCGGCTGGGGGTGATGCCAACATCATCCCGTTCCACGACCCGCGCCGCCTCGCCGAGGAGGCCGCGATGCTCGACTACCTCACCGGCGGGCGGCTCGAGGTGGGCATGGGCCGCGGCGTCGACGAGCAGGAGTTTCTCCGGCAGGGCGTGCCGATGGAGGAGACCCGCCCCCGCTTCGAGGTGGGCATGGAGCTCATCCACACCGCGTGGCGGAACCCGACCTTCACCCATCACGGCAAGTTCTGGAACTACGAGGACGTCAGCATCTGGCCGCGTCCGCTGCAGCAGCCCAACCCGCCGGTGTGGATCACGGCGCTGAGCCCGGCGACCGTGGAGTGGGCGGGGCGCAAGGGGTACAAGATGGGCCACACGTTCCTGTCCACCCCCGACACCAAGGACATGTTCGACCGGTACCGCACGTCCGCGGCCGAGGCCGGCAACTCGACGAGCCCGGACCAGCTCGCGGTCATGCGCAACATCTTCGTCGCCGACTCCGACGAGGAGGCCCGCGAGATCGCCGAACCCGCCCTGGACTACCTGTTCGCGCTGTTCAAGGAGCACGCGATCTTCGACGACCTGGACAACGTGCCGGCCGGCTACGAGTACTACTCGTCGTTCTTCCGGCCGTTCACCTCCGGGCCGATCAGCTGGGAGGGGCTCATCCAGGCCGGGGTCGTCTGCGTCGGTTCGCCGGAGACGGTGCGCGACCAGCTCGTGGCGCAGGCCGAGCAGCTGCAATGCGGCAACATCATCATGTGGGGCTCGTTCGGGACATGACCAGGGAGCAGACGCTGCGCTCCTACGAGCTCTACAGTCGCGACGTCATCCCGGCCCTGAAAGGTCTCAACCTTGGCTGATGCCACGTCGATGCAGGTCGGGGTCGGGCTTCCGGCAGCGGTGCCCGGAGCCCGGCCCGACCAGGTCGTCGAGTGGGCCCGGCGGGCGGAGTCCGCCGGGTTCTCCTCGCTGGCCGCGCTGGACCGGGTCGTCTACGACAACTACGACCCGCTCATCATCCTGGCGGCCGCCGCATCGGTCACCGAACGGATCGGGCTGTGCACCTCCGTCCTGCTCGCCCCCGCCCGCGGCTCGGCGACGATCCTCGCGAAGCAGGCCGCCACGATCGACCGGCTGTCCGGCGGCCGGCTCACCCTCGGCCTCGGGGTAGGGGCGCGTGAGGACGACTACGCCGCGACGGGCGCGGACTTCACCGACCGGGGGCGCCGGCTCGACGTGATGCTCGCCGAGCTGGTCGGGACGTGGGCGGCGGCAAGCGGCCCCGCGGGGATCGGTCCCGCGTCGCCACGCGGACGCCCCGGTGTCGTCCTGGGTGGCCGCTCGCCGCAGGCGCTGGACCGTGCCGCCCGGTTCGGCGACGGCTGGGTCGCGGGCAGCGCGGGGTTCTACGCCACCGGCGCGGCGGTGGTCCGCGAGGGCTGGCGGCGGCACGGCCGGGACGGCTCCCCGCGGACGCAGGCCGTCGCCTACGTGGCGCTCGGCGCCGACGGTCCGGCGCGGGCCGAGCGCTACCTGCCGGAGTACTACGCCCTTCTCGGTGACGCCGCGACCGGACTGGGCTCGACTGCGCTCACCAGCGCCGCTGCGGTCCGGGAGGTGGTCGCCCGCCTGGCAGGGGAGGGGTGCGACGAGTTGCTGCTCTTCCCGTGCAGCTCCGATCCCGACCAGGTCGACCTGATCGCCGATGCTCTCGCCTGACGGCCGACCGGCGCCTGTCAGCCGTTGTGCTCGACGATCGACGGCTGCGGCCAGATGATCCCGATCGTGCCGATGATGTGGGCCTCGGTCTCGCGCCGCGCGGTGGCCCCGTCGGCGGCGCGGAGGGCCCGAACGATGCGCTCGTGATCGGCGTGCCGCTGCTCGAGGGCCTCGGACAGCGGCGCCGTGCTCCCCATGGTGTTGATCAGGAAGTCACTGAGGTCCCACATCCGCTGGCTGGTGGCCGCCATGATCGGCGACCTGGCCATCTCGTGCACCACGGCGTGGAACCGGCGGTTGTGCAGCCGGTAACCGCGGCTGCGGACACCTGCATCGTCCCCGTGGCGCAGCGCGCCGATCTGGTCCTCCACCTGCTCGAGCAGCGCGATCTGCGCGTCGGTGCGCCGGGCCGCCGCAATCTCGGTGATCGTGCCCTCCATGCCACCGAAGAGCCTGAAGAAGTCCTCGACCTCCTGGTGCGGGTAGTCGCGCACCTGGCAGCCGACCTGGGGAATGATCTCGACCAGGCCTTCGCCGGAGAGCCGACGCAGCGCCTCCATGACCGGCTGCTTGCTCACCCGGAACTCGGCCTTGAGGGCCTCGACCTGCAGCCGCTGGCCCGCGGCGAGGACGCCGTCGAGGAGTCGCTCCTTGATCTGCTCGTACACGAGCGAGCCGAGCCCTTGGGCGGTCGGCCGCCTGCCGGTGAAACCGGCGGGGGAGACCGACCACGCGCTTGGATCACTGCTCATGGCCACCCATCCAGCCTATCGAGGCCGCCCGAGGACGGCGCCCCGACATCGCGAGGGAGCGCCGTCCGGGCCCTTGCCCGTGGCGCAGCACACCTCTAGAGTCGGTTGAAACGCTAGAATGCTAGCAGGGAGTCAATGATGACGCTGGCGCTGTGTACGACCTCCCACACCCCGCTGATGGGCAAGGCCGATCCGGCCCCGGATGTCACGGGGAGGGTGGAGGACGCGTTCGACCGGGCCCGCGCGTTCATCCGCGACTACGACCCCGAACTCGTGGTGATCTTCGGTCCGGACCACTACAACGGCTTCTTCTACGAGGTCATGCCCCCCTTCTGCATCGCCGCCGCCGCGGAGTCGGTCGGGGACTACGGACTGCCGAAGGGGCCGCTCCCGGTCGATGCCGACGCGGCGCGCCACATCGCGGCGGAGGTGCTCGCGGAGGGAGTCGACGTCGCGGTCTCCGAGCGCATGCAGGTCGACCACGGGTTCTCCCAGCCGCTCGCGCTGCTGTTCGGGGCGATCGACGTCGTCCCCGTCGTTCCCGTCTTCATCAACTGCGTGGCCGAGCCGCTCGGGCCGGTTGCCAGGGCCCGCCATCTCGGAGCGGCCGTCGGACGCGCTGCGGCCGGCCTCGACAGGCGCGTGCTGCTCGTCGGCTCCGGAGGCCTCTCGCACGACCCGCCGGTGCCCCAGCTGAGGGGTGCCCCGCCGGAGGTCGCCGAGCGGCTGATCGCCGGCCGCAACCCGACCGCGCAGGAGCGGGCGGTGCGCGAGGCCAGGGTCGTCGGCGCGATCGCCGACTTCGCCGCGGGCACCTCCGACCTGATGCCGCTGAACCCCCACTGGGACGCGGACATGATGGCGCTGCTCGCCTCCGGCGAGATCGAGCGCATCGACGATCGGCCGAACACGTGGTTCGTCGAGCACGCAGGCCACTCCTCGCACGAGGTGCGCACCTGGATCGCGGCCTACGCCGCGCTCGGCGCCGCCGGCCGGTACGCGGTCGAGACCTCCTTCTACGAGGCGATCCCGGAGTGGATCGCCGGATTCGGGCTCACCACCGCCCGCACCGTCACCTCCTGAGACCCCGACCCCGAGAGGCAACCATGGAGCTCGAGCCCCGCCGGACCGCGTTCATCGCGGTGCACTACCAGAACGACGTGATCACCCGGGACGGTGCCTTCGGCGCCTTCTTCGCCGAGCAGGCCGCGGCGGCCGGTGTCGTCCCGACCACCAGGACGCTGCAGGAGGCGGCACGCGCCGCGGGCTCCCTCGTGGTGTACACCCGTGTGGCGTTCCAGCCCGGTTACGGCGACCTGGTGGGCAACTTCCCGTTGCTCGCGATGGTCGGGCAGCAGGGCTGCCTGGTCGACGGGACGTCCGCGGCCGCCATCGTCGACGAGCTCACCCCGCAGGACGGCGACATCGTCGTGACGCACCAGCGCGTGAGCGGGTTCGTCGGCAGCGAGCTCGACGCGGTGCTGCGCGGCCGGGGCGTCGACACCGTCGTGATCACCGGCGTCGCCACGAACATGTCGATCGAGAGCACGGCGCGCAGTGCGGGCGACCTCGGCTACCGCACGATCGTCGTCGCCGACGCGTGCAGCGCCGCTGCCCCGGAGGTCCACCAGGCGTCGCTGGACAGCCTCGGCATGCTCGGCGAGGTCGTGAGCAGCTCGGACGTGCTCGAGGCGCTGAAGGTCCCGGCGGTGAGCGCATGAGCCGCCCCTCGGTGTGGTCCGCGCTCGCGGGTGTCGAGCTGAGCATCCGGTACGTGCAGGTCGGGGAGTGGCGGACCAGGGTCCTGGAGGCGGGCGAGGGTGAGCCGCTGGTGCTCATGCACGGCACCGGCGGGCACCTGGAGGCCTACGCGCACAACATCGGCCCGCTCTCGCGTCGGTTCCGGGTGATCGCCTACGAGTACCCCGGCCACGGGTACACCACCCACACCACCCGCGACCTGGAGCTGCCGGACTACGTCGCGCACCTCGACGGCCTGCTCGACGCGCTCGGCATCGGACGCGCGCACCTGTCGGGGGAGTCCCTGGGCGGTTGGCTCGCGCTGAAGTACGCCGCCGCGCACCCGGACCGCACCGGCCGGGTGCTGCTCAACACGCCCGGCGGCACGATGGCCACGCCCGAGGTGATGGAGCGGATCCGCAGCCTGTCCCAGGCGGCCGCGGACGATCCGAGCGAGGAGCGGATCCGCGCCCGGCTCGAGTGGCTGATGGCGGACGCCTCGTCGGTCACCGACGAGCTGGTCGGCATCCGCCGCGCGATCTACGCGCGGCCCGGATTCGCCGAGTCGATGCGGCACCTGCTCTGCCTGCAGGACCCGGAGATCCGCGCCCGCAACCTGGTCAGCGACGACGAGCTCGCCGCGGTGGCCGGGCCGGCGCTCGTGGTGTGGACCAGCGACGACCCGTCCGGGCCTGCCGCGGCAGGTATGGCGATGGCCGACAAGATGCCGAACGCCGGCTTCGAGGTGATCAAGGACGCCGGGCACTGGCCGCAGTGGGAGCAGCACGAGGTCTTCAACGCCCTCGCGCTCGAGTTCCTGACCGGGGAGCGGGGCTGATGGCGCTCTTCGCGGTGGTGTGGCGCTACACCGACGACGTCGCGCTGCTCGACGAGGTTCGCCCGCGGCACCGTGAGTACCTGGGGGGCATGGTGGAGCGGGGGGTGGTGCGCCAAGCCGGACCGTTCGGCGACGGCTCGGGCGGTCTGCTCCTCTACGACGTCGAGGACGAGCACGAGCTGGCGACGTGGATCGCCGAGGACCCCTTCACCGTGAGCGGGGTGATCGTCGAGAGCCGGTGGTGGCCCTGGACCCCGGTCGTCGGGCCCCTGGCCGAGCCCCGCGGGTGAGCGCCAGGCCCGTCAGGCGCTCGACCGGGACGCGACGACCGTGGTCCGCAGGAACGCCTCGATGTGCCCGTTGAACTCGGCAGGCCGCTCCAGCCAGATCAGGTGACCCGCCCGCGGGACGCGCGCCACGACCGCCCCCCGGATCGCCGCTGCCACGGCTTCGTTGTAGCGGGGCAGCGTGATCCGGTCCTCCTCGCCGTAGACCACCATGGTCGGGCACGTGATCTGGGGCAGGCGGTCGGCCGTCTCGTGCACGAGGTCGGCGCGGAAGTGCGCCGCTGTGCCGTCGAGCCGCGTCGACATGTGCCGGCGGAGCTCGGCCTCGACGGCGGTCTGGAGATCGGGCTCGTCGTCGATCACGCTCGGGGACGACATCCAGAAGGCGAACTGCCCGTAGACGTCCAGGGTCCGTTCTCCAGCGCGTACAGGCGCGAGGTGAAGTGCCGCTGCATGTGCTTCTCGCGGCCGGTGGAGGACCAGGTTGCGGCCAGCACGGCGCTGCGCACGCGGTCCGGGCGCAGCAGCGCGATCTCCTGGGCGACCGCGGACCCGAGACTGAGACCCACGACGTGCGCGGGCGGCAGGTCGAGCGCGTCCATCACGCCGATGACGTCGGTTGCGAGGTCGGCCACGGTCGGGGGCAGGTGGCCGCCGACGGTACGGCCGCTGCCGCGCAGGTCGACGGTCACGCAGCGGTGACGGTCCCGGAAGTGGGCGACCTGGTGGGTGTCCCACATGGATCCGGCCAGGCCGGTCCCCGGGATCCACACGACCGGGTCACCCGAACCCGCCTCGTCGTAGTGCATCTCGACGTCTCCGATGCGGACACTGGGCATCCGGCGCTCCTCGGTCGTGTGCGTGGGCAGCAGGGGTCGGCTGCCCGTGCCTCCGGCTCGGGCCGGCCCTGTACCGTCGCAGGTCCCCGTGAGCGGCGCGTTAACCAGGTCACAGTCGCCTTGCCAGCGTTTGTATGCCCTGTTGCATGCAATGTCCCCCTCCGATCGGTGGGGGAGCGACGAGTCGGCAGTCACAGCGGTCCGCTGCTCGGGGTGCTCCTCACGGCGGGCTCGGGCGCACAGAGTCGCCGAGAACGAGGCCGACGCGGCGTGGCCGGGTGGGGTGCGGAGGCTGCGGTGCCGGGCGGAACGCCCTCCGTTGCGTCGCTGGCCCAAGATCGAACGTGACACGATTCGTGACACGAAATCGAGCCACGCAGCGACGTCGACGACGCTCCTGAATCATGGCTCGCGACCATCGATGCAGATGAGAGCCATAGGGCACGGCTCCGAGTTCCCTCATAATCCGTCAGGTCGTGGGTTCGAGCCCCACCCGCCCCACACGAATGGGCCTGAGCGGCGGGCCTGACGGCGCGGTTCGTCGTCTCTGGCGTGGGCAGCCCGACCGCCGTCGGTGCCGACCCCGCGACCCATCCGGGCCGCGCGGGCCCTCGGCGTTCACCTGCATGGATCGGGAGGAGAAGGGGCCGGGACTCCCAAGGTGTTGACAGGTGGGTGGGAAACCGCGCCTTTCGTCGGTCGGCTCGGCGAAGCCGTCGGCGGACAGGGTTCGCTCGGTCGGTCGTGGGCGAACGGCACCGGGGAAAGTACGATCTTCCCGTGTCTGCCACATCGGTTCCCGCGCAGGGCGCCGGGAGCGGACCGCCCAGCCGGGACCGGCCGCCCCTCGACCCTGCCGGCAGCCGCCCGGACGGCACACCGCCGACCGGCGTCACCCCGGCGGAGGACACCCCGCGCGGGCGGTTCGACAGCCACGTCTTCGGGTCACTGACCGACCCCGCCGCGCTGCGCGCCACGGGCGTCGAGCTGCGTGAGGCGACCCCGTCCGCCGCGTTCAGCGCGTACCGGGCGCAGGCGGGCCGCCCGGACCCGGTCGAGTTCGTCGAGCGGACCAACGCCGGGCGGGTCGACGATCTGATCGCGCTGCGGGTGGGTCGGATGGCCGCGTCCCCGTTCGCGTTCCTGCGCGGCAGTGCCGGGCTGATGGCCGCCGACCTCGCGGGTTCCCCCACGTCCGGGGTGACGGCGTGGATCTGCGGGGACGCGCACGCGTCGAACTTCGGCCTGTACGCCTCGCCGGAACGTCGCCTGGTCATGGACGTCAACGACTTCGACGAGACGCTCATCGGCCCGTGGGAGTGGGACCTCAAGCGGCTGGTCACCAGCCTCGTCGTCGCCTCGCGCGAGACGGGCAGCACCGACGACGCGGCCGCCCACGCGGCCGCGGACTGCGCCAGGACCTACCGTGCTGCGCTGCGCGAGCTCGCCGCGATGCCGGTCCTGGACGCGTTCTACCTGACCACCGACGAGAAGACCGTCTCGCACTTCGACGTCGAGGACCTCGGTGAGGTGTTCAAACGGGTCGGCAAGAAGGCGCGCCGCAACACCAGCCGCCGGGTCGTGGAGAAGTTCGCCGAGCGCGCCGAGCACACCGGCTGGCGGTTCCTCGAGGACCCGCCGATCCTCACCCGGATCGACGACGCGACCGCGCACGCCGTCCTCGACGGCGTCGAGGAGTACGCGGAGCGCTGCCTGGACGACGAGCTGCGCCAGCTGCTGTCCCGGTACGCCGTCGCCGACATCGCGCACCGCGTCGTCGGCCTGGGCAGCGTGGGGCGCCGCAGCTACGTCATGCTGCTGCACGGCAACGGCGAGGACTCACTGGTCCTGCAGGTCAAGGAGGCCGGCGCATCCGCGCTCGCGCCCTACGCCGACGCCACCCCGTACGCGCACGACGGCGAGCGCATCGTGCACGGCCAGCGCTGGATGCAGACGGTCAGCGACATCTTCCTGGGCTGGACCACGATCGAGGGCCGCCCCTACCTCGTCCGCCAGTTCCGCGACATGAAGGGCAGCATCGACCCGCTCACGCTCAAGCCCAACCAGCTCGACGACTACGCGCGGGTCGTCGGCGCGACGCTGGCCCGCTCACACGCCCAGTCGGCTGACCCCCGGATACTCACCGGGTACTGCGACGGCGCAGCGGGCTCCGGGCACGGAGAGCGGTTCGACCGGGCCATGGCCACGTTCGCCACCGCCTACGCCGACCAGACCCAGGCCGACCACGCCGCCGTGGTCGCGGCGGTCACGAGCGGCCGCCTCCCCGCCCTCGTGCTGGAGGGTTAGACAGCCGGTTCTCGGATACGGCGAGTCGGTCCACCCGTGCGTACCGCCGGCCGGTGCATGGGTGATCGAAAGGCCGCTGTTGACTTCGCCTGCCGGAGATCGAACGCGGTGCGGTTCGTGATGCGAACCAGCGACACCCAGGGACGGTTGCGACGCCCCTGGGTCAGGATCTGCGAGTGGAGACGCAGGTGGGGGCTGTAGGACGCGGAACCGACTTCCCTCATGATCCGTCAGGTCGTGGGTTCGAGCCCCACCCGCCCCACAGTCTCTACCAGCAGATACAGGGTTCGAGCCGAATAGGCACGCAGGTCGCGGGACAGAGTTGTGACACGAATGAGCGGTACGCTCCGGCCATGGCTTCCCACGGTGCAGGTCGGCGTCGCGCTCGTGGCGCAATCGACGTGCTGCCGAGCGGGGGGCCTCCGCGTGCGCGACTACGCCGGCATGGACGCGGTCACCGGGCGACGGCTGAGCCTGGTCGAGCTGATCCCGCCTGGCCCGAAGGCGGCGCGGCAGGCAGAGGCCGCCCGCACCCGTCTCCTGAACCAGGTCGATGAGGAGCGCTAGCCTCGAACCGGTGTGACGATGAACCACCTGCTGGACCAGCACTGAGATGAAGCTGCGGTTCCACACGGCTGGCCTCACGCCACGCTGCATCGGTGTGTGTCAGCCTGCGCATGCAGCGATGGCGCGACCTTGACATAGTAGCCGCGTATTCAAGCTGTCGGGCTCGAAGTCCCTGACGCTGATTGCTAGCACAGGTAGGAGCAGCAGTTAGGTGTTTCCAAATGTTGCGCAGTTTGCAGCTCAATGGGCCCAGGTAGCAACCACGCTGTTCCTCGGTATCGCAGGTTTCGTAATTGCCGGCAACTATCGTCGTCAAGTCAAGGTCAAGCTTTCCGAGAAACTTTCCGATTCTTACATGGATCTGTGGAGTCTAATGGAGGTCACGCATATAAATAGAAACGAACCTACTTTGATGACGCGTGATGATATGTCCAACCTTGCTATCGAGATGAAGCGATGGTACTTTCGCAACGGGAATGGCCTTCTCATCTCGAACTCGTGTCGCGTCATCTTTTTTGTCGTTTACCACAATCTGAGGGCGACTAGGGACCGCGTCCAGCCGTCCCGGCTGAATGCCCAATTGATGCGATTGTCGGCGGACGACGCAGAGCGAATGCAAGCCTGCGCATGCAGTAGGCAAGCGTCGCGTCTGCGCGCTCAGATGAAGACTGATCTCGGTGCATATCGCGGAATGCGCCACTTGCGAGGCGTGACTCGGGACGAACGCGAACTGTTCGCATCGGCCGGCATCAAGATCGGGTTTCCAAGTTGGACCGGCGCGGAGGAGGAGAACTGCTTCTGTGGCTTTTGCGAGCGAGGGCTCACGGTAGTCAATATTCTCAGGAGGAGGCTCACTCGCCCTTCTGTGTGAAATCCACAGAGGCGCGGCCGCTCGGGTGTGGAGCTCGCGCTCCGCGTCGGCGTTGACGGCAAGGTGCACGCTAAATCGTAGGTGGATGACGCTATGAATCACATCTTGGCGCGGCGCCTGCTCGTCGGAGTAGCGCCCATGGCAGTCCGTCGAGAGCGCGCCGTACCTGCTCGCGGCACTCGGTGGGCATCGTTCGGCGCTGATCGGTCATCGGCGCGGTGCCGTCGATGTCTACAGGGTGCACGCTCCAAGAGTGGGTGTGTTACCCAGCAGCGGTGGTGAAGCCGTTGGATGATTGCGGTGGATGGGGCACTGAGGCGCGTCGCGCGTCACGCCGGAAACCGCCGTCTGCTTCAGCGAGGCGTTGCGCACAGAGGACCGACTCGGCTCGACAGGCCGCGTCGGTGATCCTATGTTGACGCAGTTCCAGTAGGACGACCGAACGGAAGCGTAATGGCGAAGCAGGTAGTGGAAACGCTCGTCGATGACCTGGACGGCAGCGAGGCAGCCGAGACGGTGTCGTTCGCGATCGACGGACGGCAGTTCGAGATCGATCTCAGTGCAGCGCACGCGTCCGAGCTCCGTGATGTCGTCGCCCCGTTCGTCGGAGCGGCACGCCGGGCAGGTGGTGGGCCGGGTCGCAGGAGCTACCAGCGCGCGAGTTCGAGGTCGGCGGAGAGGTCGAAGGAGGAGAACGCTGCGATCCGGGCATGGGCGATGCAGAACGGCCTGGAGGTCTCGGAGCGGGGGCGTCTGTCGTCCGCGGTGCTGACGGCCTACGAGAACCGCGAGACCACGTCCGCTGCCGAGCCCGACACAGCTCCTGCTGATGCGCCGGTGGCCGAGGCGGAGAAGCCGAAGCGACGTAGCCGCAAGAAGGTCGCCGTCGACGCGTGACCTCGAAGGGACGGGGGTCAGCCGCCGTTGACACCCGGGGTCGGCGCCGAGATCGAGCACCCCGTCCGACGACGATGGGGTGGGCCCCGCCGGGGAACTCGTCGGTGAGCGTGCAGTCGACCCAGGCCGTCACGCCGTCGAGCCGTGGCGCGCCGGACGGGGTGGGCTCCCAGTCGATCCCGGCGAACGTGGCCCCTCCGGACCGGGCGAACGCCGTGCTCAGCTCCTGGTGTCCGTCCGCGAGCACGTTCACGCAGAGGACCCGCACTCGCGCATCCGCGGCCAGGTCGTCGAGGTCCGCGCCGGGCTGAACGACTACGCCCGTGGCGAAGTGCCCCATCACGTCCCGCAGCCGGGACGGGAACGCGACGTGCGCCTGATCGTCGTGGCGGATGCCTACCGTTGCTCCTCCTCGTGCGTCGATCCGTGGACACCGGCCGGCGCCCGGTGAGCCGGTCGCCCGGCACCGCGACGGACACCGGCCGGTGTCGGGGAAGCGCGTGTGCTCGTCGAGCGTCAGCGCGCGGTGTAGCCACCGTCGATCGGGATGGCAGCACCCGTCATGAAGGTCGATTCGTCGCTCGCGAGGTAGACGGCCAGCGTGACCACCTCCTCCGGTCGACCGAACCGGTTGACGAAGTGCTCTGCGGCGTTCGCCTCCATCGCCGCCGCGGCGTCCTCCTCACTCAGCAGCGCGAAGAAGGCGCGGGGCATCGGGGTGTCGATGCTGCCCGGGCAGATGGCGTTGACGCGGATGCCGAGCGGGGCGAGGTCGGCGGCGGCGCCCTTGGAGAACATCGTCAGGCCGCCCTTCGCGGCGCAGTAGGCCGACATCCCCGGCAGCGCGACGAGGGCGCCTGCCGAGGCCACGTTGATGATCGACCCGCCGTCGGTCATCAGCGGGACGACCGCCTTGGTGAGCAGGAACACGCTCTTGAGGTCGACATCGTGGATCCTGTCCCACTCCGCCTCGGTGGTGTCGAGCAGCGGTTTGCCCAGGATGATGCCGTGGTTGTTGTAGAGCACGTCGATCCGGCCGTCCAGGTCGGCGCGAGCGGTGTCGCTGATCCGCCGGATCCCCTCCGACGTCGCGACGTCGGCCGCGACGAAGGTGAACGACAGTCCGTCGGCCTGCAGCGCCACCTCGAGCTTGCGGCCGGCCTCCTCGTCGAGATCGGTCCCGACGACGATGGCGCCCTCGTCGCAGAACTGCCGGCAGGCGACCAGGCCCATACCGCCCGTCGCGCCGGTGATGATCGCGTGCTTGCCGGTCAGTCGACCCATCCGTCCGTCCCCCGTCACTTCCGCAGCCCGGCCTGCTGCATCAGCGGCAGTACCTTCTCGCCGATGTAGTCGATCTCCTCCGCGTAGTTCAGGAAGCCCATCAGGACGCCCTGCATCCCGTGGTCGGCCATCTGCTGGAGTCCGTCCACCACCTGCTCCGGAGTGCCGACCAGTGACGTGGCGCCGTGCGCCAGGATGAAGCGCTCCTTGAACTTCGTCATCTGCTCCTTCCACGAGTCGCTGTCGACCCCGTGGATGGCCATCAGGTTCTGGGCGGAGACCCAGTCGGCCTTCTCGAGGATCTCGTCGTGCACGCGTCGGGCCTCCGCCTCCGTGTCGCGGCAGATCACCATCGCCGCGGTCATGGTCTGGATCTCCCGGTCGTGCTCCTCGCGGGCCGCCTTCTTCAGGGCTGCCGAATGGGCGGCCATCTGGTCGAGGTCGGAGGAGACGAAGAAGTTGATGTCGGCGTACTTGGCCGAGTAGGCCAGTCCCGTCTTCGAGTTGCCGGCATTGATGATCACCGGCCTGTCCTGCAGCGGCTTGGGCTCGGACTCGCAACCGACGGCGCGGAAGAACTTCCCGTCGACGTCGAACGCCTCGTCGCTGGACCACAGCCGCTCGACGAAGTCGAGCCACTCCGCGCCGTAGGCGTAGCGCTCCTCGTGATTCAGCAGCCCGTTCTGCATCATGGCCATCTCGACCGAGTTCCACCCCATGACCACGTTGAGCCCGAACCTGCCACCGGAGATGTGATCCACGGTCGCGGCCATCTTCGCGGCCACGACGGGGTCGAGCGTCGCGACATGGGTGGTCGCCACCACGGCGATGTTCTCGGTCGCCTCCGCGATGCCCGCAGCCCAGGTGAAGGTCTCGAGCGCACTGCCGTTGAAGTTGGTCGAGCCCCCGAAACCCTTCCAGCGGGCGATCGGCACCGTCACGTCGAAGCCCCAGCGGTCGAGGCTCTGGGCGATCTTCTTCTGATGCTCCCAGGACACTCTCAGCGACCGCGTCGCCTCGGTCATCGTGATACCGCCGTTGGCGTTCGGGGCGAACGCCCCGATCTTGAGCGGCTGGTCTCCCAGCAAGGGGGACGTGGGCTGCGACATGGCGAGGACCTCCTGACGGCGCTCTCGCGCGACCGGCCCAGCCGGTTGCGCGATGCGTGTGGGCGCGGACGGACGGCCCGCTGCGACTGGTGGAACGGGAGTTCCGGTGTGGGGGAGACGAGACCTCGTCTCCGGTGCCGAACGATGACGACCGGTCAGACGCTGTAACCGCACGCCTTCAGGGCTTCTTCGGCTACTGCCGTGTCCTGCGTGTAGTGGCCGCCGCTGACCCCGACCGCGCCGACGATCCGACCGTCGGCGACGACGGGGTAGCCGCCGCCGAAGGTGACCAGCCGCGGCGTGTGGACGATCCCGAGGCGGAGCGGCTCGTCCTCCTTGATGAGTTCGTGCAGCTGGTGCGTTGCGGCGCCGAACGCGGCCGACGAGTACGCCTTGTTCTGGGCGATGCCGATCGTCAGCTCGGGTGCGCCGTCCATGCGGACGAACGCCAACAGGTTCGCCGCCGCATCGTGCACGGCGACGCTGACCGGCAGCGCCGAGGTCCTCGCTGCCGCGATGACCGCTCGGACCAGCTCGTCGGCGCCCTCCTGCGAGAGCGTGACGACCTGACGCGTCCGGCTTCCTGTAGCGACGGTCATGCGGGCTCCTTCCTCTGCGTTGATGAGGCGGCCCGACCACCGATCCGACGGAGACGGCGCTCGTTGCTCGCGTACAAGCCGCCTGGTGGTTTCCGAAACCGCTGTGCAGGCAGGACAGTGCCAGTGGGTTTCCCTGGTGTCAATGGCGCTCCTGGCTCCGGCGATCTGCTCCGTCCCGCGTGCCAGGTGCTTGACGAGAGGTTCGACGAGTTCTAGCGTTCGCCGCACCGTGGTTTCAGAAACCACGGTGCGGTGACCGCGAGATGTCCGCGCCTCGTCGCGGGACCCGGTTCCGATCACGCCGACAGATGAGGTGCAACGAGTGGATACGACGACGTCCCCGGCCGCCGCGGCCCTGCGAGATCGCCTCGCCGCGCCCGGCCTGATCCGTGTTCCCGGCCTGTACGACGGGGTGAGTGCGCACGTGGCGCGTCGGGCCGGGTTCGAGGTGGCCTTCCTGACCGGTGCGGGCGTGTCGGCATCCCGCTACGGCGTGCCCGATCTCGGCCTGATCACCGCTACCGAGCTGGCCGACGCCGCGAACGTCGTCGGCAGGGCCTTCGGTGCGCCACTCATCGTCGACGCCGACACCGGGTTCGGCGGCGTCCTCAACGTGACGCGCACGGTCGAGGTGCTCGAACGCGCGGGAGCGGCCGCGATCATGATCGAGGACCAGGTCACGTCGAAGCGTCGCTGCGGCCACCTCTCGAACAAGGAGGTCGTGTCGGTCGGGGAGTACGTCACGAAACTGCATGCCGCCCTCGCCGCGCGGCGGGCGGGCACGCTCCTGCTGGCTCGGACCGATGCCCGCGGTCCGTTGGGGATCGACGCCGCGATCGAGCGTGCCAGGACGTACGCGGCGGAGGGTGCGGACTTCGTCTTCGTCGAGGCGCCGGAGAGCGTCGAGGAGATCGAGCGCATCCCCCAGGAGATCACCGGAGTTCCGGTGCTGTTCAACGCCGTTCCCGGTGGTCTCACACCCGAGGTCGGCGAGGCCGATCTGGAGAGGTTCGGCTACCGCCTCGTGGCGTACCCGGCCGCCCTGCTCATCCCGTCTGCGCAGACCATGGCCGACGAGCTGACGAAGTGGGCCGGGAGCGCGGCGCAACGCATCACGAGCCCCCGCGAGCTGTTCGAGACCGTGGGCCTGGACAGGTGGGCCGCCCTCGAGGAGAGCAGCTTCTGATGACGCCGCGCACGATGCTGGACGAGATCTGGGAGGCGCACGAGGTCGCCCCGGCCGGGTGTAGCCACAGGCGTTCGCGCGCTGCGGGAGGCGGGAGGCGGGCCCGACGGTTCGCCGGCGGACGGGAGTGGACCTTCGACATCCACCCGGACGTGGAGCACCGCCTGGTCAACGGTCTGGACGACGTCGCGATCACCCTCCGCGATCACGTCCGGGGGCATCGCGTCGTTCGAGGCCCGTCACGACCTCCATCCCCGTTCCGACACCACTGCTCTCCGACCGACCCCTGCCACCGGAAGACCGCACCGAGAGACGAGGTCGCCCCATGTCCTCAGCCACCACCGACCGGATACGCATGCTCGCCGACGAGCTGGAACGGGCCGAGACCGATGCCCGACCGGTGCAACCGCTCTCCGAGCGGTTCCCGGACCTGACCGAGCACGACGCGTACGCCATCCAGGACCTCACGCTGCGTCGCCGCCTCGCTGCGGGGGCGACCGTGAGCGGACACAAGATCGGCCTGACCTCCGAGGCCATGCGCCGCCAGCTCGGGGTCGCCGATCCGGACTACGGGTACGTGCTGTCGTCCCGGGTGCTCCGCTCGGGCGACCGCTTGGCCGCATCCGGTCTGATCGCCCCGATGATCGAGGCCGAGCTCGCGGTCGAGCTCTCCCGCGACCTCGACGCGCCGGTCGGCGTCGCCGACGTCGCCGCGGCGACGGCGGCGGTGCACGCGTCCCTCGAGGTCATCGACAGCCGCGTGCGGGACTGGCGGATCCGGTTGGTGGACACGGTCGCCGACAACGCCTCCTGCGCCCGGGTGGTGCTGGGCTCCGCGACCACGACACCGCCGTCGTTGGCCGCGGTCGAGCTGCGGCTGCGGCGCAACGGCGAGCTGGTCGCGACCGGGCGCGGCTCGGACGTGCTGGACGACCCGCTGAACGCCGTCGTCTGGCTGGCCAACACCCTCCACCGCTTCGGTCGCACCGTCCGCGCCGGCCAGATCGTGTTCACGGGTTCGCTGCACGCAGCGGTTCCCGTGGCGGCCGGTGACACCGTCGAGGCGGACTTCAGCGGCATCGGCGGCGTCTCGCTCCACCTCACCTGATCGGCTTCCCCCCTACGAGGTGGTCGTCGTCGGGGTTCCGGCGAGTGCAGGATCCGCCGCAGCGATGTGTCCGAGCCGCCCCGACAGCACGGCAGCGGTCCGCCGCGTCGCCTCGACCAGACGCGACTCGGTCTGCTCGTCGAGCCGGAAGCTGGGCACGGAGAGGGCCATCGTCCCGACGACCCGGCCCGTCGACCCGAAGACGGGGCAGGCGACGGAGCTGAGGCCCTGCTCCCGCTCGTCGCGCGCAACGGCCACACCTGCTCGGCGAACTCCGTCGAGGTGCTCCGCGAGGGTTGGTTCGTCGGTGATGGTCGAGGGGGTGAATCGGGTCAGCCCTGCGCGCAGCGCGGCGTCGTGCGCTGCCGGGTCGAACGCCATGAAGGCCTTCCCGGACGCGCCGGCGTGCATCACCATCAGCCCACCCACGCGCGTCCGGCACACGATGGAGCGCAGGGACTCCACCGTGGCCACGGTGATGCGCTGGGCGCCGTTGCGGACCTGGAGGGACGCCGTCTCCTCGGTCTCGTCGCGCAGCTCCTTCAGGAGCGGGGAACCCAGGCTGATGAGGTCCGAGCCCGCCGCGGCGGACGCCGACCACGCAAGTACGCGCAGTCCTGCCCGGTAGATGTCGCCCTCGCGCTCGAGGAGGTTCTCGGCCACCAGCGACAGCAGCAGTCGTGCCGTCGTCGTCGGCGGCAACCCCGATCGCCGCTTCACCTCACCGATGTGCAGCGTGGGGTCGTCGATGGTGAAGCAGTCCATCACCGTCGCCGCCTTCGCCAGCACCTGCACCGGTGATGCGGAGTAGTCCTGTGACCGCATCGTGCGCTCCCTCGTAGTTACCACATCGTGGCTTCTCGATCCATTCTGCGGCCTCACGGTAGAACGGGCTGTTTCTCCACGTCAAGATCAGTACGTGCCGTGGCCGATCCGACCACCTGGAACGCAGGTGGCCGGTGAGCCATCGCGCGGTGGACCGCGGACGATATCGACGGTCGACGACGCCGTGGTGCCGGGCAGCTACCTCGAGGCGTTGCGCGCCAGTGCCGGTGCGCCGAGCACCTCTGCGTCGTCGAGTTCGCCGGTGACGATGTGCAGGGTGGCGACAGCGGCAGGTGAGGTTGCTGCGCGGAGGCTGTGGCCGATGCCGTCGCGGATCCTCGGGCCGATCTGGCCGAGACCGGCGTCGAGGATGACGGCGTCGGGGTTGAGCAGGGTGCACAGCGGGGACAGGGCGCGTCCCAGGGTGGCCGCGATGGCGTCGATCGCGCGGAGGCGGTCGGGCCCGTCGGCGCCGGGTTCGAGGGCGCGGAACACGTCCTGTCCGAGGATGGTGGCCAGGCATCCTCGACCGCCGCAGTGGCAGATCGGCCCGTCGGGGTGGATGTGCATGTGGGCCAGCTCCCCGGCGAAGCCGGTGCTGCCGCGTTGCAGGTGGTTGTCGATGATCAGGCCGCACCCGATGCCGGCTGCGGTCAGCTTCAGGTACATCGTGTTCCTGAACTGCCGGCCCGCGCCGAACTCGCACTCCGCCAGCGCGGCGAGGTTGGCGTCGTTCTCGACGTGCGGCTCGCGGGGGAGTTCGGCGGCGAGGTGGTCGATCACCGATGTGCTCAGCCACGGTGCGAGTCCGTTCCAGCCCGCGGAGTTCTCCGGTACGGGTGTGAGGGCCGGGCGCCGGGTGTCGGGGCGGATCGCCGCGGGGAGCCCGACGACGAGCTCGTCGAGCCCGGTGAGCGCGATGCCCCCCTTCGTCGCGGCCGTGTCGAGGCACGAGCGCAGGCTGGTGACGACGGCGCGTTCACTGCTGGCGTCGATGAGCGCGTGTGCTCGGCTGTGGATCTGCCCGCGGTAGTCCACGACGGCCGCCCGCGCCCGCGTCGGTGTGGCGATGACCACGCCGACGAGCAGGTCCGCGCCGCGGCGCGACAGCACCGTCGGGGGGCGGCCGCGGCCGCCGGCATGGCGCGGATCGGGTGCTTCGTCGACGAGCCCCTGCCCCAGTAGCCGGCCGACCACGCTGGTGACCGTGGTGCGGGGCAGCCCGAACGCTGTCGCGATCTCAGCGCGGGAGCTGCCGGGATGGCGCACCAGCCACTCACAGATGTCGGTTTCGCGGGACACCGCTTCACTCAATCAGACGATATCGACATATTCAAGCGCTGGTCATCGAGCTAGAGTGGCACTCGACCGGGCGCGCGTCAGTGTGTGCACACTGAATAAGTCGAATACGTTCTATTTGTGAGGGGCTGACCATGACCGTCGCTGTTCTGGAGTCGCGCGGTGCTGTGCTGTCGGGAACCACTGCGCCGGCCCCTCCATCGGTTCTCGGTGTCGCCGAGCAGATCCTCGAACGCGGATGGCTCCAGCACGGCTGGTACCAGCGCGAGCCGGCTCCTCTGCGGCGGCGGCTGCTGTCCGGGTCGCCCCGGCCCGATGAGGTGCGCAGTGCGTGCCTGGTGGCGGCGATCGCGGTGGCCGCGCACCGCGGCACCTTCTTCGTCGACGTCGAACGCGATGCGCTGCCGTGGATGGATCAGGTCTGGCGGGTGCTGCACGACGGCGATCCGCCGCACCGGCTGCGCCCCCGAGAGCGCATCCGCGACCTCGTCGCCTGGAACGACGAGCCGGGGCGGACCCGGCGCGAGGTCATCGCCGCGGTCCGAGCCGCCGCCACCGAGCCCCTGCGCCGCGCCACCCTCACCACGCAGACCGCACAGGAGACCTGATGACCAGCCCGGACCGGGCCCCGTCCTTCCGCCCGCTCGCGCTGGTCACCGGCGCATCCAACGGCATCGGGCTGGAGATCGCCCGTGAGCTCGCCCGTCGCGGATACGACCTCGTGGTCACCGGCCGCAGCGGACGCACCGACGAGGTGGCCGCCGAGCTGCGCCGCCTCGGTGTCCAGGCCCACCCCGTGCGCGCTGATCTGGCCGACTACGACGCCGTCGAGTCCCTGTGGGCGAGCACCCTCGCCGTGGGGCGCCCGCTGGAGCTCGCCGTGCTCAACGCCGGCATCGCTGTCGGTGGCGCGTTCGCCGACATCGATCTCGCCGACGACCTGCACCTGATCGACGTCAACGTGAAGTCGGTGGTGCACCTGGCCAAGCGCGTCGTCGTCGACATGATCCCTCGCGGGCGCGGGAGGATCCTGATGACCTCGTCGGTGTCGGCTACCCAACCCACGCCGTACGAGACGACCTACGGCCCGTCCCGGGCGTTCGTCTACATGTTCGCCGAGAGCCTGCGCGCCGAGGTCGCCGAGGTCGCCGAGCACGGCATCACGGTCACCGCTCTGCTGCCCGGTGCCACCGACAGCGACTTCCACGCCAGGGCCGGCATGCAGGACACGAAGTTCGGCGACAACAGCTGGAAGAACGACAAGCGCGAGGTCGCGCGGCAGGGCGTCGAGGCCGTGCTGGCCGGCAGGGACGCCGTGGTCGGCGGCAACCGCGCCACCAAGTTCGCCGTCCTGCGCAACCGGTTCCTCCCCGAACGCGTCAAGGCCGCTCGGCACGCCCGCGATGCCCGACCCAGCAGATCCGCCCCACCGTCGGCAACGTGCACGACTGCGGCACCCACGTCATCGCCCTCGCCCCGTCTTCCCGGCCCCGCTCCCGGAGCCACCGAGCCACGGTGAGCCCGTACCCAGGTACCCGAGGCACGACCGGGTCACGGCGGACGGCCACGTTCTCGCGTCGAGCGGGCTCCCGCGGCCGTACGATCGCCGCGGAGGCGCTCTATGGACGTGCACGAGATCAGTCATGAGATGGCCCGCGCCCAGGCCGAACTCCACGAGCTCGTAGCGGCGGCCTCGCCCGATGACCTGCGTCGCCGACCAACGGCACCCGGTGGACGAACCGGGAACTCCTGTTCCACATGGTGCTCGGCTACGGCGTTGTCAGCACCCTGCTCCCCCTGGTGCGGGGACTCGGCCGTCTCGGCCGCAGTCGCGGTGTCGCCGCAACCCTCAACGCCTGCCGTCGACCTTTCCATCGGATCAACTACCTGGGTCCGTGCGTCGCCGGCCGTCTGGTCAGCCCGCGCACGATGACGGCGGTGATGGACCGGGTCGTTCGCTCCCTGCAGCGTCGCCTCGCCGCCGAGACCGAGCACAGCCTGGCGCTGAGCATGCAGATGCCCACCGACTGGGACCCCTGCTTCACGCCCACGATGAGCGTGCTCGACGTCTACCGGTTCGGGACCCAGCACTTCGACCACCACCGGCGCCAGCTCACCCTCGCTGCGCCACGCACCTGATGTCGCAGGTGCGTGATGGCAGCCCGCGGCGGGAGTGACGTCGGGGGCTCGGCCCGACTCGCGGGTGATCGGGGCGGTGCCGGCTGACGTGTCTCCGGGGCTGACGACGAGCCCTGCCGGTGGACGCAGATGCGGAGCAGGCCCCGAGGCGCCCGCAGAGGACGCACACGACCGGCCCCGTGCGTCCACACGACCGCACGGACGTCAGCCGGTCGGACAGCCGGTGACGTCGGTCCACAGGGGATCGGAGCGCCGCTGTCGGGAGCCAGGAGGTACGACGATGCCCACGACGTCCGCTCTGAAGAAGATCATGTTCCGCACCGGCCGAGCCGCCGCGATCGCCGCCGTCACCGTAGGCCTGACCGCCGGGCTCGCCACCGCGCCCGCGTCCGCCGCGCCGACCCCGTCCGGGGCCAACCTGAAGATCACCTACGCCTACGGCTCGGGCGGGTACTACAACGTGATCATCAGCGGTCGCTTCGCGATGAGCCAGCACGACGCCGTCGGCTACATGAACAACCTCGCAACCGGCTCGCGCGCGGCGGCGGGCCAGGGCCCGGGCGGCGTCTTCTACCACGTCACCGGGGACGACTCCGGCTCGTACGACTCCGACGTGTGGCGCACCGACTTCTTCGCCGGTGCCCACAACGACGCCGGCGGCTACCTGTTCGCCGGGAGCGACGGCATCTACTTCTACCGCGCGTTCCAGGTGCACGCCAGCGTCCTCAACGAGGACAACGGCTACTGGGACAAGACCGACGAGATCTACGCCGACGCCACCTTCGTCGACGGTGACAACGGCAGCCGGCGGGCGTACAGCAACGTCGTCACCGGCCTGTTCTGACCTGGTCAGGTGCGTCCGCGCCGCCCCTCGCGCGTCAGCAGGGGAGACAGCGGGCGACGGGATCCACGGGGATCGCCGGGTCGCTGCCGGGAGCCAGGAGGTATCCACCATGTCCACCACGGAGCCGACCACACGGGTCCAGCTCGCCCTCAACGTCACCGACGTCGCAGCGGCGGCCGACTTCTACACCGCGCTCTTCGGCGTCGGGCCGCACAAGCGGCGCGAGGGCTACGCCAACTTCGAGGTGGCGGACCCGCCGCTGAAGCTGGTGCTGATCGAGAACCCGGGCGCCGGTGAGACGCTCAACCACGTCGGCGTCGAGGCGCAGGCACCGGAGGTCGTGACCGCCGCGCTGGCCCGGTTCGAGGCGGCCGGGCTGCAGACGACCGTGGCCGAGCAGGACGTGTGCTGCCACGCCGTGCAGGACAAGGTGTTCGTCACCGCCCCCGACGTGCCCCACGGATGGTGGGAGTTCTACGCCGTCACCGAGGACGACCCGGCCAACCCCGATGCGCAGTCGACCTCCGCGTGCGCGGCGGCCTGCGAGGAGGGTGGGCCCTGCTGCGGATAGACCGTCTCGCGCGTGGAGGGGCCCGCCGCATCCGGCGGGCCCCTCTCGGCGTGTGCGGCCGGGTTCAGCCGCAGCTGCAGTCGCGGCGCGGGGTGTAGTCCATCGGGACGCCGCGCGCGTCGAGGACGAGCTCGCAGCACCGCCCGAGCAGCTCGGCGAGGTGGCGGCGGCCGCGCTGCACCCGGGACTTCATGCCCGACACCGACACCCCTTCACGCTCGGCCGCGCCCGCCTGGCTCAGCCCCTCGAGCTCGGTGAGCTCCACCGCCCGGCGCTGCTCGGCGGAGAGCCCGCCGAGCAGCGGGCGCATGCAGTGCGCGAGCTCGCCGAGCACGCCCGCCTGCTCGTCGTCCGGCGCCGGGTCGGCAGGCTCGGGCGTGAGAGCCGGCAGCGGGGCCCGCCGGGCCTGCTCGCGCTCGACCCGTCGGTACTCGTCGATGATCGCGTTGCGGGTGATCCGGTACACCCATCGCACGAGGTGCTCGTGGTCTTCGACCCGGTGCAGGTTGCGGTGGATGCGCAGCATCACCTCGGCGAGGACGTCGTCGGCCCGGTCCGGGTCGAGCACCCGCCGGTGCACGAAGCGGCGCAGCTGCGTCCCGAACTCGTGCCAGATCTGCTCGGTGGTCGGCGCAGCCGCGCCGGGCGTGGTGGTGGTCGCTTCCTGTGTCATGTCCGGTCCCGTCCCGCGAAGGGCGCCCGGAGGCGGGCGCGCACCCTCGGCTGACGACGGTACCGGCGCGGGGACGCAGCACGAGGGTGGTTCGGCCGGCGAGATCGGCCGGTGCCCGATCCGCTGGTCAGGCGGTGGCCGCGTCCTCTACGGCGAGCACCTCGAACGCCGGTGTTCGCGCTCGATGCCGCTGCCTCGTCTGGCACACTGCAGCCAGGAGGCCGGGTTGGAGCAAGCAGCAGTGCGCGCCGATGCCGCCGCGCAATCGTTCCGCGACGCTGTGGCACTGCTGATGGACGACGTCGACGAACTCGTCGCGCGCACGGTCGAGAACGGCGACGAGCAACGGCCGCCGTACGCGATCGTGCCGCGGAGCGCCATCGAGGCCTCGGTCCGGATGAACCTCGAGACCGTGCGCAACTCGCTCCTCGCCGGCTCGCCCGTCGTCGACGACCGGGATGTCGAGGCCCTGACGATCCGGGTCGACGAGCGCCTCGGGCAGGGCCTCGCGGTCGAGGACGGGATCCAGGGCTGGCGCAAGTCCATCAGCGTCATCCAGGAACGGTTCCTCGAGATCGCGTCCGAGCACGGCGTCGATGCCGTCGCGGAGCTCAACGCCGTTCGCGTGCTCTGGCAGCTCAGCGACCTGATGACGAACCAGATGGCCGCGCTCTTCCGCAGCCGGCAGCTCACCGGCGCGCTGCGGCGCTCCCAGATGCGCGCCGAGTTCCTGGAGAAGGTCCTCGCCGGGGGGCTGCCGGTCTCCGAGGTCCACTCGCGGGCGGCGGAGCTCGGCCTGGACACCACCACCGACTACCTGACGGTGAAAGCCGGCACGACGCAGGGCGCATCGGTGGAGTCCCTGCGACGTCGTCTGGAATCGCGGGGGAGCGACCTGGTCGTGGTCGCCGACGGGTACTGCTTCGGGTTGCTGTCCGGTGCCGTCGGCGTACTGGGACCGGAGGACGTCGTCGCGCTCGGCCCCGCAGCACCGTTGCCCGAGGTCGCGGCCTCGTTCGAGCTCGCGCAACGCATCTACGACTGGATGGGGCGGCACGGCGTCCGCGGCCGCCGCAGGATCGAGGACATCGGCTGGCGGCTGGCGGTGGACTGGGACGAGGCCGTCACCTCGCTCCTGGTCCGCCGCTACCGGGCGCCGCTCGAGCCGATGGGCGAGTTCGGCACGCTCATCTGGCGCAGCATCCGCGCCTACGTGGACGCGGACAAGAACGTGGCCCGCGCGGCCGAGGCGCTGGTCGTCCACCGGAACACCCTCCGCTACCGGCTCGCGCGCTTCACGGAGATCACCGGGGCGAACCTGGACTCCGCGGAGACGTGGCTCGAAGTGGCCTGGGCCCTCGCCGCGGACCCGGACGAGCCGACCTGAGCCCGGCCGGGGGCAGAGCCCTCGGCCGGCCGGACCGCTGTACCGGCCGTCGACCGGACGGCCGGTACAGGTCGGCACGCCGTCACCGCTCCGCGTCGTCGGCCCCGACGGCGACGGGCTGACCCGTGCTGGCGGCCACTCCCGCCCGTGGCGTGCGCCGGACGAGCGCCGCGGCACACCAGCCGGACAGCAGGACGACCACCGAGAGGCCGATGCCGAGCAGCGTCGAGCCGTTCGGCAGCGTCGCGACCAGTGTGGCGGCGAAGGGTGTCAGACCGCCGACGACGACCCCGAGCTGCATGCCCAGTGACAGACCCGAGTAGCTGACCTTCGTGGCGAAGGCCTCGGCGAGCATCGCGGGATAGACGCCCGTGATGACGGCCCAGCCGATTCCGAACAGCAGCAGGTAGGCGGAGATCACGAGCACCGCGGAGCCGCTGCCGACCATGGGGAAGAAGAACAACGCGGTGACAGCGATGAACACCGCACCCGCGAGGTACGTGGGCAGTCTGCCGAAACGATCGGACAGGGCACCCGCGGCCGGAACGAGGGCGAGGTGCAGCACGCCGCTGAGGATGATCCCGAGGAGCGGCAGTGCGGCGGGCACCCCGTGCTCACGGGCGTAGGCGAGGCTGTAGACGACGGTGATGTACGACGCCACCGCCTGCCCTGCCTGCACGCCGCCGGCGAGCAGGATCTGGGACGGGTGGGTGCGGATGACCTCGCGGACCGGGGAGCGCGACACCTGATCGTTCGCCCTGCTCTTCTCGAAGTCCGGGGTCTCGGCCAGCCCGAACCTGATCAGGAGTCCGACGACGACCAGGACGCCGCCCGCCCAGAACGGGATACGCCAGCCCCACGTCTGCACCGCGACGGGATCCATGACGTTGTTGACCGCGAGGAACGCGAGGTTGCCGAGGACCAGGCCGGAGGAGACGCCCGCTCCGGGCAGTGACGCGAACAGCCCCCGGCGACCTTCGGCGGCGTGCTCGGAGACGAGGAGGATCGCGCCGGGTTGTTCGCCGCCGAAGGCGAACCCCTGCACGAGCCGGAGAACGACGAGCAGCACCGCGCCCCAGTAGCCGATCGAGTCGTGTCCGGGGAGGCACCCGATCAGCACCGTCGACACGCCCATCATGAGCATCGTCGTGACGAGGACGTTCTTCCGCCCCAGCCGGTCACCGAGGTGGCCGAAGACGATGCCGCCGAGCGGGCGGGCGAGGAAGCCGACGCCGAAGGTGGCGAAGGACGCCAGCACGCCCAGCGTCGGATCGGCGGAGGGGAAGAAGACGGGTCCGAAGACCAGGGCCGCGGCCAGCCCGTAGATGGCGAAGTCGTAGTACTCGAGCATCGTCCCCCCCAAGCTCGCGGCGGCCGCACGCCGCGTCTGCTTGAGAGAGTGGGAGGGGGATGTTCCCCGCTGGTCGGTGGTCATGGCCGTTCTCCTTGGTGCGAAGGGGGTGGAGGGCGCGGTCCGGACGTGCTAGCTCTCGGCGGCGACCCGGATGACGACCTTCCCGACGACGGTGCCGGTGGACAGGAGTCCTTGTGCCTCCTCGGTCTCCTCCCAGGGGACGACGCGCTCGATGACCGGACGGAGCTTCCCGAGGTCCAGATCCCGGACCTGCTGGTAGAGATCGCCCAGCTCGTCCCGGGTGCGGGTGCGGAACGTGACGCCGCGGAGGGTGAGCTGCTTCAGCGAGAACGCCTCCAGGTCCGCCGTCGCCTCGGCGCCGGCGGCCCGGCCGACGTTGACGATCCGCCCGCCGATCGCCGCCGCGGCGACGAGGTCGGGGAAGTAGCTGCCACCGACGTGGTCCACGGCGACGTCGGCGCCCGCCCCTGCGGTCGCGTCGAGCACGCGGTCCGCGTAGCCGCACCCCGCGCTGTGCAGGACGAGGTCGGCGCCCAAGCGGTGGAGGACGTCGTCCGCGCGGTCCGATCGCGCCACGGCGATGATCCGGCCGGCGCCGAGGTGCCGTGCGAGCTGCACCCCCTGCAGGCCCATGCCCGAGGTGGCCCCGGTGATGACGACGCTCTCGCCGCCACGGAGGCCGCCGGCCGCGGCCAGCGCGCTGCACTCCGTCAGCAGGCCGACGATCGCGGCCGCGCCCTCCTCGTCCGACCACGTCGACGGGACCGGGACGGTGAACCGCGCGTCGGTGACCACCTGCTCCGCCAGGCTGCTCGCCACCATGGCCATCACCCGGTCACCGACCCGTACGCCGGAGACACCCGCACCGACCTCGGTGACCACACCGGCGGCGTCCAGGCCCGCCACCCACGGAACGCCGTCCGCCGGGGGCGTGCCGTACCCGCCCTGGGGCACGAACTGGTCGGCGTAGTTGACCGAGACGGCGCGGACGGAGACCCGGACCTGGCCGTGGCCGAGCTCCGGCTCCGGGATCTCGCCGAGCGCGAGCACCGCGCCGTCGGCGTGGCGGTGGATCAGCACGGCCTTCACCGACGCGTCCCGTTCCGCGTCCCGGCGACCTCGGACAGCAGCGCCGCCATGTCGCGGACGGGCTCGGTGCCGTCCCAGCCCTCGGCGGCTTCGGCGATCGCGTCGAACAGAGCGCGCTTGTCGGCCCCCCGCTCGGAGATCTCGATGGCCGTGCCGTCGGCGGACCCCCGGTGGAAGTAGGCGAACCGGTTGTCGGGCCCACCGCGGAGCGACGTGCCGCGGTGGATCTCGAGGTACCCGCGCGCCAGTGCGGCCTCCACGCAGGCGTCGAAGTGCTCGGTCCAGAAGGCGACGTGGTGCAGGCCCTCGCCGAACTCGTCGACGAACGCGTGGAAGAACGACGGGGAGTCGTCGCGGAGTTCGATCAGCTCGATCTGCACGCCGCCCGACTGCGCCAGCGCGCCGTTGTCCTCCAGGTAGTAGAACGGCCCGACGCCCGGGCCCTCGATCCAGTGGTGCATGGCCGCGTGGATGTCCCTGACGATGTAGCCGAGTTGCCGGATCGGCCCGAAGGGATGGGTCATGGGTCTCCTCAGAATGGGTCGGATGATCGGGCGCACGAGTCGGTGGACGAGGGCCCTGCGGCCGTCCGGCCCGCGCCGCACCCGTGTCGGTGGACTCGCCGACGCTCACGCTCCTGCGGACCTCGTGAGCGCAGCGGTCCTGCTCGTCCGGTGCGACGGAGCGGTCCCGGTCGACGCGCAGGACGTGTGGCCGCTCGCTCGTCGCCACCCGGACATGTCGGATATGACGGTGCTCACTCTCGGCCACTCGGGCAGCGGGAGGTATGGCAGTGCGACCAACTCTGCCGCACCGGGGTTGTGCCGCTGTCCAACCAGGAACGAGCACCATGATGTGCGTGAGAGCAGCGATCTATCGGACCACCGGGCCGGCCCGGGACGTGCTGGAACTCGTCGAGCTGGAGGTGCCCGACCCCCGGGCGGGAGAGGTGCGCGTCGCGATATCGGCCTCCGGCGTCAACCCCACGGACTGGAAGGCCCGCGCCGGACTCACCGGCCGCACTCCCGACGACTTCCAGGTGCCCCATCACGACGGCGCCGGCCGGGTGGACGCCATCGGACCGGGGGTGACCGGGCTCGCCGTCGGTCAACGCGTGTGGCTCTACCTCGCCGCCGCCGACAACCGGTACGGCACGGCCGCGGAGTTCGCGGTGGTACCGGCGCACAAGGTGGTCCCGCTCCCCGACAACGCGTCGGACGAGCTCGGTGCCTGCCTCGGCGTGCCCGCGCTGACGGCGGCGTACTGCCTCGGTGGTGATCCCGGCGCGGTACGAGGGCGGACGGTCCTCGTCGCCGGCGGTGCGGGAGCCGTCGGGCACTTCGCCATCGAGTTGGCGAAGCACGCGGGGGCCCGTGTGGTCACCACGGTCAGCTCCGAGGAGAAGGCCGAGCTGGCGCGGGCCGCAGGAGCGGACCTCGTGCTGGACTACCGCCAGGAGGACGTCGCGGAACGCGTTCTGGCGTCCGTCGGACGTGTCGATCGGATCGTCGAGGTCGCGCTGGCGTCGAACATCGACATCGACGCCGCCGTCCTCGCGCCCGATGCCACGATCGCCGTGTACGCCGGGGAGTCCGAGCAGCCCAGGATCCCGATCCTGCAGCTGGCGATGGCGAACGCCTCGATCAAGTTCGCGCTGATGTACCGGGTGTCGCCGAGTGATTTCCAGCGGTTGTCGTCCTGGACGAACGCCGCCATCGAGGCGGATGCGTTGTCCGCGCTGCCCGTCGCCGACTACGACCTCGACGACGTGGTCGCCGCGCAGGTGGCCGTGGAGAAGGGCGCGATCGGGAAGGTGCTCGTCCGCCCCTGAGCGGTTGCGGTGGCGTCAGGTCGTGGTGACGAGCATGCGCACCATGCCGCGGCCGTCGGTCAGGCCGGTCAACGCCTTGCCGATGAGGGCGCCGAACGCCTGCTGGCGGTCGTCGACGCGCCGCGCGTGGCCCGGCGTCGTGGAGGTGGTGAGCAGATCACCGGGTCGGATCCGGCCCGCGTCCGCGTCGGCCATCACCCACACCTTGCCCATCATCGCGATGGGGGCGCCGCCGGGGTGCCGGTCGAGGACGAGGGCCGAGCGGACGCCGCCCGCCCCCGCGACCACTCCGGCGACGCGCGGGTCGTAGTCCTCCAGGCACGGCCGGACCCGGCCCTGGTCGTCGAGCACGACCACCATCCCGGGCGCGACCTCCACGTCGGCGACGGTCAGCTCCTCGGCGTAGTCGGCGCCCTCCAGGCGGAGGTCCCCGGTCACCACGACGTCGCCGCGGAAGTAGGCGGCCGGGCTGCCCTCGGCGTACATCCCCGGCCCGTCGGGGGTGAGGTGGAACGCGCTGACCGCCGCCTTGCCGGGGGCGCGCGTCACGCCCTTGACGCCGTCGCTGCGGTCCTTGCCGTCACCCCACACCCCGGCGGAGCCGGCCTCGACCGGGGCGTCGGACTCGCCGTAGACGCCGATCCAGACCCGCCCGACACCGACCACCCCGGTCCCACCGACCCCCCGCACGCCCACACCCCGGACGCTCTCGCCCAGCACTCCGGGCCCGCCGTCGCCGGTGTCGGCGAGGTGGAAGCCGGCGACGCCGGCCGCTCCCGGCGCCCGTGCGTGGCCCTTGACCCCGAAGGCGCCGCCTCTGCCCTCCGCCCAGACGGCGGCCGGGCCGTTCTCGGTCCCGTTCGACTCGCCGTACACGCCGACCCACGTCCGGCTGACTCCGGCCACACCGGTGCCGAGCGCCTCGCCCAGCACCCCCTGGCCGCCGGTGGAGCTCTCGCTCCTGCCGTAGACGCCCATCCACGTCGCGCTCTCGCCGTGGATCGCTGCGCCGTCCTGGATCCTGCTGACGACGGGCTCGGTGTACTCGGGCACGGGATTCCTCCGTAGGTCGGTGCGGGGGTTCGAGGGAACCGGAGGGATCAGGTGATGCCGCCGCGGATGTTCCCGTAGATGTAGCGGTCGAACAGCTCCGGCGCCTTCTTGGACCAGTCGGGGACCGGTCTGCCGTACTCGGAGTCGAGGAACTCCTTGTTCTTCGGGTCGAAGATCGAGGCGTACCAGGTGTCGACGATGGTCGCCTGCTGCTCGAGTCCGTGGTCCGCCCACGGGCGGTTCACGTCCGCGTCCGGCGTGTAGGTCGAGTTCGTGATGCCCTTGCAGAAGTAGGTGACCGCCGGCAGACGCCTGCCCTGCCAGGTGTGGGTCAGCTCGTGGACGAAGACCTGGCCGGGTGTGGCGTACCTCGAGCCCTGCGTCCGGTAGCCCCTGGGATCGTCGAACGCGGCCTGCCCGAGGTTGACGAAGAACACCCCGCCCGGGCCGGGCATGACGAACCGGCGGTCGCCCTTGCCGAGCATGTTGGTGAGGATGATCTGCTCGCGGGGAGGGAGGGTGTTGCCGAAGATCTTCGTCGCGAAGGTGTACTCCGCCTCGTCCAGCGGCCGGGTCTGGACGGCCAGCTCGGCCACGCCGCCCGCGACCACCGCCGGGACGATCATGCCCGGCCCGAACACCAGCAGCACACCGGCCGCGACCGTGATCCCCAGCGGCAGCCTGGGCAGGGGGAACGGCTCCTCGGTCGCCTCGGCGAGAGTCGAGGCGAGGGTGATCGCGGCGGCCAGGCCCGGGTAGACGACGGTCGCCAGCCCGACGAACTGGCCGATCTTCACCGCGACGTCGGCGACGGTGCCGAGCACACCGGACAGCTCGTACTCCTTGCGGACGACGAGCCGGGCGTCCTCCGCGACGCTCACCCAGTTCTGGCGCAGGCTCTCGCTCTGCCCGCTCTCGTTCCAGCTCCGGCTGCGGTCGCCGGGGGTGTCGGTCCCGAAGACGCGGCCCTCGTGGCGCGCCATCGGCAGGAACAGGTTCCCGGCACTCTCCACGGAGGCCGTCACCTGGTAGGCGAAAGAGGGGAAGCCCGTCGCGCGCATGCTGCCGAACGAGGTGTAGGTGCCGTCGCTGCGCAGCACCATCTCCGCCCGCCCGCCCAGCGCGGCCTCGGTGGTGATCACCTGGGCCAGCCGCAGCTCGGTCGGGATCGCCGTCAGCCTGCGGTGCAGCTCCCGCACCGACACCGGCCGTGACATCCCCAGGGCATCGGCCACCTCGCCCACGCGGACGACCTTCGGCCGCGCGTGGAGGTGGAACTTCCGCACCGCAGCCGACAGGGACCCCGCCGCGGTCCCGGGCGGCTGCGCCGGCACGGCCGGCCCGGCCCGCGCCGGACCGGTCCCGGCGGGAACCACCGAACCCAGGGCGGTGAGGCCTGCGGTGACCCCGACGGAACGCAGGAAGGTGCGGCGGTCGGTGGCGCGCGGCGCGCGGTCACCCGGCGGGCCCACCCACGGTGGCGACGCACCCTCCATCGGGACTCCCCGTGATGCCGTTCGACCTCGACGTCGTCGGGACGAACCCGCGAGAGGTTGACCGGAAGGCTCCTCGCCTGCTCAGAGCGTGTCAATACGCGCCAGGGGCGTCGGCACCCGCGTCGTCGGCGTCACCGAGCAGCCCACGGACGAGGTCGGCGAACGCCTCCAGCAGCTCGCCGGCTCGCTCGGGCCGGCGGGCGACCTCGGTGAGTGCTGCCCGGCTCGCGCCGACCAGGAGCCGGGCGAGGGCGTCGGGGTCCGCGGTGCTGCTGAGCTCGCCGGCGTCGCGGCAGCGGCCGAGCTCGGCGGAGATCAGCTGCCGGAATGTTCCCGAGGCGTGTCCTCGCACCGGATCCAGTGCGGCTTCGAGCGCTGGGTCGTCGATCGAGTAGAAGCGCCCGACGAGCGGGCGTGCCCCGATCTCCAGCAGCGCCCTGGCCAGGGCGGTCACCCGGTCCACGAGGCCCTCGCTCGCTCCCCACAGGGCGAGAGCGCGGTCGAGCAGCTCGGTGTTGATCTCGTCGTAGAGCTGGCGGAACAGCTCCTCGCGTCCGCTGGGGAAGTAGCTGTACACCGTCACCTTCGACGCGCCGGCCCGCGCCGCGATCGCCTCCACCGACGCCGAACCGAAGCCCTGCTCGGTGAAGATCTCCAGAGCCGCATCCAGCAGCGACCGTCGAGTCCGCAGCTTGTTGCGCTCGCGCAGTGACAGCGGTGCACGTCCTCGGTCGGCACCTGTCGCCACCGGCTCCCCCTCATCACCAGACGCAATCAGCCACGCTAACAAAGCCAAACTGTGAACGTCTTGTTTGATCAATGAACGGTATCGTACAGTCTTTCGGGTACGGGACCGCGAGCACCGCCGTCGGACCACGACCACTCTCCTAGGGGTTGGACATGACCACAGGACGTTCCGGCTCGAACCCGACCGCCGCTCCGGCGCCGACGCCGTCGGAGCCGCCCGCCGCCGGCGTGCTGGCCGCCGACAGGCTGGGTGTGGTGGCCATCGCGTTCTTCGTCGTCGCGGCCGCCGCGCCGATGGCCGCGGTGGTCGGCGCGAGCGGGGTTCTGTTCTCCGCGGTCGGCCCGGCCACCCCGCTCGTCTACGTGCTGGCGGCCCTGATGATCGCGCTGTTCGCGGTCGGCTACCTGCGGATGAGCCGGCACATCACCAATGCGGGGGGATTCGTCGCCTACATCGCGAAGGGCCTGGGCAACCGCTGGGCCAGCGGCGGAGCCGGGCTGGCGGTCCTCACCTACCTGACCCTGCAGGTCGGGCTCTGGTCGCAGTTCGGTGTCTTCACGCAGTCACTGGTCGCGGACCTCACCGGTCTGTCCCTGCCCCCGCTGGTGTGGATCCTCGTGGTCCTGGCCCTGGTCACACTGCTCACGGTCCGAGGTGTCGACGCCAGTGTGCGGCTGCTCGGCCTGCTCATCGTCGGCGAGACGGCCGTCGTCGCCGTGCTGGTGGTCGCGCTCGTCGCCCGGCACGGGTGGGGCGTCTTCAGCATCGGGGGGTTCACCGCCGAGAACCTCTTCAGTCCCGGCCTCGGGGTGGCGCTGCTGTTCGCGTTCCTCTGCTTCACCGCCTTCGAGGCCACCGTCGTGTTCTCCGAGGAGGCCCGCGACCCTCGCCGCACCATCCCGCGCGCCCTCTACCTGGTCATCGCGTTCGTCGGTGCGTTCTACGGCCTGTCGACCTGGGTCATCGGCGGGGCGATCGGGATCGATGCCGTCAGCGCGACCGCCACCGCCGACCCCGCCGGGTTCATCTTCACCCTCGCCGAGGGAGCCGGGGGACGCGGGCTCAGCCTGGCGATGCAGATCCTGGTCGTCACCAGCTTCGTCGCGATGCTGCTGGGGCTGTGCAACATGTTCTCCCGGTACCTCTTCGCGCTCGGACGCGCAGGCGCACTCCCGCGGCGGCTGTCAGGGACCACGTCCACGGGCAGCCCCCACGTGGCGGCGCTCGTCAACAGCGGTGCCGTCGCCGCCGTGATCACGGCGTTCCTGCTCGCCGGGGCCGATCCGATCGGGGTCGTCTTCGCCTGGTTCACCGCGCTCGGGACCGCCGCGTTCATCTCCGTCCTCATCCTCACCTCGCTCGCGATCGTGGTGTTCTTCGCTCGGCGGACCCCCGACGACGTCTGGGGCGAGATCGCCGCGCCGAGCCTGTCGATCCTGCTGCTCGCCTACGTCGGACACCTGACGCTCAGCAACTACACGCTGCTCAGTGGTTCCGACGGGGTGGCCGGATGGATGCTGCTCGCCGTCCCCGTGTTCCTCGTCGCCGGAGTGGTGCGCCACGCGACCGCGTCGTCCATCGATTACGCAGCCGAGATCTTCTGACTCGAGACGGAGGAAGCCCGATGACCATCAGTGCCGAAGAGGACGCCGCCGTCCGTCGCGTCTTCGAACCCGGTTCGGAGTGGACCGGACCCGACGCCGCCGTCGAGACCCTCTCCGGGGGCGCCGCGCACAAGAACTACCTCGTCCGCCTCGCCGGCCGGAAGCAGGTGGTGAAGATCTGGAACGGCTACTGGGAGGCGATGAACGTGCTGCCGCCCGCCGACGTCATCCTGGGCAACACGCTGTGCGCGTCCCGGATCGGCGTCGGCGCGACGGTGACCGCTGTCTGCCGGGAGTCCTCCGGCATCGCGTTGGAGTACCTCTGCGGGACCCGGCCGTCCCTCGCCGGTGATGCGGATGCGCTCGAGCACCTCGTGCCTGCCCTGCACACGCTGCACACCAGCGGGGAGCGGTTCGCGCAGGACCTGGACCCGTTCGTCCACGTCCGGACCCTGCTCGCCGCAGCCCGGGAACGCGACTACGTGCTCCCGATCGGGTTGCCGGTCGTCGAGGAGCACCTGGCGGAGATCGAGGAGGTGCTCGATCTGCGCCCGGCCGAGTTCGTGCCGTGCCACAACGACCTCTGGGACGCGAACGTGATCGTCGACGGGTCCGGCTACCGGCTCATCGACTGGGACCTCGCCGCCAACACCGATCCGGCCTACGAGCTGGGCTTCCTGGCCGCCTACAACGGCTTCGACCGGGACCGGACCCGGCAGCTGGCCAGCCGCTACCACGGCGCGGACGATCCGCACCACCTCGCGCGGGTGCGGCTGTTCATGATCGTCGCGCACTGGTCGAACAGCGCGCTCTGGATGATCGCCCAGGGCAACGCCGGCCCGAACGACGACGTCGACTACGAGGGTGAGCTGGTGCGGAGCTGGAACGGCGTGCTCGCCGAGCTCCTGGCGCCCGACCACCGGGCGAACCTCGCCCTCGCACGCAGGCCGGCGACCAGGACCACGGACCTGCTCCACCGCAGGCACACCACCCTGGGCGCGCGGTCACCGCTGTTCTACGACACGCCCCTCGAGGTCGTGTCGGGGTCGGGAGTGTGGGTGACCGACGTCGACGGACAGGTCTACCTGGACGGGTACAACAACGTCCCGCACGTCGGCCACGCCAACCCGGTCGTCGCCGCCGCGGTGTCCGAGCAGATGTCCCGGCTCAACCTGCACACGCGCTACCTCAACGACCGGGTCGTGGACTACGCCGAAGCCCTGCTCGCGACCTTCGACGCCCCCCTCGACCGGGTCTTCCTCACCAACAGCGGCTCGGAGTCCAACGACCTGGCCCTGCGCATCGCCCGCCAGCACACGGGCCGCACCGGTGTGCTGGTCTCGGGCTGGAGCTACCACGGCAACACCGGCCGGCTCGCCGAGCTCACCACCGGCCTGGCCACGGGGGAGGGGCTCGCTCCGTGGGTGCGGACCCTGCACATCCCCGACGCCACCGGCGTCGACGACGCGAGCGGCCTGCTCGAGGAGTCGCTGTCCGCGGTCGACACGGCCATCGCGTCGCTGGTCGAGGCGGGCCACGGGGTGGCCGCGGTGGTGTTCGACCCGCTGTTCTCCACCGAGGGCCTCGTCAGCCCACCGTCCGGGTACGTCGAAGGGCTCACCGCGCGCGTCCACGCCGCCGGCGGCCTCGTCCTCGCCGACGAGGTGCAGTCCGGCTTCGGCAGGACCGGCGGGCGGATGTGGGGCCACCGGATGTTCGACGTCCGGCCCGACCTGGTCGTCCTCGGCAAGCCGATGGGCAACGGCCACCCGTTGTCCGCCCTGGTCACCACCGCTCGGCTGCAGGACGGGTTCGGCGCGCGCAACGACTACTTCAACACGTTCGCGGGCAGCCCGGTCTCCGCCGCCGCCGGGATGGCCGTCCTCCAGGTCATGGCGGAGGAGGACCTGCTCGACCGTGCGGCGCAGCTGGGGCACTACGTCGCCGGGCGGCTGCACGAGATCGTGGCGGGCGACCCGCGGGTGGCCGCCGTGCGCGGACGAGGGCTCTACTTCGGGCTCGAGTTCGTCGACCCCGGCGACCCGACGGTTCCCGACGCCGCCGCCACGCGGTGGGTCGTGGAGGACATGCGTCGCCGCGGGGTCCTGATCAGCCGGATCGGACCCGCCGGCAACGTGCTGAAGATGCGGCCGCCGCTGGTCGTCACGCGGGGCGAGATCGACGTCCTGCTCGGCAGGCTCGCGTCCTCGCTCGCTGCCCTCTCCGACGCCTGACTCCCGCCCCGACCTCCCTCCACCCAGCCTCCTCCCGGCAACCGACGCCGGCAGGCGGAACGAAAGGAACCAGCACCATGCAGACCTACGACGTGATCGTCGTCGGCGCGGGAACGTGGGGTTCCGCGACGGCGTGGCACCTCGCCCGCCGAGGCGTGCGCGTGCTCGCGATCGACGCCCACACCCCACCGCACGAACACGGCTCCCACGGCGGACTCACCCGCCTGGCCCGGCAGTCCAACAGCACCGGCCCGCAGTACGTCCAGCTCACCGTCCGCGCGTTCGAGCTGTGGGACCAGCTCGCCGCGCGCACCGGGACCGAACTGATGACGGTCACCGGCAACGTCATGATCGGTGCACCGGGGTCGCCGTGGTTCGACAGCACGGTGGCGAGCCTGGAGTCGTCGCCGTTCGAGCACCGGGTCCTGCACGGCGCGCAGGCGCGGGCGGCGTTCCCGCGCCTGCGGATCGCCGACCACGAGCTGGCCGTCTTCGAGCCCGGGGCCCGCATCGCCCACGTCCCGGCGGCGCTGCGGGCCATGCAGCAGGTGGCGCGGGAGTCGGGAGCGGAGTTCCGCTTCGACGAGCCCGTCCTCGACTGGTCGTCCGACGCGTCGGGGGCGCGGGTCCGCACCGCGGAGGGCGAGTACGTCGCGGACCGCCTCGTCATGACCACGGGGGCGTTCTCCGCCCGGGTGCTGCACCTCGACCTGCCCGCCCGGGTCGACCGCCAGGTGCTGGTCAACTTCGCGATGCCGCCCGGCTCCACGCCGCTGCCCTCGATCTACGTGGCCGGACCGGCCGGATCCGCTGCAGCACCCGACTACGGGTGCATGGAGCCGGACGGCACCTGGAAGTTCAGCGTCGCGAGCAACAGCCACGAGATCGACCCCTCCGCGCTGAGCCAGGACGTCACGCCGTACGACGTCGCCGAGGTCACCGCGGTCGTGCGCGACCGGATCCCCGAGATCACCGGGCCGCCGGTGCGGTCCACCGTCTGCATGTGGACCGAGGCCGTCGACGGGCACTGGCTCCTCGGCCCGCACCCCGACAGCCCCCGCGTGGTCGTCGGTGCCGCCTGCAACGGCCGCGGGTTCCGCTACGCGCCCGCGATCGGGGAGATCCTCGCCGATCTGACCGAGGGCACCGCGCGTCCGGACGTCGAGGCGTTCGCACCGGCACGGTTCAGCCTCACCCCGTCCTGACCGCAGGCGGTGGGAGCCCGAGCCGGGGACGTCCTCACAGCGAGTCGAGTCGGGCGTCCAGCTCGGCGAACCGGGAGACCGACGGCCGGTCGAGGACCGTGCCCCGGGCGACGACCATCCGCGGGTCGACGAACGCCCGGAACCCGTCGAGCGGGTTCGCGTCGAGCACGACCAGGTCGGCGGCCTTGCCGGGCTCGACCGCGCCCGTCACGTCCTGCAGGCCCAGGATCTGCGCGTTGGTCCGGGTGGCGGCGTTCAGCGCCTGGGCCGGGGTGAACCCGCCGTAGCGCACCAGCATGTCCAGCTCGCGCCAGCTGTCGTAGTGGGTGACGTAGGTCAGCGCCGAGTCGGTGCCCATGCCGATGGCGATGCCGTGCCCGCGGGCGTCGCTGATGCCCTGCACCATCTCGCCGAAGATCATCTCCGCGTTGGCCCGGGAGATGTCGTTCACGCCGGTGACCTCCTGGTCGAGCTTCACCAGGGGCACGCACACCAGCAGCGTCGGGATGAGCGCGGAGGTGCCGGTGAGCGAGCGCGGGTTGTCCCGGAACAGGTCGAGGACCTCCGGCGTCAGCCGGGCCCCGTGCTCGATGGTGTCGACCCCCGCCCGCAGCGACGCCCGGATGCCGTCGGCGCTCTGGGCGTGCGCGGCCACACGGACACCGGCGTTGTGCGCCTCCTCGCAGATGGCCGCCATCTCCTGCTCGGACATCTCCGGGCGGCCGGCGTAGCCGATGGCGCGGGCGTCGGTGACGCCGGCGGTGGCCGAGATCTTGATCGCCCTCACCCCGCGCTGCAGGTTGCGGCGCGTGTTCCGCCGGGCGTCCCAGGGCGAGTCGCTGGTCAGTGCGATCTGCGGCGCACCGTGTCCCCCGGTGATGGCGAGCAGCGGCCCGGAGGCCAGCACGCGGGGGCCGACGTACTCACCCCTGTCGATCTCCTCGGCGACCTCGACGACCCCGTAGTCGGTGTCGCCGACGGTGCGGATGGTGGTGACACCGGAGTGCAGCTGGGTGAGCGCGTGGGCCTTCGCGCGCCGTTTGAACAGCCGCCGTCCGAGCGGGTTGCGGGCCAGCTTCGTGATGATCGCCGCGGTCGACTCGTTGAGCAGGATCGGTGGCACCGGCCGCCCGTCGGAGAACAGGTGGGCGTGCGCGTTGATCAGGCCGGGGAGGACGAAGTGCCCCGCCAGGTCGATCCGGCGGTAGTCGGCCGGGACGACCGTGTGCGCGGCGGGTCCGACCTGTTCGATCGTGCCGTCCGGTCCCACCACGATCGTCCGGTCGGGCGTCACGGTCCCGTCCGCGTCGCCGGTGACGAGCGTGACGTCGGTCAGAGCGAACGGGTTCGGCACGATCGGTCTCCTCGTGTGGACGATGCCCTCGCTCGTGCGGGTGCGTGCGACGTCGGAGCTGCTGCACGTCGGGCGAGGATCGTCCCACGTCCGCGGGGGGACCGGCCCGAACGCGTCCGGACGGCCGTGGGTGTCCCGTTCGCCGTGCACGGCTGGCAGGATGGGCCGGTGCCGACCCACGTCGCCCTGCTGCGCGGGATCAACGTCGGCAAGGGCAACCGGGTGGCCATGGCCGACCTGCGGGACGCGGTCGCGTCGCTGGGCCACACCGACGTGAAGACCTACATCAACAGCGGCAACGTCGTGTTCACCAGTGGCGAGCCCGACCCGGCCGTCGTGGCGGAGGCCCTCGAGGCCACGATCGCCGAGGCGCTCGGCCTGACCCTGACGGTGGTCGTGCTCACCCGGGCCGAGCTCGCCGTCGCCATCGAGAACAACCCCTACCCCGACGAGCCCGACCCGAAGAAGGTGCACGCCGTCTTCCGGTCGTCCGACGTGGACGACGACGACGTCGCCGCCCTGGCTGCCGCGCAGGAGCGGGCCGCGGCCAAGGGCAGCAGGGACACCGGAACCGTCCGCGGCCGGGTGCTCTACCTGCACCTGCCCGACGGCATGGGCCGCTCCGAGCTGGCCGTGCAGCTGGGCAAGCTGCCCAGGGGGAGCGACGGCGGCGGCACCGCCCGCAACTGGGCGACCGTGCGCAAGCTGGCGGCCATGCTCGACGCGTGAGCGGCGCGCGTGCCGGCGGGTGGGTGATCCGGGCGGCCGGTTGTGCAGCAGCGGGGCGGGGTACGGCAGTCGGTATGGGAGTGAGCAGCGGCATCGAGAACGGCCGTACCGCTTCCGCTCTCCACCCGGGGCACGCGGTCGCGGTGTACGAGTCGGGAGAGGACCTGCGTCGACGGGTGCTGCCCTACGTGCGGCAGGGGCTGGCCGCCGGCGATGCGGTGCAGGTGATCGCGTCGCGCGACACCGAGGCGTCCCTGGGCGCGGGGCTGGGCGCCGACGCCGACCGGGTCCGGTGGGGCGTGCCGGGCGTCACCTACCGGAGTCTGGGGCCGATGTTCGGCGGGTTGCGCGACTACCTCGCCCGGCAGGCTCGGGCGGGTCGCCGGGTGCGGCTCGTGGCGGAGGGCCCACCGATCGCCGACCCGGCGCGCGCGGGTGCGTACCTGCGGTTCGAGGCGGCCAGCAACGACGTGCTCGGCGCCTACGGCTTCCCGTGGGTCTGCCTGTACGACCGGCGCCGCCACAGCGGTTCCGTCCTCGAACAGGTCGAGCAGGTGCACCCGCACCTGCTCGACCCGGTGGGGGAACCGGCGAGCAGTGCGAGGTTCCGGGATCCCGACGACTTCCTGCGCGCGCACCCGGGCCTGCTGTCGCCGATCCCGGCGGCCGTGGACCTGGACCTGCGCCTGACGGCGGCGGACCAGCTCTCGGCGGCCCGGCGGGAGGCGGCGGCGGGCGCGTCCGCGCGGGGGCTGCCCGGTGAGGACGTCGACGACTTCGAACTGGCTGCGGGGGAGCTGCTGAGCAACGCGGTGCGTCACGGCCAACGGCCCTGCCGGTTGCGGCTGTGGGCGACGGACTCCCACGTCGTGGTCCGCGTCGACGACACCGGCCCGGGCGACGACCTGCCGACGAAGGGGTTCCGCCCACCCCGTCCGGCGCTGGGGCACCTCGGCGGGATGGGCATGTGGGTGATCCGGCAGGTGGCCGATGCCGTGCACGTGTGCACCAGCGCGGACGGGACCGCCGTCGAGGCCCAGTTCCACCGGCGCGGACCTGCGGCGGAGCAACCGCGGGCCGGCGAGCAACCGCACGTCGCATGACCGCGGTCGACGTGCGCACGTCGAGGACCGTCGCGGCACCGGAGCCGGTCAGGCCGGGTCCCCGCCCGCCGCGGACAGCCGGGCGGCCGGCTCGACCGGTACCGCCAGCTCCCGGGACAGCCAGGCGGCGGCGAGCGCCAGGGGCGTCCGCACGGACGGGACGTCCCGGCCGAGGTCACTGACCGCGACCTCGATCGCCGCCGTCCCGCTCCTGCTCGGGACGACGACGGGAGCGGCGACGGCCCGCCCGGTGGGGTCCAGCTCGCGGTCGCACAGGGCGAGGCCGGACATCCGCACCGTGCGCAGCAGCCACCGCAGGCGTTCCGGGCGGGTGATCGTCCCGGGGGTGTAGCGCCGCAGCTCCGAGCGCAGCACGGCCTCGAGCGTGCGGGTCGGGGCGACGGCGAGCAGCGCCTTGCCCAGCGCCGTGGCGTGCGCCGGCAGCCGGGCGGCGGGGGAGAGCCGGGTGACGGGCCGGTGCCGGGACGTCTTCTCCACGTACGACACCGCGGTCCCCTCGAGCACGCCGACGCGCACGGGCGACGCGGTGGCGCGGAACAGCTCCTCCATCACCGGCACGGCACGCTCGCGCAGGTCGAGGAGCGGGGCGGGCGGCCGCGCCGAGGCGACCGCGGCCAGGGGCGGGCCGGCCCCGTAGCGGCCGTCCTCGTCGCGCACCAGCACCTGCCAGCCCGCCAGCTCGGTGACCAGCCGGTGCACGGTGGACAGCGGCAGCCCGGACCGGGCGGCGATCTGGGTGAGGGTGCATCCCCCTTCCTCGGCCACGGCGAGCAGGATCGCCGCGATCTTGCTGATGACCGACCGACCCGGTTCCCTCGCCCCGCCCGCCACCTCAGGCCTCGGGCGTGGCCGGCGGGGCGAACACGACGAGGACCGAGAGGTCGTCGTCCACGTCGGTGAAGCGGTGGTCGGCCCCGCGGTCGACCGAGACGACCCGGCCGGGGCCCACCTCCACCCGTTCGCCCTCCACCTCCAGCACCGCCCGGCCCCCGAGCACGACGTAGACCTCGTCGGCGTCGTGCGGGTGCTGGGGGTCCTTGCCCCCGGTGGGGATGTGGTAGATCCCCATCGAGATGCCGGGGCGCCGGAGGAACTCCGCGTAGGACCGGGACCGGTCCGCCTGGAGCTGGTCGAGGTGGAAGTCCTGGTAGCTGCGCATGTCGTGTCCTCTCGTCGTCAGGGGCCGCTGGTCACGGAACGTCGATCGTCACGGCGGCCGGTCGGCCGTCGGTCCCGGCGAGGCCCGCGGTGCGCCCGCTGACCACGCGCGAGACGCAGCACTGCAGGCGGTCGCCCCCCTCGTGCTGGGCGTCGCTGAGGAAGACGTCGCGGTGGTCGATCGCCCCGTCGACCTCGAGCACCTTCACCTGGCAGAGCCCGCACTCGCCGCGGCGGCAGTCGTACATCAGGTCGGCGCCGCACGCCTCCAGCGCCTCGAGCATCGACACGTCGTGCGGCACGACCGTCTCCAGCCCGAGGCGGGGGATCCGCACCGTGAAGGGCTCGGGGGCGAAGCGGCCGCTGCTGCCGAAGGTCTCGAAGCGCAGCTCGGCGGGCCGCCTGCCGGCCTTCGCCCACGCCGCCTTGATCGCGTCGAGCATCGGCGTCGGGCCGCAGACGTAGAGCTCCCCTCCCGCCGGCACGCTCTTCACGAGCTCGGAGACGTCCAGGGAGCTGCCCTCGTCGTCGATGCGCAGCTCCATGCGGTCACCGTGCTCGGCCACCAGGTCGTCGACGAACGCCATGAGGTCGCGGGACCGGGCGCCGTAGACGAACCGGTAGTCCGCCCCCCTGGCCCTGAGCGCCCTGCCCATCGCGACCAGCGCCGTGATCCCGATGCCGCCCGCGGCCAGCACGTAGCCGGGCCTGCCGTAGTTCAGCGGGAAGTTCTGCAGCGGCTGCGTGATCGACACCTCCTGCCCGCGGCGCAGCGCGTGCATGAACGCCGAGCCGCCCCGGCTCTGCCTCGCGAGCTGCACGCCGAGGATGAGCTCGCTGCCGTAGGCGCCCATCCCGACCACGGAGTAGGACCGGACGTCGGCCCTGCCGTTGACGTAGACCCCGATGTCGATGTGGCTGCCCGGGGGCGCGGGCGCCTCCAGGTTCTCCGGTTCGAGCACGACCTGCCGGACGTTCTGCGCGACCGGGCAGACGTCGAGCACCCGCGCCCGGCCCCACCGCTTGTGGCTCGTGGCTCCCATCGCCGGCGCCCTACAGCCCGCGGCCCATCAGACCGGCGGCCGGTTGCTCCCGGTGCCGTGCGACCCCGCTCGCGACCTCGGCTCCCTGCCCGGTGCCCTCGTCGTCGTCCTGGGCCCCGTTGTTCGCCGCCCCGGTGACGGCGGACATCGCCGCCGCGGCGTCACCGGCGGTCCCGGCACCGTCGCGCTCGCCCTCGGCCCGGATCATGCGCTGGACGATGCGGCGGGTCCACATGCTGCCGGCGTCGATGTTGAGGTTGTAGAAGTCGTAGCCGGGGTTGGCCTCGATGCCGCGCTGCTGGGCCTCGAGCATGACCTCGTCCTCGAAGAAGACGTTGGACACGCCCTCGCGGAGCCGGGTCGTGATCACCTGCTTGTCCAGGCACCAGTCGCGGGCGAAGGCCCACAGGTAGAAGCAGGTGTGGGCGGTCTCCGGGGTCATCGTGTTGATGACGGTGCCGGTGACGCCCTGGCTGCGGTCGCCGTCGGGCGCCCCGGTGCCCGCCTTGGCCACCCCGACGTCGATCGCGACGGTCGCCGGGGCGGTGTAGCGGATGATCTGCCAGCGGTCGACGGGGCCGTCGTAGTCCGGGAAGCGGTCCTGCAGGTTGCGCTTCCAGAACGGCGGCGGGTCGATCCCGAGCATCCACTTCGTCACCGTCACGGTCTGCTCGGTGTGGGTGACCTCGAAGTCCGACTCCGACAGCGCGTCGTGCCCGATGCTCGACCCGTGCACGAACTGCTCGTGCGTGAGGTCCATCAGGTTGTCGATGATGAGCTGGTAGCTGCAGTTGACGTGGATCGTCCTCCCGTCACCGGCCCACTCCGGGTGGTCGTTCATGTACAGGTCGGGCACCAGGTCCGGGTCCGCGAGCGCCGGGTCGCCGGGCCAGACCCACACGTAGCGGTGCCGCTCGACGACCGGGTAGGAGTGCACGGTGGCGCTCGGGTTGATCGTCTCCTGGGCGGGCATGTAGGTCGCGCGACCGTCGGCGTCGTAGCAGATGCCGTGGTAGCCGCACATGATCTCGTCGTCGCCGCGCAGCCTGCCCATCGACAGCGGCGCCAGGCGGTGCCAGCACGCGTCGGCGAGCGCGACCGCGCGGCCGGCGGTGGTGCGGTAGAACACGATGGGGCGTTCGGCCACCGTCTTCGGCAGCAGGTTGCGGCCCACCTCGTGGTCCCAGGCCGCGGCGTACCACGCGTTCAGCGGGAAGTCGCGGAAGGTGGCGTGGCCGGTGCTCGGGTCGGGTCGCGACATCAGGTTCCTCCTCGCGGGCGAACGGGTGGGCCCGCCTCGTTCTCGGCCGGGAGTCAGGTCAGCGGGAGGCCGGTGTAGTTGTCGGCCAGGGTCTTCGCGGCGGTCGGTGACGTGGTGACGAGCTCCAGCTCGGCGATCTGGCGGCGCAGGTCGAAGTCGGAGGCGTCGGAGAAGCGGTGCAGCATGGAGGTCATCCAGAAGGAGAACCACTGCGCCCGCCAGACCCGCTGCAGCGCGGTCCGGGTGTAGGACTCCAGCAGGCCGGTGTCCTTGGTGTCGTAGTAGGCGCCGAGCGCCCGGTCGAGCACGTGGACGTCGGCCATCGCGAGGTTGAGCCCCTTGGCCCCCGTCGGCGGCACGGTGTGGGCCGCGTCGCCCGCCAGGAACAGGCGGCCGTACTGCATCGGCTCGCAGACGAAGCTGCGGAACTGCAGCACGTCCTTCTTGAAGATCCGGCCGGTGGTGAGCTGCGCCCCCGAGGGGGCCAGCCTGGCCTGGAACTCCTCCCAGATGCGGTCGTCGGACCAGTCGTCGACGACGGTGTCGGGATCGCACTGGAAGTACAGCCGCTGCACGCTCGGCGAGCGCGTCGAGACCAGCACGAACCCGCGCTCGGAGTGGGCGTAGATCAGCTCGTCCGACGACGGCGGCGCCTCGGCCAGGATCCCGAACCAGGCGAACGGGTACTGCCGGAAGAAGTCCGTGCGCACCGCCCCCTCCGGGATCAGGAAGCGGGTGGAGGTCCGGGAGCCGTCCGCGCCGATCACGAAGTCGCACTCCAGCGTCTCCTGCCGGCCCTCGTGGGTGAACCGGATGCGGGGCTGCTCGGACTCGACGTCCTCCACCTGCGTGTCCGAGACGCCGAACCGGACGTCGCCGCCGTCGGCCAGCCGCCGGGCGATGAGGTCGATGAGCACCTCGTGCTGGGCGTACACCGTCACCGACCGACCGCCGGTCAGCTCGTACATGTTGATCCGGTGCAGCCCGCCGGAGAACGCCAGGTTGATGCCGTGGTGGACGAAGCCGTCGCGCATCAGCCGGTCGCCCACGCCGGTGCGGCGCATCAGGTCGACGGTGCCCTGCTCCAGGATCCCCGCCTTGATGGTCTGCTCGATGCTCTCCCGGGTCTGCAGGTCGATCACGACCGACTCGACACCGCGCAGGTGCAGCAGGTGCGACAGCATCAGTCCGGCCGGGCCGGCTCCCACGATCCCCACCTGGGTGCGCATGTCCGTGCTCCTCTCAGGCCGGGATCGGGTCCTCGTGGTGGACGGGCGCTTCCTTCACCATGAGGTAGAGGAAGAAGGAGATGATCATGATCCCGGCCGCCAGGTAGACGCCGGGCGCCCAGCTGCCGGTGGCGTCGCGCAGGATGCCGCTCACGACGGGGCTGAGCACGGCGCCGATCTCGGAGACGAGGTTGAGCATCCCGAAGGCCGAGCCCCGCTCGGACGCCGGGACCATGTCGCCCGTCATCCCCTGGACGATCGGCTGCAGCGCGTTGAAGAACACGCCCGAGGTGAACAGCAGCAGCCCGAGCAGCGCGAGCGAGGGCTTCTCCCCGCCCGAGACGCTCCACCCGAAGATGAGCACGAGCACCGAGTAGACGGCGGTGCAGACCAGGGCGAGCGGCTTGCGGCCCCGGCCCTTGCGGACGGCGCGGTCGGCCAGCCAGCCGCCGACCGGGAAGCCCAGGATGCCGGCGCCGGCGTTGAACGCGGCGGTCAGCGCGGCGGCGAGCAGGCTGCTCTGCGCCGCCTCCCGCACGATCTGCACGGACCAGAAGCTGAAGAACCACAGGTTCCACAGGATCGCGATGTAGGCGATGTAGACCAGCCAGATGTTGCGGTTGAGCAGCGCGGGCCCCCGGCCCGACTTCTTCACGCTGCGCACGATCACGAGGATGTAGACCAGGGCGATCAGCGACGCGAGGGACGCGGTGAGCCACTCCGGCCACCGGAGGGTCTCGGCGAGCAGGAACAGCGCGACGATCACGACGAACGTGGGCGCCGAGAACAGCAGCAGCCGCAGGAACGGCGGCCCGAGCCGCATCGGCCCGCCCAGCCTGGCCCGGAAGAACGCGAAGGCGATGACGATCACGACGAGGGTGAACGCGGCGAACACGAAGAACGGCATCCGCCACGCCTCGCCGCCCATGCCCAGCGAGGCCCCCCAGTCGATCATCAACGGGGTGAGGATGATGCCGAGCGTCAGGCCGATCGACAGGCCGGTGATCACCACGCCGAGCCCGAGCGTGCGCTTGGCCACCGGGGTGTGGTTGATGATCAGCGTCCGGTCGTTGGAGTAGAAGACGCCCTCGCCGAGACCGGTCAGGACGCGGGCGGCGACGAAGGCGACCAGCCCGGCCATGAGGCCCGAGACCACCGTCAGCACGGCCGCGGCCAGGAGGGAGACGATGATCATCTCGCGGTGGCCGAACCGGTCGCCCAGGCGCCCGCCGGGGTACTGGGTGAGCATGTAGCCCAGGAAGAACATCGAGCCGACCAGCCCACCGAGGGTCGCGGGGTTGGCCGCGTCGCCGATGAACCCGGCCTTGTTCTGGATCATCCACGCGATCACCGGTCCGGTGAGGGTCCGGTCCGCGTAGCTGACGACCCACCCGAGCAGGAGGACCCCCCACAGTGCCTTGTACGGCACCAGCGGATGGCCCTCCCGGTGCGCTTCGAGCAGTTGCTCGTTGGTCGCCGTGTCGCCTTCGACGCTTCTGTCGGTCGCCATCGATGTCCCTCCCCGCGGACGTCCACGTGGGCGGTGTGACCCTGCCCACTGCTCACTCGGCAGGATCGACCGTCCGGCGAGCTGACACTCATCGACTGCGGCGATTTCGGCCGAAATGCGGAGAGGGCCTGCGCGATTACACCGAGACGGAGGGGGCACTCGTCCTGGGTTCCGGCGGTCCGCGGCGTGGCTGCGCGACGGTGATCGCGCAGCCGGACACCGCCCGCCCGACGGACGAGCCCCGCGCGTCCGCGGGGCCGGGCGAGGAGGTCCGATGCGCAGCGAGAACCCCGTGGTGCAGGACACCGTCCCGCGCGCCGGTGCCGACGGGCACGAGCTCCGGGCGCTCCTGGCCGCGGCGCTGGAGGGCCTCGCGCTGCTCGACGACGACGGCCGCTACCAGCTGGTCAACCCCGCGGGCTGCCGCATCCTCGGCGTCGTGGAGTGCGACCTGCTGGGCCGGCGCGCGGTCTTCGTGCCGCCCCGGGCCGACGGCGTGCGCTGCGTGGTGCGGTGGTGCCGGCCCGACACCGGGCGGGTGCGCGAGCTCGAGCACCGCGTCGTCCCCACGTCGGGCGGCTGGCACGCCGTCGCGTTCCGCGACGTCACCGACGCGCAGGCGCACGAGCGGCGGCTGACGGCCGTCGCCGCGGTGGCCGCCACGGTGGCGACGGCCGGCTCGCTGCGCGACACCCTGGACGCGATCTGCGCGGAGGTCGTCGGCTCGGTGGACCTCGCCGGGGCCCAGATCCTGCTGCTCGACGAGGAGGGGCAGCGCCTGCAGCTGCACGGCGCGGCCCCGGCGGCGGCGTGGCCCGAGCACTTCACGCTGGCGATCGAGGAGGCACGGCGGCGCGGAGCCCGGCTGAGCTCGCTGGAGGCGTTCCGGACCGGCCGGCCCGTCGTCCGGCCGCGCCGGCGGGCCGCCCTGCTCGCGGACCCCGCCTGGGAGCCGCTGCACGACCAGCTGCGCGGCTTCGACTGGGAGACGTTCGTGTCGGCGCCCCTGCGGGTCCGCGACCGCCCGGTCGGCGCGCTCAACGCCTACTACCGCCCCGGCCACGACCCGGATGACGCCGAGGTCGGCTTCCTCACGTCGATGGCCGACCACGCCGCCGTCGCCGTCGAGAACGCCCGGCTGGTGACCGGGTCGCGCAGCCGCGCCGCGCTGGAGGAGCGGCACCGGCTCGCCAGGGAGCTGCACGACTCCGCCTGCCAGCAGCTGTTCGCGCTGGCGCTGCACCTGCGGGCGGCCCAGCTCGCCCTGCCCGTGCGCGGTCCGCAGGACGAGGTCGTGCGCCGGACCCTGCAGACGGTGCACCAGCTCGCCCACGCGACCCTGGACGACATGCGCGACCTCGTGCTCGAGCTGCACCCCCGGGTGCTGCACGAGGAGGGGCTGGTCGCCGCGGTCCGCCAGCAGACGGCCTCGGCGGGCGCGCGCACCGGGGTGCGGATCACCGTCGACGGCACGGCGGCCCCGCTGAGCCTGGGACCCGACGCCGAGCTCGACGCGTACCGGATCGTGCAGGAGGCGCTGCACAACAGCCTCAAGCACGCGGCCGCCACGTCCGTGCGGGTCTGCCTCGGCCCGCAGGCCGACGACCCCACGACGCTCGTGCTCGAGGTCGTCGACGACGGGCGCGGGTTCGACCCGGCCCGGTCCGCGCGCGGCATCGGCCTCACGTCCATGCGGGAGCGCGCCGAGCGCCTCGGCGGCGAACTCACGATCGACGCGACGCCCGGGGCGGGCAGCTCCGTCCGGGTCGTCGTCCCGCGGGCCCTGCCGGGGGAGGCGGCGTCGTGAGCCCCGCCGGTCCGCCCCCGATCCGGGTGTTCGTCGTGGACGACCACGCCGTCGTCCGGATGGGCCTGCGGGTGTTCCTCGACGCCGTACCCGATGTGGAGCTCGTCGGTGAGGCGGCCACCGGCCGTTCCGCGCTCCAGCGGATCGACCACCTCGCCCGGCAGGGCAGGGCCCCGCACGTGGTCCTCATGGACCTCGTGATGCACGACCTGGACGGCGTGGCCGCCACGGCGGAGATCCGGCGGTGCCGGCCCGGCGTCCAGGTGGTCGTCCTGACGAGCTTCGGCGAGGTGCACCGGGTGCACGCGGCCCTCACCGCAGGCGCCGCCGGGTACGTGCTCAAGGACGCCCAGGTCGACGAGATCGTCCACGCGATCCGCGAGGCGCACCGCGGCGGGGTCCACCTCGACCAGACCGTGACGCGGACGATCACCCACTCCCTCACGGAGGCGCAGCAGCAGGAGGACGTGCCGCTCACCGCGCGGGAGCGCGACGTGCTCGTGCTCGTCGCGCAGGGCCGGTCCAACCGCGAGGTCGCCCGGACCTTGTCCATCGGCGAGCGGACGGTGCAGACGCACCTGAGCCACGTGCTGGCCAAGCTCGGTCTCGAGTCGCGCACGCAGGCGGCGCTGTGGGCGGTGCGCAAGGGGCTCGCGTCGATCTGACCGGCCCGGGTCGTCGGGCCCGGGTCGTCGCTGGTCCGCAACTATCATCCGCCCATGCCCCCACCTGTCGCAGACGAGCAACCCGGCCTGCTGACGGTCCGGGAGGAGCAGCGCCTGCTGACCCGTCGTCGGATCGTCGCGGCGGCTCGGCGGGTGTTCGAGGAGAACGGGTACGGCCGAGCCTCGATCGGTGACGTCACGAAAGCGGCCGGGGTCAACCGCGCGACCTTCTACCTGCACTTCACCAACAAGGCGGCGGTGTTCAACGAGGTCTACGCCGAGGTGCGGGAGAAGCAGACCAGTCGCTACTGGGCGATGCTGGACGAGGGGCTCGCCGAGGGTGGTGCGGAGGCGCTGCGGGCGGTGCTGGACAAGGCGCTGACCTGGTGGGAGGAGCAGGCGGCGCTGCTCCCGGCGATCCACGAGGCGATGGCGAGCGATCTCGAGGTGGCCGCCCGCTGGAAGGACCAGCTGGACGAGCTGGCCGCCGAGCTCCACGAGTACCTCGCCCAGTTCCCGGAGGAGGAGCGGGAGGGCCGCCGGTTGCGGGTCCAGCTGATGGTCATGCAGTTGGACCAGCTGTGCTTCCGCGCCATCGTCCAGGAGGTCTTCACCATCGACCGGGATGTGCTGCTCGACGTCGTCTGCGACCTCTGGATGGACGCGCTGCAGCTCCGCTGACCATCTGAATCGTCAACCTGATGCTTGACTCGACAGGTTGTCGTCCTTACTCTCTGGCCAGGCTCTGGTCCTCTCGCGGACCCGGGCCGGTGCGCCGGAGTCTCCCGCGCGCGCCTGACGTCGGTGGCGCCCCGAGGGGCGGTGCTGTCGCGTCCGCAGGTCCCTCCGTCACCGCCGACCCGGGAGCCACCGATGTCCACCACCTCCTCCGATCCCGCCCTCCCGTCCGCCCGGACGATGCGGCGGGTCACCTTCGCGGCAGCCGCCGGCAACACCATCGAGACCTACGACTACGCGGTCTACGGGTTCCTCACCGTCATCCTCGCCAAGCTGTTCTTCCCGAACAGCGAGCCCGGAGTCGCGCTGCTGTCCGCCTTCGCGGTGTTCGGCGTCGCCTTCGTCGTGCGCCCCCTCGGGTCGCTGCTCTTCGGCACCATCGCCGACCGGTACGGCCGCCGGACCTCGCTGCTCGGCACCCTCGTCCTGGTCGCGAGCGCGACGACGCTGATCGGCGTGCTGCCGACGGCCGCGTCGATCGGGATCTGGGCGCCGATCCTGCTGGTGCTCATGCGCGCGCTGCAGGGCCTCGCCGCCGGTGGCGAGTACAGCACCGCGATGATCTACGCCGCGGAGTTCACGCCGCAGAACCGGCGTGGCGCGATGACCAGCCGGGTCCAGATGGGCAGCGTGGTGAGCCTGCTGCTCGCCGCCGGGGTCGTGCTGCTGCTCAACGGGATCCTCACACCGGAGGAGATGGCCGCCTGGGGCTGGCGCATTCCGTTCCTGCTGGCCCTGCCGCTCGGCCTGTTCGGCATCTACATCCGGACCCGGCTCGAGGAGTCACCGGAGTTCCAGGCGCTGGCCCGGGCCGACGCGCTCCCCGCGTCACCGGTCAAGGAGTCGTTCGGACGGCACGGGGGCCTGATCGTGCTCGTCTTCGGCGTCGCGGCCTTCCAGCAGATCGGCTACTACGTCGCGTTCACCTTCGCGCAGTCCTACATCATCCAGCTCGGCTTCACGCAGGGGGAGGCGACGCTGGCCACGGTGATCAGCATCGCCGTCGCCGTGGTCCTGGTCGCCGCGGGTGGCCCGCTGTCGGACCGGCTGGGCCGGTGGCGGATGCTGCTCGGACTCTCCGTCGCGATGATCGTCACCGCGTACCCGATCTTCGTCGGCCTGTCCTCGGCGAGGACGTTGCCGCTGCTCATCGTGATGACGGTCGCGCTCGGCGTCCTGCCCGCCCTCTACACGTCGGTGGCGCCCGCGACGTACATCGAGATCCTGCCCGCGCCTGTTCGGGGAACGGTGTTCGCGGTCGGGTTCGCGCTGGCCGCGGCGCTGCTCGGCGGGCCGGCCCTCTACATCAGCCAGGTCCTCGTCGAGGCCACCGGGAACACCCGGGCGCCGGCGTTCTACCTGATGTTCGGAGCGGTGCTGAGCCTGGTCGCCGCTCTGGTCGTCCGACGCCGCCGGCCGGCGGAGCTGCTCGCGGACCGGGTGGCTCCGGCCGCGGAGGCGCCCCGGGCCGCCGAGGGGGTCTGAGGTGCACCTCGACGATCTCGCCGGGCAGCTCGCGGCCCTCCCGCCGCAGCTGACCGAGGCCCACCTGCAACGGGCGGGACTGTGCGTCCTCGACGCGCTCGCCTGTGCCCACGGGGGCCGCCGCACACCCTGGGTCGCCCAGGCCCGCGCCGTCACGGACGGCGGGAGCGCCGCGACCCTGTGGGCGACCGACGGGCAGCGGTCCGGGCTCGCCGACGCGGTCTTCGTCAACTCCGTGTCGGCTCACTCGCTGCTCGCGGAGGACACGCACGCCGCGAGCCGGGTGCACCCGGGCACGGTCGTGGTGCCGGTCGCGCTCGGGGTCGGCGAGGCCGTCGGGGCCTCGCGGGAGGACGTCCTGCACGCCGTCGTGCTCGGCTACGAGACGCTCGCCCAGGTGGCGGCGTCGACCCTGACCGCAGGGTTCGTCGCCGGCGGTTGGCGCGCGACCGGCGTCTTCGGTCCGTTCGGGGCGGCGGCGGCCGCCGCGCACCTGCTCGGCCTCGACGAACCGACGACGGTCCACGCTCTGGCCCTCGCCGCGAACAGCGCCGCCGGCACGTGCGAGTGGGCCCCCGCGGGGACGACCGAGGTCTACTTCCAACCCGCGACGGCGGCCCGGGCGGGCGTCGTCGCAGCCCTCCTGGCCCGAGCCGGGGCACGCGGTGCGGCGAGTGCGATCGAGGGGCTCTTCGGCCTGCGCCGGGCGTTCGGGGGGAAGGAGGACGGGGTCGTCGGGCCCGCCGTCACGGTCGACCGGCTCGCGATCGAGGAGTCGTTCTTCAAGGCCCACGCCTCGTGCGCCTTCACCCAGGCGGCCATCGACGCCGCGGTGCGGGCGCACGCCCTCGGCATCGATGCCGGTGCGGTCGCCGAGGTGGCGATCCACACCTCGAACGCGGCGGCGACCTACCCGGGCTGCGACAACCCGACCCGGTTCGACACGCCGATCGCCCGGCAGATGAGCCTGCAGTTCGCCGTCGCCGCCGCCCTCCTCGACGGACGTCTCGAACCCGGTCGGTACGGCGGCGTGGTCGACGGTCGGCTGGCGGCACTGGCCGGACGGAGCCGCGTCGTGGTGGACCCGGACCACGACCGCGACCTGCCCGCTCGGCTCGGCTCCCGGGTGGAGCTCGTGCTCGACACCGGAGAGGTGCTCTCGGTCGCGAGCGGAGAGCAGGTGGACCTCCCGCCGGCCGGCGTTCCGGACAAGTTCCGGGCCCTCGCCGCCGACCTCCTCACCTGCGACGAGGTCGTCGGCCTGCTGACCTGCACCGACGACTGGACCGCGCGAGAGCTCACCGCCGTCCTCTGACGCACCACGCCTTCGCTCGACTCCACAGACGACTCGAACCACGGAAGGGGAGCGCGATGACCGCGATCCCGGACACCACCACCGATGCCGACACCTTCCCGGCCGCGCTCGCGGACCTCGCGGCCCGGTTCCCCGACGACGACGCAGTGGTGGCCCCCGACGGGAGGGTGTCGTTCGCCGAGCTGGCCTCCCGGGTCGACGAGGTCGCCGGCGCTCTGGTCGCCGCCGGACTCGCGCCGGGGGAGCGGGTCGGGATCCTGCTGCCCAACAGCCTGCGCTGGCTCGTCGGGGTGCTGGGTGCCCAGCGGGCCGGCCTGGTCGCCGTGCCGATCAACACCTGGTACCGCTCCGCCGAACTCGCCCACCTGATCCGCACCGCGGACCTGGGGATCGTCATCGCGCAGGCGACGGTCTTCGGCAAGGACGTCCTCGCCGAGCTCGAGGCCGCCGGACACGGCGGGATCCTCGATCCCGAGCGGACCGGTTACCGCGGCGCCGTGCTGTGGCCCGTCGACGGCCCGTTCCCGCTGACCGCGGCACCTGCCCCGCAGGCCCTGCCCACCGCGGACGACCTCGCGCTGATCCTCTACACCAGCGGCAGCACCGCGCTGCCCAAGCCGGTGCCGATGCAGCACGGCAAGCTCCTGCGCAACGGCCGCGCGATGGGGGACCGCATGCACCTGCGGCCCGGGGACCGGATCTGGTTCGCGATGCCGCTGTTCTTCGGCTTCGGTGCGTGCAACGCGCTGCCGGTCGCGCTGACCCACGGGGCCGCGCTGTGCCTGCAGGAGAAGGTCGACGGCGACGCGGGTCTGGAGATGATCGAGCGCGAGCGGTGCACGGTCCTCTACGCGATGCCGACCGCGATGCGCGCGCTCCTCGATGCGCCCAGCCTCGCGACCCGCGATCTGTCCCTCGTCCGCACCGGTCCGATCGGGTTCACCGCGGAGGACAAGCAGCAGCAGATCGAGCTGCTGCACCTGGTCGAGGGCTGCAGCGCCTACGGGATGACCGAGTCGTACGGCTTCGCGACGATGAACGACGCCCACGATCCCGTCGGGGCCCGCCTGCACAGCCAGGGACAGGTCCTCCCGACCCAGGAGGTCCGCGTCGTCGATCCCGACGGGCGCGTGTGCCCGCCCGGGGTGCGCGGCGAGATCGAGATCCGGGGCTGCGTGATCGACGGCTACCTCGGGGGCGACGAGCTGAACGCGGGCACCCGCGCCGCGGACGGCTGGTTCCGCACCGGCGACCTCGGCCTGTTCGACGAGCACGGCAACCTCGTCTTCGCCGGTCGCTGGAAGGAGATGCTCAAGGTCAAGGGCATCAACGTGGCGCCGATGGAGATCGAGGGGATCGTGTCCGCCCACGAGGAGGTCAGCCAGGTCTACGTCATCGGGCTGGAGGTTCCGGGTGGGGACCAGGAGATGGTCGGGGTCGTCGTCCCGGAGCCCGGTGCGGCGGCCGACCTGCCGGTGCGGCTGACCGAGTACGTCCGTTCCCGGGTGGCGAGCTACAAGGTCCCGTCCCGGTTCCTGTTGATGGACTCGGCCGCGGTGCCGCAGACGGACACCGGGAAGGTGTCCAAGCTCAAGCTGCGCCTCCAGGTCGAGGCCGGTCGATGAACGCCGTCCGCACCCGGCGCACCCCCGCCTTCGCCGACCTGCCCACCCTGCCGGACCGGGACGAGCGCCACGCCTGGGACGTCTGGGGGCGCGACGACGAGCTCGGAACGGTGAACCTCATCGGCCCGGAGCAGCGGCTCGCCGCCGCCCGCACGGTCCGCACGGGCGAGATGGTCCAGCTGACCCTGCCGCTCGACGAGCCCGACCCCGGTCTGTTCGACGAGCGCACCTGCTACACCCACGTCGTCGACGACACCGGCGCCGGGCACGACGACCGGCTCGACGGCTTCTACCTCCAGGGTTCCTCGCAGTGGGACGGCCTGCGCCACATCAGGGCCGGCCGGCACGGCTACTGGGGCGGCCGGTCCGAACAGGACCTGACCGACACCGACGTGCTCGGCATCGACCGGTGGGCGGCACACGGACTGGGCGGCCGCGGTGTGCTGCTCGACGTGGCCGGTCACCTCGCCGCCCGTGGCACCCCGCTGCGCTGCGACCTGCCCGTCGAGATCACCACGACGGTGCTGGACGAGGTCGCCAGGGCCCAGGGCACGACGTTCGAGTCGGGGGACGTCCTCGTGGTCCGCACCGGCTGGACCGAGTGGTACCGGGAACTGCCCGCCGCCGAACGCGCCCGGATGCGCGGCAGCATCGGCGCCGGCTTCGCCTGCCCCGGCCTCGAGTCCACGAAGGACATGGCGCGCCACCTCTGGGACCACGAGTTCGCCGCGGTCGCCGTGGACAACCCCGGGGTCGAGGTCTTCCCGATCGACCGGGCCAAGGGCTTCCTGCACCGGCGGCTGATCCCGCTGCAGGGCATGCCGCTCGGTGAGCTGTGGCACCTGCGCCGGCTCGCCGACGCCTGCGCCGAGCGCGGCGGCCACGAGTTCCTGCTGGTCTCCGGGGTCCTCCCGCTACCGCGCGGCGTCGGCAGCCCGGCCAACGCCCACGCCGTCCTCTAGGAGGGGGAACCCATGCCACTCGGACCAACCCGGCAGGTCGCCGTCGTCGGCGTCGGGATCACCGAGCTCTGCCGCGTCTCACCACGCAGCGCGCTGGACCTGGCCGCCGAGGCACTGCGCCTGGCCCTCGACGACGCGGGCCTGCACCGCGACGCCGTCGACGGGCTCTACACGAACGTCGGCTTCCCGCTGGCCGTCGACTACGACCGGATGGCCGAGGCCTTCGGCCTGCGGATCCGCTCCGCGGTGCAGACCTGGACCCACGGCCGGTTCGTCGGGCCCGCGCTGCAGGCGGCCGTGCAGGCCGTCGCCCTGGGCACCAGCGAGGTCGCCGCCTGCGTGGCCGGCGTGTCGTTCTCCGGCATCGGACTCGTCGGCGGCGCCGGCGACCTCGAAGGCACGCGCCAGGGCGGCGGATCACACGGCGAGCTCCCGCACTACGGGATGACGGCGCCGGGCGCGGGTGCGGCGATGGCGTTCAGCAGGTACTGCGCCCGCTACGGCGAGGATCCGGAGCTGATCGCGGCCGTGCCGCTCGCGGCCCGCCGGCACGCCCGACTCAACCCGAACGCCCAGCTCAGCACGCCGCTGGAGCTCGCGGACTACCGGGCAGCGCCCTACGTCGTCGAGCCGCTGCGCCGTCCGGACTTCGCGCTGCTGTCCGACGGCGGTGGCGCCCTCCTCGTGACCACCGTGGAGCGGGCCCGGGACCTCGGGAAGCCCGCCGTGGTCGTCGGCGGGATGCAGGGCCTGCGCGCGGGGCACGACGAGTTCATCTTCGCCCCGCCCGGCCTCGGCGTGTTCACGCAGGGCGACCAGCGCCGCCCGGTCACCCCCGCCGACAACCCCGTCTACGGGATGGCGGGGGTCGGCCCGCAGGACGTCGACGTGCTGACCCTCTACGACGCCTTCTCCCCGAACGTGCTGTTCGTGCTGGAGCGCTTCGGGTTCACCGGCGAGGGCGAGGCGCTGCGGTGGATCCAGGACGGCCGCATCGAGGTCGACGGCGAGCTGCCGGTGAACACCGCGGGCGGGCTGCTCGCCGAGGCGCACCTCTGCGGGTGGGGGCACCTGGTCGAGGCCGTCCGCCAGCTGCGCGGTGGAGCCGGAGACCGTCAGGTCGCGGACTGCGAGGTCGTCCAGTGGGCGACGCCGTTCGGCGACTCCGTCATCCTGACCCGGGACCGGTGATCATGAGCACTGCACGCCCCCTGCCCCTGCGCCACCCCGAGGACCGCGAGCACCTGGACGGAGCCGTCCGCGGTGAGCTCCGCATCCCCGTCTGCCACACCTGCGGGCAGGAGTTCTGGCCACCCGGGCCGGTCTGCCCGCGCGACTTCGGCCGCGACCTCGGATGGGTCACCGACCGCGGCACCGGGACCGTCAACGCCTGGGTCCGCTTCCACAAGCAGTACTTCACGGGCGACGTCGTCCCCTACACCGTGGTCCAGGTCGATCTCGACAGCGGGCCCCGGCTGACCACGACCTGGGCGGGCGGGACCGACCCGGAGATCGGCGGCCCGGTCGCGGTGTCGTTCCGCGCGGTCGACGACGGGGTGGTCCTGCCCGAGTTCGGTCCGGTGACGACGTGAGCGGCCGGGAGCTGGCCGCGCGGGTCGGACCCGTCGGGGTCTGGCTCGCGGCCCTGGCCGAACTCCCCGCCACCGACGCCCGCCGGATCGCCGCGGAGATCGAGAGCATGGGCTACGGCGCGCTGTGGATCGGGGAGTCGCCCGCCCACAAGGAGGTCTTCACCCATGCCGGGCTGCTGCTCGCCGGGACCGAGCGGTTGGTCGTGGCCACCGGCATCGCCACGATCTGGGGTCGGGACGCCATCGCCACCGACTGCGCCGCGCAGACCCTCGGCGAGGCCCACCCCGGCCGCTTCGTGCTCGGTCTGGGTGCGAGCCACGCCGAGGCGGGGCGGGGACAGGGCCACGACCGTCCGCTCACGGCGCTGCGCGAGTACCTCGACGTGCTCGACACCAAGCCCTACCGCGGCCCGCTGTCCGCTCGGCCCGTGCCACGGGTGCTCGCCGCGCTCCGGCCGCGCATGCAGGAGCTCGGCCGGGACCGCGCCGCGGGTGTGCACACCTTCTTCGTCCCGCCGTCACACACCGCGGCGGTGCGCGAACGGATCGGACCGGCGGCCTTCCTCGCCCCCGAACAGGCCGTCGTCGTCGGCACCGATCCCGACCGGGCCCGCGGGACCGCCCGGGCGCACGTCGCCACCCGCCTGCGGCTGCACAACTACCGCGCCCACCTGGCGGCCCTCGGCTACGACGAGGCCGACCTCGCGGGTTCCGGCAGCGACCGGCTCGTCGACGACCTCGTCGCGCACGGCGACCCGGACGCCGTGGCCGAGCGGCTGCGCGCCCACCTCGACGCCGGAGCCGATCACGTCGCGGTGCACCCGCTCGTGGACGCCGCGGCCGGGCCCGCGGAGATCCTCGCCGCGCTGCGGCACCTCGCCCCGCTCCGCACCGGCCTGCCGGACACGCGGTTCCGCGCGCCGGTGACGACGGGGGAGCCGTGCTGACCGCCACCGTCGTCGACGACCTGCGCGCGGAGCTGCCGCAGGGACGGGTGCTCGTCGATCCCGACGTCGTGGCGCCCTACCGCCGCGACGAGGCGCCGCGGGCCGAGGCCGGCCGCCCGGTCTGCGTGGTGCGGCCGCGGACCGCGGTGGAGGTGCAGCAGGTCGTGCAGGCCTGCCTGCGTCATCACGTCCCGGTCGTGCCGCGCGGGGCGGGGACCGGACTGTCCGGCGGCGCGAACGCGGTCGAGGGCTGCGTGGTGCTCAGCACCGAGCACATGACCGCGATCCGGGAGATCGACGCCGTCGAGCGGCTCGCCGTCGTCGAACCGGGCGTCGTCAACGACGCCCTGCGCGCGGCCTGCGCCGAGCGGGGCCTCTGGTACCCACCGGACCCGGCCAGCGCGCCGTGGTCGACCATCGGGGGCAACGTCGCGACCAACGCGGGCGGCCTCTGCTGCGTGAAGTACGGAGTGACCCGGGACTACGTCCTCGGTCTGCAGCTGGTGACGGGCACCGGCGAACTGGTCCGGATCGGGCGGCGGACCGCCAAGGGCGTCGCGGGGTACGACCTGACCGGGCTGCTCGTCGGGTCCGAAGGCACCCTCGGCGTGATCACCGAGGTCACCGTGCGGCTGCGGCCGGCCCGAGACCCCGAGCGCACGGTCGCCGGGTACTTCCCGTCCCTGGCCGCGGCAGGCCGTGCCGTCGCCGCCGTGGCCGAGGCGGGGCTCACCCCGTCCGCGCTGGAGCTGATCGACCGGCACGCCCTGGTCGCGGTCGACGCGTGGAAGCACATGGGCCTGTCGGCCGAGGCCGACGCCGTTCTCCTCGGCCGGACCGACGCCCCCGGTGACGCCGGTGAGCGGGAGGCGGAGGAGCTCCTGGCCTGCTTCACCGGGGCGGGCGCCACCTGGGCGGCCTCCTCGACCGACGACGAGGAGGCCGAGGCCCTCTTCTCCGCCCGCAAGCTCGCCCACCCCGCCCTGGAACGGCTCGGCCAGGTGCTCACCGAGGACGTGTGCGTCCCCCGCGGTGCGGTCCCGGACATGCTCGCCCGGATCGAGGAGATCGGACGGCGCCACGACGTCCGGATCGCCACCGTCGCCCACGCCGGCGACGGCAACCTGCATCCCGTCTTCGTCGTGCCCACGGGCGACGACGACGCGCGCCACCGGGCCGAGACCGCTTTCGAGGAGGTCCTCGACGCCGCGCTCGGCCTGGGCGGGACCGTGACAGGGGAGCACGGCATCGGCCTGCTCAAGCGCGCAGGCCTGGTGCGCGAGCTGCCCGCGCCCGTCCTGGCCGTGCACGTCGCGATCAAGCAGGCGCTGGACCCGCACGGGATCCTCAACCCGGGGAAGGTGATCGCGTGCGCGCCGCGGTCCTGAACCGCCCCGGCCGGCCCGGTGCCGTGGACCTGGCCGAGGTCGACCGGCCCCGCCCGGGTGCGGGTGAGGTGCTCGTGCAGGTGGTCGCCTGCGGCGTCTGCGGGCACGACCAGGCCGACCGGGCCGGCCTGCTCGAGATCCCACTGCCCGCCGTGCTCGGCCACGAGATCTCCGGGATCGTCGTCGAGACCGGCGCCGGCGTGACCCGGGTCGTCCCGGGCGACCGGGTCGCCACGGCCCAGTTCGCGACCTGCGGGCACTGCGCCCGATGCACGTCCGGCGACGAGCTGAGGTGCCCGGAGCGCAGCTTCACCTACGGCGGGTACGCGGAGTACGCCGTGCTCCGCGCGACGTCGCTGCTGACCGTGCCGCCGGAGCTCGACATCGTCGCCACGTCGGTGGTGGCGTGCGCGGTGGGCACCGGTCTGCAGGCGCTGCGCACCCGTGCAGGGCTGCGGCCGGGGGAGACGGTGCTGGTCACAGGGGCGGGCGGCGGGCTGGGTCTGCACGGCGTCCAGGTCGGAGCCGCGCTCGGTGCCCGGGTGGTCGCACTGACCGGCGATCCCGACAAGGCCGACGGCCTGCGCGAGCTGGGCGCGCACGAGGACGTCGTCGCCGGGGACGGGGCCTGGCAGGCGGTCCTCGAGGTCACCGGCGGCACGGGGCGGACGTCGTCCTCGACAACGTGGGCCATCCCGACGTCTTCCGACAGGCTTTCCGCGCCCTCGCCGACCGCGGCCGCTACGTGCTGACCGGGCAGGTCGGCTCCGCACCGCTGCGCGTGCATCCCGCCTTCGTCCTCGGCAGGGACGCGGTGATCACCGGCTCCGGGTCGACGCCGATGTCCACGTTCGCCGACGCGCTGGCGATGGTCGCGGAGGGCCGGGTCACCCCGCTGGTGACCCCGTACCCCCTCGACGACGTCGCCCGTGCGTTCCGCGATCTCGCCGACGGCCGGGTCGTCGGACGAGCGGTCCTGGTCCCGGCAGCAGGAGGTGCCCCATGACGGGAGCGATGTGCGCCGCACGCGCGGCCGAACCCCCCCGAGGTCCGGTTCCATCCTGTAGAGGTGGAGGTGTGACCGGGCCCCTGGCGGATCTGCACGTCGTCGAGTGCGCGAGCTTCGTCGCGGGCCCCACGGGTGGGATGACCCTGGCTCAGCTCGGCGCGGACGTGGTCCGGATCGACCCGCTCGGCGGCGGGAGCGACCTGCACCGCTGGCCGGTCGCGCCGGGCGGTGCGAGCTACTACTGGGCGTCGCTGAACACGGGCAAGCGCTCGGTGGCCGTCGACATGCGCTCCGAGGAGGGCAGCGAGCTCGTCCTCGCCCTCATCACCGCGCCCGGACCCGGCCGCGGCATCCTCGTCGACAACGTGGTGGGGCGGCGGTGGATGGATCCGGAGCGGCTCCGGGAGCGCCGCGTCGACCTGATCCACCTGCGGCTGCAGGGCCATCCCGACGGTCGGCCGGCGGTGGACTACACGGTCAACGCCGAGGCCGGCGTCCCGACCATCACCGGACCCGAAGGGCTGTCCGCGCCGGTCAACCACGTCTTCCCCGCCTGGGACCTCGCGGCGGGCATGACGGTGGCCGCCGGTGTGCTCGCCGCGCTCCACGAGCGCGACCGCACCGGACGGGGACGGTTCCTCGAGCTGGCGCTCGCCGACGTCGCCCTGGCCGGCGTCGCGAACCTCGGCTGGCTCTCCGAGGCCGCGGACCGCGGCCGTGAGCGTCCCCGGCACGGCAACCACGTCTACGGCAGCTTCGGTGTCGACGTCGAGTGCCGGGACGGGACGCGGGTGATGGTCGTGGCGCTGACCCCGGGGCAGTGGACCGCGCTGCAGCAGGTCACCGGCACCACCGAGGTGTTCGGAGCGCTGGCCGCGGCGCTCGGGGCGGACCTGGACGACGAGGCCGAGCGCTACCGGCTGCGGGAGACGATCGCCGCGATCATCCGACCCTGGTTCGCGGACCGGGACGTCGCACGGGTCAGCGAGGAGCTCGACGGGGCCCGGGTGCTGTGGGGTCGCTACCGGCGGATGCCCGAGATCGTGGCGGCACACGGCGCCGGGAACCATCCGGTGCTGGCCGACATCACCCTGCCCGGCGGCGAGCAGGCGATCACCGCGCGGTCCCCGCTGCGCCTCGACGGCGACCACGGGCCCGTGGGTCGGGTGCCCGCGCTCGGCCGCGAGACCGCCGAGGTCCTCGCCGAGGCACTCCACCTGACGAGCGCCGAGATCGGCGGGCTGCACCAGCGGGGAGTCATCGACGTCGCGGGGAACACCGGTACCGGGAGCGAGCGATGACCCGTCAGCCGCCGCCCCCCTCGGCCCGGCTGCGGATCGCGCGGCGGTCCTGGTCGAGCAGCGGTGGTGCCGTGTGGCGCGTGCGGGTGCGCTCGGTGCCGTCGGCGTCGAAGAACCTCAGGACGGGGCCGGGGAGGCGGATCGGGCCGGCGGTCGGGTGGTCCACCCTCACGACGAGGCGCTGGCTCGCCACCTGCTCCCACGCGTAGACCTCGTCCAGGGTGCGGACGGCGCCCGTGGGCACCCCGAGCCGGTCGAGGTCGGCGAGGAGCTCCGCCGCCGTCCGGTCGGCGAACGCGCGCTCGATCACGCGGGTGAGGTCGGCCCGGTGGGCCACGCGGTCGGCGTTGGTGGCGAAGCGCGGATCGTCCTGGGGGAGTGCGAACGCTCCGGCGAGCCGCCGCCACAGCGCCTCGTTGGCGGCGGCGATCTGGACGCTGCCGTCCTTGCACGCGAACAGCCCGTACGGGGCGATGGTCGGGTGGTGGTTGCCGGTCGCCCGGCCGAGCTCCGCGCCGACCGTCCAGCGGGTGCCCTGGAAGGCGTGCAGGCCGACGCCGGCGGCGAGCAGCGAGGTGCGGACGACCTGCCCGCGGCCGGTGCGGGTGCGTTCGAGCAGGGCCGCGAGCACCCCGGTCGCCCCGTTGACGCCCGCGGTCAGGTCGCAGATCGGGACCCCGATCCGCTGCGGGTCGTCCGGGCCGGAGCCGGTCAGCGACATGAGCCCGGTCTCGCCCTGCGCGATCTGGTCGTAGCCCGGGCGGTGCGCGTCCGGCCCGTCGTGACCGAAGCCGGTGATCGAGAGCACGACCAGCCCCGGGTTGCGGGCCAGGAGTACGTCCGGCCCCAGCCCGAGCCGCTCCAGCACGCCGGGCCGGAAGTTCTCCACCAGCACGTCGGCGTCGGCCACGAGGTCGTCGAGGACCGCCCGGTCGGCGGGGTCCTTGAGGTCCAGCGCGACCGACTCCTTGTTGCGGTTCGCCGCGAGGAAGTAGGTGGCGACCCGGTCGTCGTCGTCGCCGACGAACGGCGGACCCCAGCCCCGGCTCTCGTCCCCGCCGCCGGGGATCTCCACCTTGATCACGCGGGCGCCGAGGTCGCCCATGAGCATGGCGGCGTGCGGCCCGGCGAGCGCGCGGGACAGGTCGAGCACCAGCGCGCCCGCGAGCGGTCCCGGCCGGTCGTCGTCCGGCTCACCCATCGGTCGGCCGCTCCGGCTCGGCGGGGCCGCGGTGCCGGTCGGCCCGGTGCCGGTCGGTGGGGTGCTGGGCGGCCCGGTGCTCGGCCAGCACGTCGACGCCGAAGTCGTTGGTCGGGTCCCGCCACACCGCGTGCACGTGGTTCGCGTCGTCCTCGGTGTTGTCGAACTCGACGAGGGTGACCGGGCCCTCGATGCGGAAGTAGTGCGGGACGTCGACGGTGTGGCCGCCCGCCCAGACGAGGTGCAGGTCGTCGAGCCCGGCCGCGCGGATCCGGTCCATCTCGCGGCCCACCTGCGCCGGCCGCACGTTGCCCAGGAAGGAGGCGAGCAGTTCGTCGAACGCGCCCGCCTGGCTCGCGGTCATCGCCGACCGGGGGAGCCCGCGCGGCGCGCCGCGGACGTAGCGCAGCGCGGCGCGGTCGGCGTCGGTGATCATCGCGTCGCGGCGGCCGACGCCGTGCACGTCGGGCCACTCCTCGGCGCCGATCACCGGGACGCAGCGGGTGGCGAAGTCCGGCGGCGGCACCGGGTGGACCGTCGCGGTCGCGCGCTGGGCCGGGTCGAGCGCGTCGAGCAGGCGGAACGCCCGGTCCTCCTCCTCGCCGAGCACGCGGAACGGGCCGATGCGCGCGGGCTCGGCGCCGAGCAGGAACGGCGTCACGGCCATGCGGTCCTGGCCGATGACCGTGACGTTGAGCGAGAGGTGGTGCCCGACCAGCCGCCACCCCCAGTGGCGGTCCGGCTGCGGCTGGTCGAAGAAGGTGAGGAAGTAGCCGTGCGGGTCGCGGAAGTGCGCCGCGACGTGCCCGAAGACGTCGACGTCCCGCTCGCGCAGCACGTGCTCCAGGCTCATCACCTGGATCGCCTTCGCGTAGCCGGTCAGCGAGGTGCTCTGGGCGACGAGCCGGTGGGCGAGGTAGCGCTGGGCGTCGGTCATGTCGCGCAGCGGGAGTCCGACGCGGCCGGACTCGGGCAGGAAGTTCCAGTGCGTGCGGTTCTCGTCGTCCAGCGGCAGCACGATCCGGGCGCGCTGCTCGGCGGTGAGGTGGTCGAACAGCGCCATCGCGGCGAAGGTGACGGCGGTCGGGTCGAAGTCTCCGTCGATCGGCCGGTTGCGGGGCGGGTGGTGCAGCACGTCGTCCGCCATCACGACCTCGCCCTGATCACCAGCATGCTCGCCGGGACGTCGCCCTCGTTCGTCACGGCGCGGGTCTCGCCCTGCGCGAAGTGCACGGTGTCGTGCGGCCCGGCCACGACGCGGCGATCCGCGCTCTCGAACGCGAGCGCGCCGGAGAGCAGCACGTAGACCGTCTCCGCGGGCTGGACCGCCGGTGCGGCCCGGCCGCCGGGCTCGTAGCGGGAGAGGACGACCGTGAACCGGTCGACGGGCGTCGCCGGCCCGCCCTGCACCCACAGCGGGGCGACCCCGTCGTGACCGGGGGACTCGAACGGCTCGGCGTCGGACAGAGCGGTGACTCGCACGGGGGCCTCTCAGGTGGTGCGGTGGCTGACGGGGGTGCTGACGGCGCCGATGCCCTCGACCTCGACCTCGACGACGTCGCCGGGCTGCAGCAGCCTCGGGGGCGTGCGCGCGTAACCCACCCCGGCCGGGGTGCCGGTCGCGACCAGGTCGCCGGGCGCCAGGGTGAAGGTCCGGCTGATGAAGGAGAGGACGTCGGCGACGCTGAAGATCATCTGGTCGGTGGTGGACTCCTGCATGACCTCGCCGTTGACCCGGCTGACCACCTTCCGCCGCCCCAGCTCGCCGACCTCGTCGCGGGTGACGAGGTCGGACATGGGTCCGCTGCGGTCGGCGTTCTTGCCGAGCGTCCACTGGGTGGTGAGCTTCTGGGCGCGCCGCGCGGTGATGTCGTTGAACGCGGCGTAGCCGAACACGGCGGCCTCGACCTCGTGCGGCGCGGCGCAGCTCAGCGGGCGGCCCACCGCGACCATCACCTCGGCCTCCCAGTCGAGTCCCGCCTCGTCGACGGGGACCTGCACCGGCGTGCCGCCGACGGCCAGCGACGCCGTCCAGCGGCCGAAGATCGTCGGGTGCTCGGGGACGTCGAACGGTCCCTCCGCCGCGTGCTCCCGGTAGTTCAGGCCGACGCACAGGATGCGGGCCGACGGCCTGACCGGCGGCGCTGGCCGCACGCTCCCCGCCGGGAGGCGGGTGTCGGCTCGCAGGCCGTCCTCGATCGCCCGGTAGGGGTCCTGCCAGAAGGCCTCGACCGGGCCCAGGGCGATGAGCTCCTCGCCGTCCCGCGCGGCCACGTGGACCGTGCCGGCGTGCTCGTACCCGGTGATCCGCATCAGCCGCCCCCGTACTGGCGGGCGAGCCAGCCACCGGGGGCCGCGCCGTCGACGACGATCGAGCGGTCGCTGATCAGCCAGCGGCCGTCGGGCTGCCGGACGAAGCGGTCCTCCCACCGGCCCCAGTGGTCGGGCGCGGCCTCGTCGGTGACGGCGAGGTACATCGTGCTGACCTGCGCCTCGGTGTCACCCGTGAACGCGATGTCGATCGTGGTGGCGTGGTGCCGGATCGCCGTCGGCTCGTTGCCCCGGACGACCTTGGCCATCTCGTGCGGCCCGACCTCGAGCCCGTCGGGGAAGCGGATCGTGGCGTCGCCGGTGTAGAGGACGGCCATACCGGTGAAATCGGCCTCCTCCTTCGCCATCGCGGCGTAGCGGTGCATCACCGCCGCGATCAGCGCGCGGTCCTCGACCCGGGCGTCGGCCAGGCTGTGGTCACTCATGTCGGTCTCCTCGCGTCGTCGTCTGCAGGTGGCTGCGCAGGAACGCCGCGGTGACGGCGATGCTGCTCGGGTCGTCGAAGGCAGGATCCTCGTGCCCCGCCCCGCCGAGCACCAGCAGCGTGCTGCGGGCCCCGGCCCGGGTCAGTGCGTCGTGCAGCCGCCTGCTCTCGGCGATGTCGACCATGCGGTCCCGGTCGCCGTGCGCGATGAGGAACGGCGGGGCGGCGGCACGGACGTGGCTGACCGGGCTCGCCTCCCGGACCAGGTCGGGCGCCGCGGCGAGATCGGCGACGCCCAGCAGCGCGTGCGCGGGGCCACCGGGAGGCAGCAGCGCCGCCTCCAGCGGGCTGCGTGCGGAGTACGTCGAGATGTCGCTGAAGCCGAACCAGGACACGACCGCCTGCACGGCGGTGGGGCCGGACAGTGCGGCGAGGGCGGCGAGCACGGCGCCCGCGGACGCGCCCCAGAGCGCGACCGCGCCGTCGGTGGCGCCGGTCTCGTCCGGGTGGGCGCGGACCCAGTCGACGGCGGCCCGCACGTCGTCCACCGGGGCGGGGAACGTCGCGGCGGGGGCGAGGCGGTAGTCCGGCGCCACGACGGTCAGCCCGTGCGCGACCAGTGCCCGGATCCGCTCCCGGTCCGTGGTCCGGTCGCCGGTGACGAACCCGCCGCCGTGCAGGTAGACGACGGTGCCGGGGGACCGGCCGGGTGGCCGGTGCACCTCCAGCCGCAGGCCGGGGGCGAACTCGTGGGTGCGCGTCGCCGCGACGGCCACGGTCACGCGGGCACCCGGGCCGGAGCCGGGATCTGCGCGAGGAGGTCGTCGATCAGCGCGAGCGACCGGTCCGGGCCGTCCGCCAGCCCGAAGAGGTAGGTGTCGGGCCGGGAGAGCAGGGTCGTGGCGCCGTGCTCGGCGAGGAAGTCGCGGTAGGCGCCCTCGACGTCCTCCACCCGGCCGTCGCCGAGGTGGATCACCCGGACGCCGAGCTCGGCGAGGCGGGCGTGGCGCTCCGGGCCCACGAGGTCCTCCAGCGGGAGCGTGGAGACGATGTGGAAGCCGTGGCCGACCAGGTCGTCCAGCAGGCCCTGGCGCTCGCCGATGCGCACCACGCCCTGGATCGCGACCTCCCCGGCCTGCGCGCCGTAGTCGCCGTCGGGCAGGCGGTGCTGGACCCCCCCGCGCAGCGGCGGGATCGGGGGCGTGACGTCGCCACCGGTCGCCTCGAGGTAGCCGTCGCGGGCCGCGGCCTCCTCGGTCGTGGCGGGGTTGACCATCTTGTAGGCGGCCAGCGAGCCCTCCACGAAGAAGCGCGAGTGCGGGAGGCGCTCGGCCTCGTAGGTGTCGAGCAGCGCGTCCCGCGCGACGCCGCGCAGCACGAGATCGAGCTTCCACGCCAGGTTGGCCGCGTCGCGCATGGCGGTGCACGCGCCCTGCCCCATGTACGGGGTCATCGCGTGGGCCGAGTCGCCGCCGATGAACACGTCGCCCTTCCGCATCGCGCCCGCGATCTGGCTGCGGAAGGTGTAGAGCTTCCGCCGGGTCTGCCGGACGTGCCGGCGCGGGATGCCCACCCGCCGCTCCAGGAACTCCAGCCCGCGCTCCTCGGCGGCCTCGACCTGCCCGTCGTCACCCGGGAGCATCCGCACGTCCGACCGGACCCGCCCGGCTCCGTTCGGACCCCAGAAGTAGGGCTGCTCGAAGTCGAGGTCGAAGTAGCACCGGTTCTCCAGGCCCCGGGGCAGGGGTTCGACCACGTCGTAGTCGGTGAGGATCCAGCGGTCGTCGTGGTGGTGGATGACCTCGACGTCGATCCCGACGGCGTCGCGCACGAAGCCGCTCGCGCCGTCCATGCCGATCACGTAGCGGGCGGTCACGCTGTCCCCGCCGGACGTCGTGACCGTGTACCCGGTGCTGTCGGCGCGCAGGTCCACGACGCTCGTGCCCCAGCGGACGTCGACGTTCGGGAACGTCGCGATGCGCCGCCCCATCGCCGTCTCGATGTTCGGCTGGTGCAGCGTCAGGTGCGACCAGTGGCCGCCGCGCTTGTAGTCCCAGTCGAACCGGCCCTTCTGCTTGCCGTCCGAGCCCCAGATCTCGACCGTGCGCACCGGCAGCGACTCCGCGAGCGCCTCCGCCGGGTCCGCGGCGTGCTGGAGCAGCCGCGCGACCTCCCCGTCGAGGGTGCTCATCCGGGGGAGCCCGTAGGGCTCCGGGAACTTCTCGAGCACGACGATCCGGTGGCCGTGCCGGCCCAGCAGGGACGCGAGCATCTCCCCGGCCGGGCCGAAGCCGACGACGACGACGTCGGTGGTGTCACTCATGCTGCTCCTGTTCACGCGCCATCGCAGTGAAACCCACGAATCCTTCGGGTCTTTTGAGATCTTTCGACGGCGCGGCCCCGATGTCAAGCCCCCCGTCGTAAAGTGGTCGGGTGTTTTCCGTGCCGCAGACGCGGGCCCAGTCGCTGGCCACCGAGATCGAGCGGTGGATCGTCGAGCGCGAGCTCACCGAGGGGAGTCGCATCGCGACGATGGACGAGCTGCGCGAGCAGACCGGGCTCGGCCGCGCGACCATCAGCGAGGCGGCGCGGCTGCTGTCCGAGCGCGGAGCCGTCGACGTCCGGCTCGGCCGCAGCGGTGGCCTGTTCGTCGCTCAGCCCGCCGCGGTGGTGCGGATGCGCCACACCCTGCTGTCGGTGTCCCAGGACCCCGCGCGGGTCAGGGACGCGCTCGCGGTCCGGGACGCCCTCGAGGAGCTGATCGACGTCGACGCGGCACTGCACCGCACCGATCGCGACGTCCGTGACCTCGACGCGATCATGGCGTCGATGCGGGAGCGGGCCACGTCCCGGGCCGACTTCCTGCAGGCGAACTGGGAGCTGCACCGGCGCATCGCCGAGATCACCCCGAACGAGATCGCCCGGAGCGTCTACCTGGGCACGATGGCCCAGGTCGAGGGCCTGCCCAGCCGGCCGGACGCCGACACCGCCGACGACGCGGCGTACCTGGGCACACGGGTCGACGTCCACGCCGAGCTCGTCGCGGCCATCACGGCGGGCGACGTGCCGCGGACGTCGCGTGCGGTCGAGGCGCACCGCGCGCTGACCTCGCCGAAGGGCGGGGACAGCTGACGATCGCCACCGGCGCACCCGACGGTCTCCCGTACACCGCCGGACGCGCGCGGGACGCGCACCGGTGCGCGGCCGCCGGCTCGGCCCGTCGCTCATCCCACGACCCCGCCGGCGCCGCCTCATGATCACGGTCTCGGCAGGCTTTCCGCTGCTGAGCGACGCAGAGCCTGCCCAGCTGACGATCACGCGACGGCGGGGGCCCGGTGATCACCGGAACCGCACCACCACGGCCCCACCCACGACCCTGACGTCACACTCCTGACGATCGCCGCGCCGCCTCGACGGTCTCCCTCGCACCGGCGGACGCGAACCGGTGCGCACCACCGACTCGGCTCGCCCATCCCACGACCCCGCCGGCGCCGCCTCATGATCACGGTCTGGGCAGGCTTTCCGCCGCTGAGCGACGCAGAAGCTGCCCAGCTGACGATCATGCGACGGCGGGGGCCCGGTGATCACCGAGACCGCGCCACCACGGCCCCGCCCACGACCCTGACGTAGCGCTCCTGACGATCGCCGCGCCGCCTCGACGGGTCTCCCTCGCACCGCCGGACGCGCGCGACGGCCCGGGGAAAGCATCCGGGTATTTCGGCCCGCACGGTTGACAGTGCGGGCCTGCTCGCTGACCATACCGGGATCAACCCGAAAGGTTCGGGTCTTTAATCGGACGACGAGCGAGGGAGCTGCCGTGAGGGTGTCCGTTGACCGGGACCGGTGCGAGGGCTACGGGCTCTGCGTCGAGGAGGCGTCGCACCTGATGCACCTCGACGACGACGGCGAGCTGGTCCTGGACCGCGCCGACGTGCCGCCGGAGTCGTCCGACGCGGCGGAGGCCGCGGTCCGCGTGTGCCCCGTGGCCGCGCTCAGGGTGAGCGCGTGACCGGGCTCGAGCGCCGTCCCGCCCACCACCGGACGACGAACCGTGGGCCGGCAGCGCCCTGCTGCGCCGTCCACCGACGCACCCCGATCGGCCGGCTCCGCGCCCCCGCGCAGCCCGAGCCGGCCGGCACCTGACCCGGAGGCAGACCGATGACGCTCACCCGCACCCCCCACTCGGACGTGGACCTGTTCAGCGACGAGGTCCTCGTCGACCCGTACCCCGTCTACCGCGACCTGCGCGAGCGCGGAGGGGCCGTCCACCTGAGCGCGCTCGACGTCTGGGCGGTCCCGCGGTACGCCGACGTCCGGCGGGCGCTCGGCGACCCGGCGACCTTCTCCTCCAGCGGGATCGCCCTCAACGAGCCGGTCAACCAGATGCTCGTCGGCTCCGTGCTGGCCAGCGACCCGCCGCTGCACGACGCGCTGCGCGCGGTGCTGTCCGAGCAGCTCGGCCCGCGCGCCGTCCGGCCGCTGCAGGCCGGGATCGCCGACCGGGCCGACCGGCTCGTCGAGGCCATGATCGAGCAGGGTGCCTTCGACGCGGTCACCGACCTCGCCGTGGCCTTCCCGTTCTCCGTGGTGTTCGACCTCATCGGCATCCCCGACGAGGTGCGCCCGAAGATGCTCGGCTGGGCGGACGCGACCTTCACCGTCTTCGGGCCCATGAACGGCAGGACCGCCGCCGGGCTGGGCGCGATCGGCGAGATGTTCGGCTGGCTCGGCACGCTGCGGGCGGAGGACCTGGCGGAGGGGAGCATGGGCCGGGCCGTCTTCACGGCCGCCGACCAGGGGCGGATCGCGCCCGAGTCGTGCATCCCGCTCCTGTCCGCCTACACCGCGGCCGGGCTCGACACCACGATCAACGCCATCGCGAACGCCGTCCACCTCCTCGCCACGCACCCGGAGCAGTGGGACCTCGTCCGTGCCGATCCCGGCCTCGTGCCGAGCACGCTCAACGAGGTCCTCCGCCACGACGCCCCCGTCCAGGGGTTCGGGCGCCGGGTCACGACCGAGGTCGAGATCGACGGCACCACGATCGCCGCCGGCTCCCAGGTCCTGCTGCTGTACGGCTCGGGCAACCGCGACGAGCGGCACTACGCCGACCCCGACCGCTTCGACGTGACCAGGAACCCCGTCGACCACCTCAGCTTCGGCTACGGGACGCACACCTGCGCCGGGCAGGCGCTCGCGCGCATCGAGGCCCAGTCCGTGATCGCGGCGCTGGCCGGGCGGGTGCGCCGCTTCCACCTCGGCGAGCCGGTCCGCCACCTGAACAATGTCGTCCGCGGGCTGGAACGGCTCCCGGTCGAGGGGCTGGAGCTCGGCTGAGGTCCGGATCGGCGACCGCCTACCGCTGCTCCCCGTCCAGGTGGGCGTGGAACAGGTGCGCGCCCTCGGGCTCCTCGACGGACAGCGCGTTGGCCCGCTCCTCGCGCTCCCGGTCGGTTCCGGTGAGCCGACCGGTGTGCTGGCGCAGGTGCTCCTCCCAGGTCGGGAACTGCGCGACCAGGACGAACGTCGACGGGTCGGCTCCGTCGCGGTACAGCGTGCAGCTCGACGCGCCGGTGCGCAGGCGACCCAGCCGCACCAGCTCCATGGCGTCGAGGAACTCCGCTTCGTGCTCGGGGGGCACGACGTAGCGCACGGTGACCAGGACCGGGCCCTCCTGCGGGTCCGGTCGGTAGGTGAGCTCGGGTTCGGGCCAGTAGACCATCGAGCTCCGGTCCCAGTCCGCGACGTCGGGGAGCGGCCAGATCCGCACCGTCGCGGCACCTGCGGCCATCAGCACGGCCGCCGCGACGAACGCCGGGACCAGCCCGAACCACTGCGCGACCACCCCCCACAGCAGGGAACCGGCGGCCTGCGACCCGGCGAAGGCGACGTTGAACATCGACAGCCCGCGGGCGCGCACCCAGCCGGGCAGGAACACCTGCAGCGACCCGGTGATGCCCATCAGGACGGAGAGCCAGGCCATCCCGGCGGGTACCAGCAGCGCGGCCAGCACGAGCAGGTCGGTCACCGAGACGCAGGCCAGCAGCGACCCGGCGAAGAGCAGCCCGGACACGACGAGCAGCTGGTTGGGCGAGAGCCGCCCGCCCACCCGCGGCAGCACCGCGGCACCGAGGACGGCGCCGGCGCCGAGAGCGCCCAGCAGCAGGCCGTAGCCGGTGGAGGAGGTGCGGAGCAGCTCGTCGGCCACCACGGGGAGCAGCGCCCAGATCGCCGCACCGGGGAGCACGAACAGCACGACCCGCAGCAGCATCCGCCGCACCACGGGCGAGTTGCGCACGTAGCGCCCGCCGGCGCGCATCGCGCTGGCGAAGCGCTCGGGCGGCAGCGCGCCGTCGGCCGGTGGCCTGCGGGTCGCGGTCAGCGCCAGCACGAAGGCCAGCGCGGCCACGGCGGTGACCGCGAAGACGACGGCCGCGCTGACCTGGGCGAGCAGCACGCCGGCCAGCGCGGGGCCGATCACGCGGGCCCCGTTCACCGCGACCCCGCCCAGCGAGGCCACCGCGCGCACCTGCTCGCGCGGCACCAGCTCCTGCACCATCACCTGGTAGGCGGGCAGGGTCGCGGCCACGCAGGAGCCGAGCAGGAAGGTGAAGGTCAGCAGCAACGCGGGCGGCATGAGGTCGAGCGCGGTCAGCACGGTGAGGCCGGCGCCGACCGCCAGCTGGAACAGCTGGACCGCGATCAGGAGCCGGCGCCGGTCGACGATGTCGGCCAGCGCGCCCGCGGGCAGGGCGAGCAGCAGCATCGGCAGCGTCGTGGCCACCTGGACGAGTGCGACCAGCGCGGCCGAGTCCGGGGCCCCGACCAGGATCCACTGCGCGCCCACGGTCTGCATCCAGACGCCGAGCATGCTGCCCAGCTGGGCGAACCAGAGCATCCGGAACGCGCGGATCCGCAGCGGCGCCCACACCGAGGGCCCGGCGGCGTGGTCGGCCCGCACTGCCGGGTCGGTCACCGTCGACGACCGCCTGCGGCGGCGCCCGGGTCCGACGGGGGTCGCGGACCGCGAACGGTCACGCTCGGAGCACCCATGGAGCGGACTCTACGGCGCCGCTCCTGCGGGAGGAACACGTCCGACACCGCCCGCCCGGGGGCCGCAGGATCGCGGACGGGGTCACTCCGCCCCGACGATGCGCAGGGCGAAGCCGGTGTACTCCTCGGCCACCTGCTCCGCGGTCATCGGCCCGTCGTCGCGGAACCAGCGGGCGACGCTGACGCACATCTCCCGGATGGCGAACGACCCGAGCGCGGGGGAGTCGATCGAGAACCGCCCCGCGGCGACGCCCTCCTCGATGATCGCGCGCAGGGCGTGGTCGTGCGTGCGGCGCAGGGCCTGCATCTCCGAGCGGTGCGGCTCGTCGAGGCTGGAGGTGTCGCGGTTGACCACGATCGCCTCGCGGCGGTGCGTCGCGTGCCGCAGCGCGTAGGCGCGGGTGGCCGCGAGCAGCCGGTCCCGGGGGTCGGTGAGGCCGTCGGTCGCCGCCGTGAAGTCGTCGAGCACGCCGGTGACGGTGCGCCGCACGATCGTGAGCAGCAGGTCGTGCTTGCTGCGCATGTGGTTGTAGAGGCTGGGGGTGCGGACCTCCAGCGCCCCGGCGATCTGGCTCAGCGCCGTGCCGTGGTAGCCGAGCGCGGCGAACAGCGTGAGGGCGGAGTCGAGGACGGCGTCGCTCGTGACCGTCGTCCGCTCACCGGTCCTGGTCATCCGGGGCCCCCTCCACGTGGCCGGCGATCCGCAGCGCGAAGGCGGTGTACTCGTCGGCGACCTGCTCGGCGCTGCGGGCGCCGTCCTCGCGGAACCAGCGCGCGATGCTCACGCACATCTCGAGGATCGCGAAGGACGCGAGGGCGGGGGAGTCGACGCGGAACACGCCGGCCGCGACGCCGTCGGCGATGACGGCCCGCACCGCCCGCTCGTGGTCGCGGCGGCGCTCGCGCATCCGGCCCAGTGCCGGCTCCGGCAGGCTCGCGGTGTCGCGGTTGACGACCAGCGCCTCGCGGCGGTGGGTGGCGTGGCGCAGGGCGTAGACGCGGACCGCCCGGCGCAGGCGCTCCACGGGATCGGTGACGCCGTGCACCGCCTGCTCGAAGTCGGCGAGCACCTCGTCCAGCGTCCGCTCGACGATCCGCTCGAGCAGCTCCTGCTTCGAGCGCATGTGGTTGTAGAGGCTCGGCGTGCGGATCCCCAGGTCGGCGGCGATCTGGCTGAGGGCGGTGCCGTGGTAGCCGCGGGCGGTGAAGACGGTGAGCGCGGCGTCCAGCACGGCGTCGGAGGTGACCGTCGTCCGGACGTCGGGGGCGCCGGTGTCGACGCGCGCCGGGGACATGGGGCCGACTCTACCCTTGCCCTACGAATGAGCGTTAGCTAGTGTCCGCGTACTAACGAGCGTTAACTAGTAGCGCCGACCGCCGGAGGAGCCCTCGATGACGAGACACCAGGACGACCCGACGCCCACCGAGCCGACCGTCGACTGGACGGCGATCCACGGCTCGGCCGAGTTCGGGGAACTGGTGGCCCGCCGGGGACGGTTCGTCCGGACCGCGGCGGTGGCGATCCTGACCTGGTTCGCCGTGTTCCTCCTCGTCGTCGGGGCCGCCCCGCAGCTCGCCGGCACGGTGGTCGCGGCGGGGATGACGGTGGGCTTCCTGCTCGGCCTGAGCCAGTTCGTCCTCGCCTGGTTCCTCACCTGGCGCTACCTGCGCCTGTCGAGCACCGACTTCTCCGGTCTCGAGGACCGGGTCGTCGCGCTCGCGGCGGTGCGGGCGTGAACACGACGCGGCTCCTGGCCTTCGCCCTGATCGTGGGCGTCACGGTGCTCGTCACCGTCTGGGCGTCCCGGCGCACCAGCTCCGCCACCGACTTCTTCGCGGCCGGCCGCGGGATCTCGGGCCCGCAGAACGGCCTGGCCATCGCGGGTGACCTGATGTCGGCCGCCACGTTCCTGGGCTTCACCGGGCTGATGTACCTGTCCGGATTCGACGGGTGGATCATGCCGTCGGTCACGCTGGTGGCGTTCGTGCTGATCCTGCTGCTGTTCGCCGAGCGGATGCGCAACGCCGGCCGGTACACCGTCGCCGACGTCCTGTCCTTCCGGCTGCGCGAGCGGCCGGTGCGGGCCGCGACCGCCGCGTCGACGGTGCTGGTCGCCGTGATCTACCTGGTGGCGCAGCTCGTCGGCGCCGGGGTCCTGATCCGCGCCCTGACCGGGCTGGACTTCGTGCCCGCGGTCGTCCTGACCGGCGTCGCGATGCTCGGCTACGTCGTGTTCGGCGGCATGCTCGCCACGACCTGGGTGCAGATCATCAAGGCCGTCCTCCTGCTGTCCGCGGGCCTCGCCCTGACCGTCGGCGTGCTCGTGCAGACCGGGTTCAGCCTCGAGGTGCTGTTCACGACCGCGGCCGCGAACAGCCCGGCGGGCGACGCCTACCTGGCGCCCGGCGGGTCGGGGCGCTCGTTCCTCGACACCGTCTCGGTGGCGCTCGCGTTCGCGATCGGCACGGCCGCGCTCCCGCACATCCTCATCCGCTTCTTCACCGTGCCCGACGCCCGGCGGGCGCGGTCCTCGGCCGGCTGGGCCACCGCGCTGATCGGCTCGTTCTTCGTGATGACGGCCGTCATCGGCTTCGGCGCCCGCGCCGTGCTGCCCCCGGAGGCGGCCGAGGGGGTCGGCAAGAGCGGGAACCTGGCCGCGCCCCTGCTCGCCGAGCACCTGGGCGGCGGGGCCGGCACCGTCGGCGGTGACCTGTTCACCGCGTTCGTCTCGGCGGTCGCGTTCGCCACGATCCTGGCCGTCGTCGCGGGTCTGGTCCTCTCGGCGTCCGGCGCGGTCGCGCACGACATGTGGACCAACGTGGTCCGCCGCGGCCGCGAGACCGGCGACGAGACCGCCATCGCGCGCTGGGCCGCCGCCGGGATCGGCGGGGTGGCGATCGTCATCACGCTGCTCGCGGGGCCGGACTTCAACGTGGCGTTCCTCGTGGGCCTCGCCCTCTCGGTCGCGGCCGGCGCCAACTTCCCGGCCCTGCTGCTCGCGCTGACCTGGCGCCGCTTCACCACCACCGGGGCCATCGCGGGCATCACCGCGGGCCTGGTCACCTCGATCGCGCTGATCCTGCTCGGGCCGTCGGTCTGGCCCGGCGGCGCCGCCGCGGCGCCCTACCCGATCGAGTACCCGACCCTCGTGGCCATCCCGGTGGGCTTCCTCGCCTGCTGGCTCGGGTCGGTGCTGTCGAGCGAGCGCGGCGCCACGCGCTCCTTCGACGAGCTGCAGGTCCGCTCCCAGACCGGCCTGGGCTCCGAGCAGGCCACGGTCTCCACCCACTGACCGGAGAGGGGTCGCTGTGCTGCACACGGAACTGATCAGGACGGTGCCGGAGACGCTCGACGCGCACGCCCGGCTGCGACCGGACACCCTCGCCTTCGTCGACGACGAGCGGTCGGTCACCTACGCCGAGCTCGCGGTCTCGACGGCCCGGCTCGCCGGCCACCTGCAGGGCCTCGGCGTCGACCGCGGGGACCGCGTCCTGCTCCACCTCGACAACCGGGTGGAGGTGGCCGAGTCCTACCTGGCGATCCCGCGGGCCGGGGCGATCGCGGTGTGCGCCAACCCGGGTGCGGCCACGGCCGAGGTCGCGCACATCCTCGACGACAGCGGCGCCCGCGTCGTGATCACCGACGACGCGCACCTCGACGTGGTGCGGGCGCTCGCCGCCGAGCGCGGCGGCCCGCTCGCCGTGGTCGTCGTCGGCGCCGGTGCGGCCGACGGTGAGGTCCGGTACGCGGACCTGCTCGCCGCACCGGCCGACCAGGGGCCGCGCGACTGCCTGGAGCTCGACGACGTGGCCTGGATGCTCTACACCTCCGGCACCACGGGCCGCCCCAAGGGCGTGCACCTGACCCAGCGCGGCTGCTTCTGGGTGGTGGCGGCGTGCTGGGCCCCGATCGCCGGGCTCGGCCCGGGCGACGTGGTGCTCTCCGCGCTGCCGCTGTTCCACTCCTACGCCCTCGTGCTGTGCGTGCTCGGGGTGGCGGCGGTCGGCGCGAGCGAGCGGATCCTGCCGCGGTTCTCCGTGCAGGAGGTCCAGGAGCGCCTGCACCGCGGCGGACCGGAGGGCGAGGTCACCGTCCTGCCCGGCGTGCCGACGATGTTCCACTACCTGCTCGACCGCGTCGGGCCGGACGGCCTGCGGGCCCCGGCGCTGCGCCTGTGCATCTCGGCGGGCGCGATCCTGCCCGCGGCGGTGAACGAGGCCTTCGAGAAGGCCTTCGCCGTGCCGCTGCTCGACGGCTACGGCATCACCGAGACCTCGACGATGGTCACGATGAACTGGCCGACCGGGTCGCGGGTGATGGGCTCGTGCGGGCTGCCGCTGCCCGGGCTCAGCGTGCGCCTGGTCGACCCGGCGAGCGGACGGGACGTCCTGCCGGGCGAGGAGGGCGAGCTCTGGGTGCAGGGCCCGAACGTCACGCCCGGCTACCACAACCTGGCCGAGGCGACCGCCGCCGTCCTCGTCGACGGCTGGTACCGCACCGGCGACCTCGCCCGCCGCGACGAGAACGGCTACCTCCGCATCAGCGGCCGCACCAAGGAGCTGATCATCCGCGGCGGGGAGAACATCTACCCGGCCGAGGTGGAGGACGCGCTGCTCGCCTCCGACGAGATCCGGGACGCCGCCGTCGTCGGTGCGCCGCACGACCACCTCGGCGAGGTCGCGGTGGCGTTCGTCGTGCCCCGCGGGCCCGGGGCCCTCGACCACGCCGCGGTGCTGGCCCGCGCCCGCGAGCGGCTGTCGTCGTTCAAGGTGCCCGAGAAGCTCATCGAGGTGGACCGGATCCCGCGGACCGGCTCGGGGAAGATCCTCCGCTTCCAGCTGCAGCAGCAGCTGTGACCCCGGTCCGACCAGCAGAGGAGCGCACATGGAGCTGACCCACACGTTCACCGTCTCCCAGCCCGTCGACCGGGCGTGGCAGGTGATCACCGACCTCGAGCGGGTGGCGCCCTGCCTCCCCGGGGCCGCCCTGCTCGGCGTCGACGGCGACGACCACCGCGGTGCCGTGAAGATCAAGGTCGGGCCGGTGACCGCGCAGTACGAGGGCGTCGCCCGGTTCGCCGAGCGCGACGACGCCGCCCACCGCGCGGTGCTGCGCGCCGAGGGCCGCGACGTCCGCGGGCAGGGCAACGCCGCCGCCACCATCGACCTGCGGTTGACCGGGCAGGGCGGTGGCACCCGGGTCACCGTCGACACCGACCTGGAGCTCGCCGGCCGGGTGGCCCAGTTCGGCCGCGGGGTGATCGCCGACGTCAGCGGGAAGCTGATGGGGCAGTTCGCCGCGAGGCTGGAGGAGGAGATGGCCTCCGGTGCGCCGACGGAGCCGGTGCCCGCCGCCGCGCCCGCCACCCGCGGCATCGACGACGTCGAGCCGCTCGACCTCCTGTCCTCCGGGAGCGGCGCCGTGCTGACGCGGGCACTGCCCGTCGCCACCGCGCTGCTGGGTCTGCTGGTCGGCGTGCTGCTCGGCCGCCGCTCCGCAGGGCTCGCCCTCACCCTCGTCCTGCCGACCCCCGAGGAGGGGACCCGATGACCGACGTCCTGCGGGAGACCGCGCTCTACATCGACGGGCGGTGGGTGCCCGGCGGCGGCAGCGACCTCGAGGTGCTGGATCCGGCGACCGAGGAGGTCACCGGCGTCGTCACGCAGGCCTCCACCGACGACGTCGAGGCCGCCGTCGCGGCGGCCCGCGCGGCGTTCCCCGCCTGGGCCGCCACCCCCGTGCCCGAGCGCGCCGCCGTGCTGCGCCGGGTCCGCGACGTCGTCGTGGAGCGCGCCGACGTCTTCGCCGCCACGGTCACCCGCGAGCTCGGCGCGCCGCCGAAGGTGGCCCGTGCCCTGCACGTCGACACCCCCGTCGCCGTCATCGACGCCACGATCGACGCCCTGGAGCGCTTCGCCTTCACCAGCGAGATCGGCAACTCGGTCGTCCGCCGCGAGCCCGTCGGGGTGGTCGCGGCGATCACGCCGTGGAACCTGCCGCTGCACCAGGTGGTCGTGAAGGTGGTGCCCGCGCTGGCCGCCGGGGCGACGGTGGTGCTCAAGCCGGCCGGGCTCACCCCGCTGGCCGCGTTCGAGCTGGCCCGCGCGTTCGACGACGCCGGGCTCCCGCCGGGCGTGTTCAACCTGGTGTCGGGCAGCGGCCGGACCGTCGGTGACCTGCTCACCCGGCACCCGGGCGTCGACCAGGTGTCGTTCACCGGGTCCACGCCCGTCGGGCGGCAGATCGCCGGGGTGGCCGCGGAGACCCTGAAGCGGGTCACCCTGGAGCTGGGCGGCAAGTCGGCGAGCGTGGTGCTGGCCGACGCCGACGACGAGCTGCTGGCCACGGCCGTCAAGATCACCGTGGCCAACTGCTTCCTCAACAGCGGCCAGACCTGCACCGCGCTGTCGCGGCTCGTCGTGCCGGCCGACCGGCTCGAGCGGGTGGAGGAGCTGGCGGCCGCGGCCGCGGCGAAGTACGCGCCCGGCACCCGCCTGGGGCCGCTGGTCTCCGCCGAGCAGCGCAAGGAGGTCGAGTCCTACCTCGACCCGGCGTCCGGCGGCGCGTCCGCGGTCACCGTGTTCGGCGGTGCCGCGCTGCCCGAGCGGGGCTGGTACGTCTCGCCGACGGTGATCTCCCGCGTCGAGCCCGACTCCCGCCTCGCCCAGGAGGAGGTGTTCGGCCCGGTGCTCGCCGTCCTCGCCGCCACCTCCGACGACGAGGCCGTCGCCATCGCCAACAACAGCATCTACGGCCTCGGCGGCGCGGTCTGGGGAGCCGACGGGGAGGCGGCGCTGGCCGTCGCCGCCCGGCTGCAGACCGGGCAGGTCGACGTCAACGGCGCCGCGTTCAACCCCGGCGCCCCGTTCGGCGGGTACAAGCAGTCCGGGACCGGGCGCGAGATCGGCGAGCACGGCATCGCCGACGTCTGCGAGATCAAGGCGGTGCAGCGGTGACGACGACCCAGCCGTCCTCCGTGGACGTCGACGCCTACCCCCACGAGGTGCGCGCCGCCGTCCTGCGGGCCGTCGGCGAGCCGATGACCGTCGAGACGATCCGGCTGAAGGCGGTCGGGCCCGACGACGTCCGGGTCCGGACCGAGCAGACCGGCGTGTGCCACTCCGACCTGTCGCTGGCCCGCGGCGTGCTCGCCCAGCCGCTGCCCGCGGTGCTGGGCCACGAGGCGTGCGGCACGGTCGTCGAGACGGGGGAGCGGGTCACCGACCTCGGGGCCGGGCAGCGGGTGGTCCTGCTGTGGATCACCTCCTGCGGGCGCTGCTTCCACTGCACCCACGACGAGCCGCACCTGTGCGTCACCGGGTCGTCCCGCGCCGGCGAGCCGTACGCGCTCACCCAGGACGGCGAGCCCGTCCACCCCGGACTCACGGTCGGCTCCTTCGCCGAGCAGACCGTGGTGCCGCGCGGCGCCGTCGTCCCGGTGCCCGACGACATCGACACCGTGGACGCCGCCCTGCTGGGCTGCGCGGTGACGACCGGGGTCGGCGCGGTCGTCAGCACCGCGCAGGTCCCCTACGACTCGTCGGTGCTGGTCATCGGCCTCGGCGGGGTGGGGCTGTCGGTCGTCCAGGGCGCCCGGCTCGTCGGGGCGTCGACGATCATCGCGGTGGACCGCACCGTCGAGAAGGCGGAGCTCGCGCTCGCCGCCGGGGCGACGCACTTCCTCCCGGCCGACGACGGCACGAAGAAGGCCGTGCGCGCGCTCACCGACGGACGCGGCGCCGACTCCGCCTTCGACTGCGTCGGGTCCTCGCGCACGATCCGCGACATGTGGTCCATGACCCGCCGCGGCGGGTCGGCCACGGTGGTCGGCATCGGCGGCAAGGACGACGTGGTGTCGTTCAGCGCGCTGGAGCTGTTCCACTTCGCCCGGACGCTGCGCGGCTGCGTGGCCGGCTCGCTCGACGCCGCCGCCGACATGCCGCGCTTCTTCGACTGGGTCCGGGCCGGGGACCTCGACCTGCGACAGCTGGTCACCGGAACCGGCACACTCACCGACGTGGACGCCGCGCTCGACGAGCTCGCCGCGGGCCGCGGCGTCCGCACCGTCCTGCAGCCGGGAGGTGCCCGATGAGGATCGGGTCGATCGAGGTCCTGCCCGTGCTCGACGGCACCGGCCGCGAACCGGCCGCGGAGGTGCTGACCCGCCCGGGTGTGCCCGACGCGTGGTCCTGCCACGCCGAGCACCTCGACGCCGACGGCGTGCTGACCCTCGCCCTCGGCGGCTTCCTCGTCCGCACCGGTGACCGCACGGTGCTCGTCGACGCCGGGGTGGGCACCATCGACAACGGGAAGTACGCGGGCGGGGGCCTGCTCGACTCGCTGCGCGGGCACCGGGTGGGCCCCGAGGACGTCACCGATGTCGTGTTCACCCACCTGCACTTCGACCACGTCGGGTGGGCCACGAAGAAGGGGCGGGTCGTGTTCCCGAACGCGACCTACCGCGTCCACGCCGACGACTGGGCGCACTTCGTGTCCTCGCCCACCGCCGAGCCCGGCGCGGTCCGCAAGCTGTCGCCGCTGGAGCCGCAGCTGGAGGTCTTCGACGGCGAGGTGACCCTCGCCCCGGGCCTGACCGCGCGCCCCGCGCCCGGCCACACCCCCGGCTCCACCGTCTACGTGGTGTCGAGCGGTGACGAGCGCGCGCTGCTGCTCGGCGACGTCGTCCACTCCGTGGTGGAGTTGGGCGAGCGCGACTGGGAGGCGGTCTTCGACGTCGACCCGGTGGCCGCGGGCGCGGTGCGCAACGCGCTCGCCGACGAGGTCGCCGACTCCACCGACCTCGTCGTCGGCGCCCACTTCCCGGGCCTGCGCTTCGGCCGCGTCGTCACCGCCTTCGGCAACCGCACCTTCCGAGCCATCTGAGAGGCAGGAACATGGATCTGCAACTGACGGGCAAGAACGTCCTGGTCACCGGGGCGGGCCAGGGCCTGGGCCGGGCACTGGGCCTCGGTTTCGCCGGCGAGGGCGCGAACGTCGCCTTCCACTACAACTCCTCGGGCGAGGGCGCCGAGAAGGCGGCCGCCGAGGCCTCCGAGCTGGGTGTCCGCGCGATCGCCGTGGGCGGTGACCTGCGCGACGCCGAGGCCGTGGCCCGGATCGTCGGGCGGACGGAGAACGACCTCGGCCCGATCGACGTGCTGGTGAACAACGCCGCCGTCGCGGTCAAGCAGCGCTTCCTCGAGTCGACGCCGCAGGACTGGGCTGCGCAGATCGACGTCACGGTCACCGGAACGCTCCAGGTCACCCACGCCGTGGCGACGCTGATGGCCGGGCGGAAGAGCGGCGCGATCGTCAACATGATGGGCGACTCCGGGCGGGTCGGGGAGTCGGGTCTGCTCGTCACCGCCACCGCCCGCTCGACGACCGTCGGGCTGACCCGCTCGCTGGCCAAGGAGCTCGCCCGGTTCGGCATCCGCGCGAACGCGGTCTCGCTGGCGCTGGTGCGGACCGACAACTTCGACAGCCACGCGGGCACCGGGGCGGCGGGGGACGGGGAAGCCGAGCAGATGAAGAAGATCCTGGCCCAGTACCCCCTGCGCCGGGTGGGGCACCCGGACGACATCACCCCGATGGTGCTGCTGCTGGCGTCGCCGCTGTCGTCGTGGACCACCGGCCAGGTCGTGTCGGTCAACGGCGGGTACGCGATGCCATGAGCGAGCGTGCGAGCGAATCATCGACACGGCGCTTCGCGAAGCGTCGACCGAGCGTCAGCGAGGGCGTGCGATGAGCACCCTCGGCAGCAGTCCCCGGCGCAAGGAGGACCGGCGGCTGGTCACCGGCCACGGTCGCTTCGTGTCCGACCTCGAGCTCCCGCGCATGCGCCACGTCGCCTTCCTGCGCAGCCCCTACGGCCACGCCCGGATCACCGGCGTCGACGCCGGCGCGGCCCGCGCGGCCGGGTACCGGGTGTTCACCGGCGCCGACTTCGCCCACGTGGCGCTGCGCGCGCAGTCGGCGCTGCCGTCCTACGTCGAGACCGACCAGCCGGTGATCGCCCACGAGAAGGTCTGCTTCGCGGGGGAGACGGTCGCCGCGGTGGTGGCGCGCAGCCGCTACCACGCCGAGGACGGGCTCGAGCTCGTCGAGGTCGACTACGACCCGCTCCCGCCCACGGTCTGCGCGTGGGACGAGCCGCGCGAACCCGTGCACCCGGAGGCCCCGGACAACGTCCTGCTCCAGCGCACCTTCGACGCCGGGTCCGTGGAGGACGCCTTCGCGGCCGCCGCCGTCGTCGTCGAGCGGGAGCTCGTCACCAACCGGCACTCGGGCAACCCGATGGAGTGCCGTGCGGGCGTCGCGCTGTGGAACGCCGCGGACGGCAAGCTCACCTTCTGGAACGGCACCCAGGTGCCGCACATCGTCCGCAACATGATCGCCGAGCTGATGGACCTGCCCGAGGGGAACGTCCGCGTGATCGCGCCGGACGTCGGCGGCGGCTTCGGCGTCAAGGCCGTGCTGTACCCCGAGGACGTCGCGCTGTGCCTCATGGCGCGGGCCGTGCCGGGCGTGCCGCTCAAGTGGGTGGAGGACCGCGCCGAGCACCTGCTCGCCGCCACCCACGCCCGCGACCACCGCTACCTGATGAAGGCCGGCTTCGCCGCCGACGGGGAGCTGCTCGCCGTCGAGGCCGATGTGACCTGCAACGTCGGCGCCTACTCGGTGTACCCGTGGACGGCGGGGATCGAGCCGCTGATGGCGGGCGGGCTGCTGTCGGGCCCGTACAAGCTCACGAACTACCGCGCCACGGTGCGCGGGGTCGCGACCAACACCGCGCCGTCCGGGCCGTACCGCGGGGTCGCCCGCCCGTCCAGCGTGTTCGCCATGGAGGCGGTGCTCGACGAGGGCGCCCGCGAGCTCGGCCTGTCGGGCGTGGACATCCGCCGCAGGAACCTGATCCGGCCCGAGGACATCCCGTACCGGATGCCGTCGCGCCTGGTCGACGACTCGGGCCACTACGACGAGTGCCTCACGAAGGCCCTCGACGCCCTGGGCTACGACGGCTTCCGCGCCGAGCAGGAGCGCCGCCGCGGCACCGACGAGCCGCCGATCGGCATCGGGTTCGCCTGCTACAACGAGCTCACCGGACTCGGCCGGGCCGCGAGCGCCGGGCCCCGGATGCCGTTCCGCACCGGGCACGACGCGTGCACCGTGCGGATGAACCCCGACGGGCGGGTCACGGTGTTCTCCGGCGTCACGTCGCAGGGCCAGGGGCTGGAGACGACGATGGCGCAGATCGTCGCCGACGGCGTCGGCGTCTCCTACGACGACGTCGAGGTCCGCATCGGCGACACCGACGAGTCGCTGTGGGGCTTCGGGGCGTTCTCCTCGCGCCAGGCCGTGATCGGCGGTGGTGCCGCCCACCGGACGGCGGAGGCCGTCAAGGAGAAGGTGCTGCTGCTGGCCGCGGGCCTGCTGGAGGCGAACCCGGCCGACCTGCGCGTCGAGGACGGCCAGATCTCGGTCGTCGGGGAGCAGAAGCCGCGGATGTCGGTGCGCGAGGTGGCGCGGGTGGCCTACCTGGAGTCGAACCGGCTGCCCGAGGGCATCGAGCCCGGGCTGGAGGCGACGAGGTTCTACGACCCGATCCGCGGGGCGTTCGCCGCGGGCGCGCAGGTCGCGGCGGTCGAGGTGGACCGGACGACCGGCGAGCTGACGATCCTGCGGTACGTGTGCGTCGAGGACGCCGGGCGCGCGATGCACCCGCAGATCGTCGACGGGCAGATCCTGGGCTCGATCGCCCAGGGCATCGGCGGGGCGCTCTACGAGCACCTGGTCTACGACGACGACGGCAACCTCTCCACGGGCACGCTGCTCGACTACCTGATGCCGACCAGCGCCGAGGTGCCCGACATGGTCATCGGGCACGTCGCGCACCCGGCGGACAACCCGCTCGGCGTCCGCGGTGTGGGGGAGGGCGGCACGCTCGGCCCGAACGCCGTGCTGGCCGGTGCCGTCGCCGACGCCCTCGGCGTGCGGATCGACACCCTCCCGATCACGCCGGCGACCGTCTGGACGGTGCTCCAGTGATCACCACCTCGGCGCACGACCGCACCACCGTCGTCACGCTGGACCGGCCCGGGAGGCGCAACGCGCTGACCACCGCGCTGTGCCACGCCGTCCGCGACGCCGTCGGGAAGGCCGTCGCCGACGGGGCCCGGGCGATCGTCCTCACGGGCGCGGGCACGAGCTTCTGCTCGGGGGCCGACCTCGACGAGGTGTACACCGCCGACTTCCGCGACGCCCTCTACGCGATGCTGCACACCGTCACCGACGCACCGGTCCCGGTCGTGGCGGCGGTGAACGGGCCGGCGATCGGGGCGGGCACCCAGCTCGCGATCGCCGCCGACCTGCGCGTCGCCGCGCCGGGTGCGGTCTTCGGCGTGCCGACGGCGAGGATCGGGCTGGCGGTCGACCCGTGGACGATCCGGCGGCTCGCGCTGCTGGCCGGCAACGGCACGGCGCGGGCGCTCCTGCTCGCGTGCGACCAGCTCGACGCGGCCGCCGCCCGCGCCTGCGAGCTCGTCGAGCGCCTCGGCGAGGTGGAGGACGCGATCGCGTGGGCGCAGGGGATGTCCGCCCTCGCCCCGCTGACCGTCGCCTACTCCAAGCAGGTGCTCAACGAGGTGTTCGAGCCCGTGCTCGACGAGGCGGAGCTGGACGCCGCGTTCGAGGCCTGCTGGTCCAGCGCCGACTTCGCCGAGGGCCGCCTGGCCCGCACCGAGAAGCGCCCGCCCGTGTTCGAGGGGAGATGACCCGATGAAGTGCGCCCCGTTCGACTACGTCCGCGCCGGCAGCGTGGAGGAGGTCGTGAAGGTCCTGGCCGGCTCCGACGGCGACGGCAAGATCCTCGCCGGCGGGCAGAGCCTGGTCCCCGTCCTGGCGCTGCGGATGGCCCGGCCGTCCGTGCTCGTCGACGTCAACCGCATCCCGGGCCTCGGCGCGATCCGCCCGGTGGACGGTGCGGTCGAGGTCGGGGCGCTGGCCCGGCACAGCGCGCTCGTCGCGCAGACGCACCACCCGCTGCTCGCGGAGGCCGCGACGTGGATCGGCCACACCGCGATCCGCTCCCGCGGCACGGCGGGCGGCAGCATCGCCCACGCCGACCCGTCGGCCGAGCTCCCCGTCGTCGCGGTCGGCACCGGGGCGACCGTCAGCGTCGCCGGGCCGGAGGGCGTCCGCACCACCACGGCCGAGGAGCTGTTCGTCAGCGCCCTGGTCACCTCGCTCGGCGAGGACGAGATGATCACGAGCATCCGGTTCCCGCAGCCCGAGCGCTGGGGATTCGCCGAGTTCGCGCGGCGCCACGGCGACTTCGCGCTGGTCATGGCGCTGGTCGCGGAGGTCGACGGCGCCGTCCGCGTCACGATCGGGGGCGTCGGCGCCGTGCCGGCCCGGGCCGCGGAGGCCGAGCAGGTGCTCGCCGCGGGCGGTACCGCACGGGAGGCGGCCGCCGCGGCCGCCGCCGGGATCGAGCCCACCGCCGACCTGCACGGCTCCGTGCCGTTCCGCCGCGCGATGGCCGCGGAGATGGTCCGGCGCGCGTGCGCCCGGGCCGGCATCGACTAGCCCGACACCTTTCAGGGGAGACACCATGGACGTCACCTTCAGCGTCAACGGCGAGCGCGTCAGCCTCGACGTCGAGCCCCGCCGCACCCTCGCCGACGCCCTGCGCGAGGACTGCGGCCTCACCGGCACCCACCTCGGGTGCGAGCACGGCGTCTGCGGCGCCTGCACCGTCCTCGTCGACGGGCAGCCCGCGCGCGCCTGCCTCATGTTCGGCGTGCAGGCCGACGGCTGCTCCGTCACCACCGTCGAGGGGCTCGAGGGCGAGGACGGCGAGCTGCACCCCCTGCAGGAGGCGTTCGTCGAGCACCACGGCCTGCAGTGCGGCTTCTGCACGCCGGGGATGCTCATGAGCGCCCTGCACCTGCTCGACACCGACCCCGGCGCCGGCCGGGAGACCATCCGCGAGGAGATGTCGGGCAACATCTGCCGCTGCACCGGCTACCAGGGCATCGTCGACGCCGTGGAGGCCGCGGGCGCGGCGCTGCGCGGGGACGCGGACGGGCCGTCGTCGTCGTAGTCGGGCGGCCGGGTCAGCCCGCGCTGAGGTGGTGGCGCACGACCGCGACCACCGACGGCGGGGTGCTCTCGGTGCGGACGGTCGTGTCGCACACCGCCCCCTGGCCGGCGCGGCCGCGGAGCACCGACTCCGCCACGAGGACGGTCCCGGCCCCCCGCGGCGGCGCCACGACGTCGACGACGTGGCGGTGCACGGCGGCCCCGGCCAGCAGCGCCTGGGCCGCCGTCTCGGCGAGCACGAGGAGGTAGCCCGACCTCAGCCCGCCGTCGTCGTCGAGCATCACGCTGGTGACCGTCATCCGGGCCGGTGCCCGGTCCGCCTCGATCACGGCGCTACACCGCCGCCGCCTGGAGGGCGGGAGCGTCGAGCCCCAGCTCGGCGACCGCGATCTCCCGCATGCGGAACTTCTGGACCTTGCCGCTCGCCGTCGTCGGGAACCGGTCCGTGAAGCGCCACAGCGAGGGGATCTTCGAGCGGCTGATCCGCCCGGCGCACCACGCGGCGAGGTCGTCGCCCCCGGCCGGCGACCCGTCCGCGAGCCGGACCCAGGCCATCACCTGCTCGCCGAGGCGCTCGTGCGGCACCCCGACGACGTGCGCGTCGGCCACGGCGGGATGGGTGCGGAGCAGCTCCTCGACCTCGCGCGGGTGGATGTTCTCGCCGCCGCGGATGATGACGTCCTTGAGCCGGCCGACGATGGCCACGCTGCCGTCGTCGTGCATGACGGCGAGGTCGCCGGTGCGCATCCAGCCGGCCGGGTCGATGGCGGCCCGGGTCGCGGCCGGGTCGTCCCAGTAGCCCGCCATGACGCTGTAGCCGCGGGTGCACTGCTCGCCGGGCGTCCCGGTGGGCACGACCCGCCCCGTCACCGGGTCGACGATCTTGACCTCGACGTGCGGGGTCGGCCGTCCGACGGTCGTGTCGCGGCGCTCCGCGGGGTCCCCGGGCAGGGTCTGGAGGGAGATCGGCGAGGTCTCGGTCATGCCGCAGACCGTGGACAGCTCGGGCACGTGCAGCTCGGTCCGGATCCGGGCCAGCAGGTCGGGGGCGCAGGGCGCCCCGCCGATCAGGCCGGTGCGCAGGGTGTCGAGCCGGACGTCGCGGCGCCGCGGGTGCTCGAGCATCGCCAGGTACATCGTGGGCACGCCGTAGACCGCGGTGCACCCCTCCTCGTGGATCGCCTCCAGCGTGCGCCCGGCGTCGAACGCGCCGCCGGGCAGGACGAGCGCGGCGCCGTGGGTGCTGGTGCCCAGCGTGCCCAGCACCATCCCGAAGCAGTGGAACAGCGGGACCGGGGCGCACACGCTGTCGGCGGGGCCGAAGCCGATCGCCGCGGCGACCAGCCGGCCGTTGTTGAGCAGGTTGTGGTGGGTGAGCGTGGCGCCCTTGGGGCGGCCGGTCGTGCCCGAGGTGTACTGGATCGCGACGGGGTCGTCGATGTCGACCTCCTGCTCGGCCGCGTCCACGGCGGCGGGGGAGCCGTCGAGGAGCTCGGCCCACCCGTCCTCGAACGGGATGGCCTCGCGCAGCTCCGGGCAGTCGGCCCGCAGCCGTGCGACGGTCGCGCCGCAGTCGGTGTCGCGGAACCGCGCGGCGTGCAGCAGCAGCGACGTCCCGGAGTGGGCCAGCGCGTAGCCGAGCTCGGCCGCCTCGTAGGTCGGGTTCAGTGCCACGAGGATCGCGCCGGCGCGCGCCGCCGCGAACTGCAGCACGACCCACTCGTACCGGTTCGCGGCCCAGACACCGACGCGGTCGCCGCGCCGGACGCCCCGGGCCAGCAGCGCGCCGGCGACCCGGCCGCTCTGCTCCCACAGCTCGTCGTAGGTCGCGCGGAGGCCCTGCGCGCGGTCGACGAGCGCGGTGTGCCGGCCGAACCGCTCCGTGGTGCGGCGCAGGTTCTGGCCGATGGTCTCGCCGAGCAGCGGCCGGTCGACGCTGCCGCAGGCGTAGGACGGTGCGGTCACTTCACGCCGCCGCGGCGCGCGGGGTCCCAGGCCTGCTCCAGGTTGCGGATGATCGCCGGGGAGTACATGCACCGCGCCTGCAGGATGGAGAGGTTCGCCATGTAGTGGCGGAAGGCCTCGAGGGGCTCGACGCCGACGCGCATCTCCGTGCGGTTGGCGCCGACGCCGACGGGCCCGGTGGCCGTCAGCGCCTCCACGGCGTTCGCGATCGCGGCCTGCACGCCCTCCTCGTCGACGACCAGGTCGTCCACGATCATGCGGCCCTCGGGGGAGTCGACGTAGATGTCGCGGTTGAAGAAGATGCCCTGCCGGGCGACGCGCTCGCCGACGAAGCGGGGCAGGCGCATGTTGCCGCAGCCCGGGAGGAAGCCCTCGCGGCGGGCGGGCAGGTTGACGTAGGCGCCGGACCGGGCGACGACGCGGTCCATCACGAGCAGGTACTGGCAGCCACCGCCGATGGCGAAGGTGTCGACGGCGGCGATCCACGGCTTCTCGTGCCGCTCCTCGACCGCGGACACCGCGCCCGAGCCCAGCGAGTGCCCGCGGTACCACTTGGTGATCAGGCCGAGCTCGCGCTCGATGAAGAACTCGATGAGCGACACCTCGCCGTGGTAGAGCCGGGTGAGGTTGACGCCGGTGTCGAAGACGCGGCGGCCGGCGTACTTGGGGTGCTCGGAGACGGCGCCGCGCAGCAGGCCGACCTCGATGCGGTCGTCGAGCAGGACCAGGTCGGTGGCGGTCTCCATGGCGGCCGTGGACTCGTCGTCCTCGGCGTTGAGGTACTTCTGGTACGTGATCGTCAGGTGCCCGACGTTGGCGCGGCGCTCCAGCAGGCAGCTGCCCAGGTCGACGCGGTCGGTCCGGCGGAACTCCTCCAGCAGGTCCAGCGCCTCGCGGCGGGGCTGCGCCATGGCGTGCAGGAGGTGGTAGCCGGTGCGCGGGTGGTCGAGCACCCGCGAGATCAGGATGCCCTGGTCGTACTCCCACCCGTCCTTGTGCTTCTGCGGGTGGCGCCGCTCCTGCGCGATGCGCTCGCGCGTGGGCACGAGACCGGGGACGAGGTCGGCGGCCGCGTAGGCCAGCTCGGCGACCCGCAGCAGGCGGGCGCCGCCGTCGGTGAGCGCGTCGTAGACGGCCTCGACGTGCCGGTCGAGGAAGCGCGCGCGGACGCCCCGGCCGTCGTCGAGGAGCGCGTCGGCCCGCTCCTGCTGCTCGGCGGTGCGCTCGGGCTTGGGGGGCAGGGCCGCGAGCTGCTCGTCGAGGAGGGCGAAGTGCTCCGACGCCAGTGCCGCGTCCTTCTCGAAGTCGCCGGTGAGCTCGGTCGGGAGTGCCGGTGCGTGCGCCATGTCAGTCGTCCGTCTTCGTGAGGAGGGGCAGGGGCGTCGAGGAGTGGGGCGTCGAGGGCAGGGGCGTCAGGGGGAGGGACAGGGTGGTCGCGAGCCGGCCGCGCAGCACCTCGGCGCGGGCGACGGCCTCGGCGGCGGAGCGCATCTTGATGTCCTCGTAGCCGCGGATGTCATCGGGCAGCCGGGCCAGGTCCAGCACCGCGGCCCGGTTCTGCAGCCGCAGCTCGTCCATCGCGCCCAGGACCAGGTCGGTGTACCAGCCGACGAGCCGGCGTTCCTCGACCCGCACGCCGTCGCGCCCGAACGGGTCGAACCGGGTGCCGCGCAGCCTCCGCATGCGGGTCAGTGCGGTGAAGGCGGGGTCCATCCAGCGTGCGCGGACCGAGATCTTGTTCCGCATCCCCAGCGCCCGCAGCACCGGCGGGTGCAGGTTGTACCGGACGACCGGCGAGCCGGCGAACATCCCGGACGCCCGCTGCTCGCGGCTGGAGCGCAGGTGCAGCCGCGCCACCTCGTACTCGTCCTTGTAGGCCATGAGCTTGAACAGGTTGCGGACCACCTCGCGCGTGATCGACAGGGCGGCCGGGTCGCCGAGGCGGGCCCGCTCCCGGGCGGCGACGTCGAGGACGACGTCGAGGTAGCGGCCCGCGTAGTCGGCGTCCTGGTAGGAGATCAGCTCGCCGACCCGCACGGCCAGCAGCCGGCGGTCCTCCTCGGGCAGGTCCGTGACGCGGGCCATGGCCGTGTCGTAGGCGGCGCGCTGCGCGGCCGGCAGGAGCCCGCGGGCGTGCCGGCGCTCGGCCTCGGCGTCGCGGGGCGGCGGGGAGAGCAGCGCCCGGATCCGGGCGGGGTCGGCCACCGCGAGGCGGCCGTGGCGGAACGCCTGGCGGTTCTGCTCCGCGGCCGTCCCGTTGAGCGTGATGGCCTCCTCGATCGCGGCCGACGAGAGCGGCAGCATCCCGGCCTGGTACGCGGCGCCGAGCGCCACGGTGTTGGTGGCCATGTAGTCGCCGAAGACGGTCTCGGCGACGGCGCGGGCGTCCACGCCCACGGCCTCGGCGCTGAACCGGGCGACGGCGTCGACCATGGGGTCGACGGGCGCGGCGAGGCGGCTGTTCCGGATCATCTCGCCGCTGGGCAGCAGGCCTGTGTTGACGAGCGCGCGCGTCCGGTCGGGGGAGCAGCGGTCGAGGTTCGCCGGGTCGGCCGCGGCCATCGCGTCGACCGCCAGGTAGAGGTCGGCCCGGGCCGCGCCGACCTTGTTGGCGTCGACGCGGGTGCCGCGCGGGCTCAGGACCAGGCTGCTCAGGACCGCGCCCCACTTCTGCGCCGCACCGGTCTGGTCGTAGCTCACCGCCTCGGCGCCGTCGATCAGCGCGGCCCAGGCGAGCACCGAGTTGAGCGTCAGCACCCCGGTGCCGCCGACCCCGGGCACGAACACGTGGAACGGCCGGTCCAGGACCGGACGCCGCGGCTCGGGGATCTCCGCGGCGTCGACCGGGACGTACTCGGGCTTCGCGAGGCCCTCCGGGGCGGTGACGGTGAGGAAGGAGGGGCAGTCGCCCTTGAGGCACGAGTGGTCCTGGTTGCAGGAGGACTGGTGCACCGCGGTCTTGGGCCCGAACTCCGTGTCGTCCTTGTGCAGCGACATGCAGTTGGTGACCTCGCCGCAGTCACCGCAGTCCTCGCACACGCCCTGGTCGACCACGACGAACGTCGACGCCTTCGGCGCGGTGCCGCGCTTGCGCTTGCGGCGCCGCTCGTTGGCGCACTCGCCGTCGTAGAGGAAGACCGTGACGCCGGCGGTCCGCTGCAGGTCGCGCAGGACGGTGTCGATCTCGTCCGCCCCGTGCACCGTGGCGATCCCGGGCAGCTCCGCCCGGCGGTAGACGGCGGGGTCGTCGGCGACGATCGCGATCTTCGTGACGCCCTCCAGCGCGAGCAGGCCCGCCAGCGTCGGCACGTCCGCCTGCCCGATCGGCTCCTGCGCGCCGGTGTTCGCGACCGCGCCGTTGTAGAGGATGCGGTAGGTCATCGTCACGCCCGCGGCGACCGAGAACCGGATGCTCAGGTAGCTGGAGTGGAACAGGCTGCCGTCGCCCTGGTTCTGGACGACGTGCTCCAGGTCGGTGAAGGGGCTCAGCCCGATCCAGGCGACGCCCTCGCCGCCCAGCGGGAACGTCGCGTCGATCCGCCGCTCGGGCTGCTCGATGATGGAGGCGAAGATGTGGCAGCCGGGGGCGCCCCAGGCGACCTGGCCGTCGAGAACCGTGGTCGACACGTTGTGCGGGCAGCCCGAGCAGTAGTTCGGCGACCGCTTGAGCATCGCGGTGTAGTCGCGCCCGCGGACCTGGTCCAGCTCGTCGGTGCGGCGGGTGACGGTGATCCGCTCCGGGATCCGGGCGCGCAGGATCGGGGCCAGACCGGCGGCGACCGCGTCGGCGTCGAGGCTGCCGTACTCCGGGAACCGGACGCGGCCCTCGGCGTCGCGCTTGCCGTGCACCCGCGGGTGGGTCGCGAGGTTGCACACCGCGGACCGCACCGCGTCCTCGAGGATCGGGCGCTTCTCCTCGATGACGACCACCTCGTCGAGGTCGCCGGTCGCCTCGCGGACGAAGTCGGCGTCGAGCGGGTAGAGGGCGCCGATCTTGACGAGCCGGATCCCGGCGCGGCGCAGGTCGTCGTCGTCGACACCCAGGTCGCGCAGCGCCTGGACGGTGTCGGCGTAGCTCTTGCCCGCGGTGAGCAGCCCGATGCGGTCGTCGCGTCCGCGGACCCGCACCTCGTTGAGCCCGTTCGCACGGGCGTAGGCGACGGCCGCGGGGTGCCGCTCGGTGAAGACGTGCCGCTCGGTCTCGACGACCTTGCCGGGGAAGAACGCGTGGTCCTGCCACTTGCGGAACGGCCGGCCGTCGATCTCGAACTCGGGGACGACGATCCGGGGCTCGTCCCGGACCAGGTCGAGGGTCTGGCCCCCGTCGCACAGCTGGGCGACGAGCTTCATCGCCACCCAGCACCCCGAGAACCGCGACAGGGCGACCGCGTGCCGGGTGTAGGTGAGGAACTCCGCCACCGACGACGGGTACAGCACGGGGATCCCGGCGTGGGCGAAGGCGTACTCCTGCTCGAACGGCAGCGACGAGCTCTTCGCCTCGTGGTCCTCCCCGCTGAGCACGACGACGGCGCCGTGGGTGGTCGTGCCGCCGAAGTTGCCGTGCCGCAGCGAGTCGCCGGCCCGGTCCAGCCCGGGGCCCTTGCCGTACCAGAACCCGGTCACCCCGTCGTAGCGGCTGTGCGGGTACCGCTCGAGCAGCTGCGTGCCCATCAGCGCCGCCGCGGCGAGCTCCTCGTTCTGCCCCATCTGGTGGACGACGTCGTGCTCGGCGAGCAGGCCGCGGTTCTGCTGCAGGGCCAGGTCGTAGCCGCCGAGCGGGGACCCGGGGTAGCCGGTGATGAACGTGCCGGTGCGCAGCCCGGCCCGCCGGTCCGCGCGCACCTGGTCGAGCGGTGCCCGCAGCAGCGCCTGGACCCCGGTCAGGAAGACCCGGCCGTCCTCCAGCAGGTAGCGGTCCTCGAGCGCCACCCGCGGTCGCTGCTCCACATCGATCGACATGCGTCGCTCCCGGTCCTCGTCGTGCTGAGGACGTCAGCGTGGCGCGCGCCGGCCGTGGTGTCGGTAACACACGATACGGACGGTCAGGGCCGGTAGCCCCCGGCGACCGCGCGCAGCGCGTCCAGGTCCGGCACGACGATCTCCCGCCCGTGCCGCCGCACCACGCCCTCCTCGAGCAGCCGCGCCAGCTCCCGGCTCATCGTCACCCGCGTGACCCCGATCATCAGGGCCAGCTCGTCGAGCGAGTACTGGACGCGCAGCCGGAGGGTGCCGTCCGGCTGCCGGACGCCGTAGGCCTCGACCAGGTGGTCCAGCACCAGGGCGACGCGACCCCGGGCGGGGAGCCCGTCCGCGGCGATGTGCATCGCGAACAGGCGCGCCTTGCGGGAGATGCGGCGCGTCATCTCCACGAGGATCGCCGGTTGCCCCCGTGCCGCCTCCATCACCGCCTGCCTGCTGATCACCGACATCTCGCTGTCGGTCACGGCCACGCAGGAGGCGTACCGGGGGAGCCCGTCGAAGCACGTCGACTCGCCGAGCCCGGCCCCGGGCTCGGCGTAGGACAGCACCCGCTCGGACCCGTCGGCCCGCGTCAGGTAGATCCGCAGGCGGCCGCGGACGACCTGGTAGATGAAGTCCGACACCGACCCCTGGCGGTAGACGAACTCCCCGGCGCGGTAGCGGCGCACCTCGCCCAGCGCGGCGATCCGGTCGGCGATCGTGGGGTCCTCGGTGAGCAGGAACGGCGAGGTGGTGGACACCTCCGGGGCGTGCACCCCGGCGGCCCTGCCCCGATCCCTCGCCGTGGTCACGGAGCCCCCTCGCTCTGTCCGTCGACCGTCATACTAGCGCTCGTTAGTCGGGGGACAAGGGTGGCCACAGGCTCCCACCGGTGAGTCCGGGGCGTCGCGGACGTCGTAGGGACATGACCACCGCGCACCGCAGCCCGGCCCTCGCCGCCCTCGACGTCCTGGTGGGCGAGTGGGAGGTGCGGCCGACGCCCCCGCCGGAGTGGGGCGTGGCCGACCCGGACTCCCTGTCGGGCCGCGTCACCGTCGAGTGGGCGCTGGGCGGTGCCTACCTGATGATCCACTCGCACGCCCCCGACCCGATCCCGGACAGCACGTGCGTCATCGCCCCCGACGGCGAGGAGTACCTGCAGCACTACTTCGACTCCCGCGGCGTCACCCGGCTCCATCGCATGACGCTGACCGGGGGCGTCTGGACCCTGGTGCGCACCGAGGCCGACTTCAGCCCGCTCGACTTCTCCCAGCGGTTCGTCGGCCGGATCAGCGCCGACGCCTCGACCATCGAGGGCCGCTGGGAGAGGTCCGACGACGGCGGGCGGACGTGGGAGCTCGACTTCGCGATCACCTACCGGCGCCGTCCGTGACCGCGACGGAGGGTCAGTTGCCCACGCCGAGCGCGGCCATGAACGCCGACGGGTAGCGGTCGCCGCGGGCGGAGCCGGCGGGGACGGCGTCCTCGATCGCGGCGAGGTCGTCGGGGGTGAGGGTGAGGTCGAGGGCGGGCAGGGCCTCGGCGAGCCGCTCCCGGGTCCGGGCGCCGACGAGCGGCACGATGTCGTCGCCCTGCGCGGCGACCCAGGCGATCACCAGCTGGGCGACCGTGCAGCCCTTCCGCCGCGCGACCTCCCGCAGCGCCTCGGCCAGGGCGAGGTTGTGCCGGAGGTTGTCGCCGGCGAAGCGGGGGCTGTGGGCGCGGAAGTCGCCGGCCCGGCCGGGGACGTAGTTGCCGGAGATCAGGCCGCGGGCCAGGACGCCGTAGGCGGTGAGGCCGATGCCCAGCTCGCGCAGGGTGGGCAGGACGTCGGCCTCGACGGCGCGGGAGATGACGGAGTACTCGATCTGCAGGTCGGCGACGGGGTGCACGGCGTGGGCGCGCCGGACGGTGGCGGCGTCGACCTCGGAGAGCCCGAGGTGCCGGACGTACCCGGCGTCGATCATGTCCTTGATCGCTCCCACGGTGTCCTCGATCGGGACGGCGGGGTCGAGGCGGGCCGGGCGGTAGACGTCGATGTGGTCGACGCCCAGGCGGGTGAGGGAGTAGGCGAGGAAGTTCTTCACCGCGGCGGGGCGGCAGTCCTGCTGCAGCGGCGGGAGGCCCGGGCCGGCGAGGCCGCCGAACTTCACCGACAGCCGGTAGCTCTCCCGGTCGCGGCCGCGGAGGGCCTCGGCCAGCAGCAGTTCGTTGTGGCCCATGGCGTAGAAGTCGCCGGTGTCGATCAGCGTGACGCCGGCGTCCAGTGCGGCGTGGACGGTCGCGATGCTCTCGTGGCGGTCGGCGTGGCCGTAGGCGCCCGACATGCTCATGGCGCCCAGGCCGAGGGCGGAGACGGTGGGGCCGGTGCTGCCGAGGGTGCGTGTCTGCATGGCCCCACAGTGCGGCGGGTCCGCGGTGCCGGGAAGAGAGCGTCGATCGTGGGAGAGCCGCTCCCTGGCTGGGCGGACCGGCGACGGGAAGCATGGGGGCATGCAGCGCGAGCAGCTCGCCGACTTCCTGCGCCGGCGTCGGGAGTCGATCCGGCCCGCCGAGGTCGGCGTCACGGCGGGACCCCGGCGTCGCACCGCCGGCCTGCGCCGGGAGGAGGTCGCCGTGCTCGCCGGGATGTCGACCGACTACGTCGTGCGCCTCGAGCAGGGACGCAGCAGTCGGCCGTCGGTCCAGCTGCTCGGCGCGCTGGCCCGCGCCCTGCGCCTCAGCGACGACGAGCGCGACCACCTCTTCCACCTCGCCGGGCACCACCCGCCGCCCGCCGACGGCGTGGCGCAGCCGGCCCGCGCCGGCCTCGTCCGCGTGCTCGACCTGCTCCACGACGCGTCGGCCATGGTGGTCTCGGAGCTGGGTGAGGTGCTCGCGCAGAACCGGCTGTCGCTGCTGATGGCGGGGGACCTGACAGCGTTCACCGGCGACTGCCGCTACCTGGCGCACCGCTGGTTCACCCACCCCGACGCGCGGGCCGGTCACCCGCGGGAGGAGCGGGAGCGGCACGCCCGGTCCCTCGTGGCCGACCTGCGTGCGGTGGTCGGACGCCGGGCGGGGGACCGCACCGTGCAGGGCGTCGTCGAGCGGCTGGCCGCGGCGAGCCCGGAGTTCCGGACGCTGTGGGCCGAGCACGAGGTGGCGGTCCGTCGCGCCGACCGGAAGACCTTCCGGCACCCGCGGGTCGGTGCGCTGCTGATGGACTGCGAGACGCTCGTGACCCCCGACCTCGGACAGCAGCTGCTCGTCCTCACCCCCGCCGACGACGAGACCCGGGAGCGGCTCGCGCTCCTCGCGGTGCTGGGCACGCAGGAGTTCAGAGCAGAGACCGACGTACTTTAGAAACTTGTGCCCGTCTTGATACCTGGGCTATGGTTTCTCTCGTGGTCAAGCATGGCGGCTCAGCTACCCGGGCGGACGAGCTGTACGTCCGGCTGCGCGCCGACATCTTCATGGGGCGGCTCCGGCCGGGGCAGCGCCTGAAGTTCCCGGAGCTCTGCGAGACCTACGGCACCAGCGTGGGGCCCGTCCGGGAGGCGCTGACCAGGCTCACGGGCGAGCGGCTCGTGGCGATGCAGCCCCACCTCGGCTACGCGGTCACCTCCCTGTCGGCCGACGAGCTGACCGACCTCACGACGGTGCGGGTGGACGTCGAGGGGCTCGCGTTCCGCCGAGCGATGCTCCACGGCGACGACGTCTGGGAGACCGGGGTCGTCGCCGCGCACCACCTCCTGGTGCTGCGCGACCGCGAGATCGCGACGGTCGGGCGCGCGGACGCCTGGTACCTGGCCCACGAGGGCTTCCACGCGGCGCTGCTCGCCGGGTGCGGCAACCGCAGGCTGATCGAGATCGCCACGGGCCTGCGTGCGGAGACCGAGCTGTACCGCCGCTGGGCGGCGCCGCTGCTGGTGGAGAACGACCGCGATCCGGTCGCCGAACACCGGGCCCTCGCCGACGCCGCCGTGAACAGGGACGTCGACGCGGGCGTGGAGCTCCTGCGCGAGCACATCGCCTTCACCACCCAGATGCTGCTCGGCCGGCTCCTGCCCGCCGACGCCTCCGCCATCGACCACGGCTGAACCGGCCGCACCCGACACGTCCGGCCCGCCGCGCGGGCCGACCCCACCGGATCGCACGCCGGGCGTCACCGGCGGGTCCGCGCACGGCTCCTCGGCCCGACGGGCCGCGGTCGAGCGCGCCCGCCGAGCGCCCGCGCCGAGCCGACCCCGAGAGCCATGAGGAGGACCCGCTGTGAAGCTGTCGATCGACAGGGAACGGTGCGAGGGTTACGGGCTGTGCGCCGAGTCGGCGCCCGAGCTGATGCACCTCGACGACGAGGGCGAGCTGGTCCTCGACCACGACGAGGTGCCGCCGTCGGCGGGCCCGGCCGCCGAGTCCGCCGTCCGGGTCTGCCCGGTGGCGGCGCTGAAGGTCGGGTGATGGGGCCGGCGCGGCCGACCGAGCGCATCGTCGTGGTCGGCGCCTCGCTCGCGGGGGTGACCCTCGCCGACGCCGTCCGGCGCCAGGGGTTCACGGGGTCGCTGACGCTGGTCGGGGCGGAGCCGCGGGCCGCCTACAACCGGCCGGCCCTGTCGAAGGGGGTCCTCGACGGGACCGCCACCGACGCCGACATCACGCTGCCGCCGCTGACCTGCGACGTCGACGAGATCGTCGGCACCGCGGCCGCCGGGCTCGACGTGGACCGGCGGGAGGTCGTGCTCGAGGACGGCCGCCGCATCCCCTACGACCGCCTCGCCGTCACGACCGGGGCCCGTGCCCGGCGGCTCGCGGACCTCGGCGCCGCGGACCCGGGCGTCCACGAGACCGTCTTCCGCGACCTCGACGACGCCCGGCACCTGGCGGCCGCCCTGCGGGGCCGCCCGAAGGTGGTGATCGTCGGGGCGGGGATCCTCGGGATGGAGCTCGCGTCGGTCTGCGCGGCGAGCGGCGCCGCGGTGGTCGTGGTGGACCGGCAGCCCCCGCTGCTCGCGCAGCTGGGCCGGTACCTGTCGGACCTGCTCGCGGACGCGGCCTCCGCGCACGGCGTGGAGCTCGTCCACGACCCGGCGGGGGTGCGGCTGCGGGGCACCGGCACGCCCGTCGTCGAGCTCGCGGGCGGCGGGCGCATCGAGGGCGACCTCGTCCTCTCCGCGGTCGGCTGCGCCCCGAACGTCGGATGGCTCGCCCGGACCGGGCTGCTCACCGACGGGGGCCTGCGCGTCGACGCCCGGTGCCGCGCCGCCCCGGGCGTCGTCGCGGCGGGGGACGTGGCGGCGTTCCCGGTCCCGGGCGGCGGCCACCGCCGCACGCCGTCGTGGAACAGCGCGCTCGAGCAGGGCCGCGCCGCCGCCCGCACCCTCGTCGACGGGGACGACGCACCCGCCCTCGTCCCCTCGCCCTACTTCTGGACCGAGCAGTTCGGGCTCACCGTCCGGATCTGCGGCGAGCTGCCCGCCCGCGGGACGCCCGCGCTGCTCCGGGGCGGCCCGCCCTCCGACGGGGCGCTCCTGCGCTGGTCCGACGCCGGTGGCGGCGCGACCGCGGCCGCCGTCAACACCCGCATGCCGATCGCGCGCCTGCGCGCCCTCACCCGACCCGAGCCCGTGCCGTTGGAGGTACAGCGATGACGCTCACCCACGTGCCGCACTCCGCCGTCGACCTGTTCGACGACGAGCTCCTGCAGGACCCGTACCCGACCTACCGCGAGCTGCGCGACCTCGGGCCGGCCGTCCACCTCGACCGGCTCGACGCCTGGGCGCTCCCGCGCTACGACGAGGTCCGCGCGGCGCTCGGCGACTGGCGGACCTACTCGTCCAGCGGGCTCGCGCTCAGCGACCCGGTGAACGAGATGTTCGTCGGGACGATCCTGGCCGCCGACCCGCCCGAGCACGACACGCTGCGCAGCGTCCTCGCCGACCGGCTCGGCCCCCGCGCCGTCCGCGGCCTGCAGGCCGACATCACCGCGCGCGCCGACGCCCTGGTGGAGGAGGTGCTGGACCGGGGCGCGTTCGACGCCGTGACCGACCTCGCGGCGGCGTTCCCCCTGGCCGTGGTGTTCGACCTGATCGGGCTGCCGGACGAGGCCCGGCCGGAGATGCTCCGGTGGGCCGACGCCACCTTCAACGTCTTCGGCCCGATGAACGCCCGCACCGTCGACTCGCTGGCCGTGGTGCAGGAGCTGTTCGGGTGGGTGGCGACGCTGCGGGCGGAGGACCTCACCGAGGGCAGCATGGGCCGGGCGGTGTTCGAGGCGGCCGACCAGGGCCGCATCCGGCACGAGTCGTGCATCCCGCTGATCGTCGCCTACGCCGCCGCGGGGATGGACACCACCATCAACGCGATCGCCAACGCGGTCCACCTGTTCGCCGAGCACCCCGACCAGTGGGACCTCGTCCGCGCGGACCCCGCGCTGCTGCCGGGGGCCTTCAACGAGGTGCTGCGGCACGACGCGCCCGTGCAGGTGTTCGGGCGCCGGACGACCCGCGTCGTCGAGCTGGACGGCACGACCCTGCCGGAGGGCGCGCAGCTGCTGCTCCTCTTCGGCTCCGGCAACCGCGACGAGCGGCACTACCCCGACCCCGACCGCTTCGACGTGACGCGGGCGCCGCTCGACCACCTGGCGTTCGGCTACGGCACGCACGGGTGCGCGGGGCAGGCACTGGCGCGCCTCGAGGGGCACGCCGTGCTGAGCGCGCTGGCCCGGCGCGTGCACCGGTTCCACATCGGGACGCCGCACCGGCACCTCAACAACTCGGTGCGCGGCTTCGACTCCCTCCCGGTCACCGGGGTCGACCGGACCCCGGCATGAGCCGGCACACCCACAGCAACGGAGGACGACCGTGCGACTAGCCACGATCAGGACGGGTTCCGGACCGCGGGCCGCCCGCGTCGACGGGGACGAGCTGGTGCTCCTGACCTTCGCCGACGTCGGCGCGCTGATCGCCTCGGGGGAGGACTGGGCGGAGCGCGCGGCCGCCGGCACGGGACCCCGGGTGCCGCTCGCGGACGCGGACTTCGCGCCGCTCACGCCCGCGCCCGAGAAGGTGTTCTGCGTGGGCCTCAACTACGCGTCCCACGCGGCGGAGGCGGACCTGCCGCTGCCGCAGCACCCGACGCTGTTCGCCAAGTTCGGCCGCAGCCTGATCGGCGCGAACGACGACCTCGCCATCCCGACCGCCTCGGACAAGGTCGACTGGGAGATCGAGCTGGGCGTGGTGATCGGCAGGGCGGCCCGGCACGTGCGCGAGGAGGACGCGCTGGACCACGTGGCCGGCTACACCATCGTCAACGACGTCTCGATGCGCGACTGGCAGCTGCGGACCTCGCAGTTCCTGGCCGGCAAGACCTTCGAGGCGTCCACGCCCGTCGGGCCGTTCCTCGTGACGCCCGACGAGGTCGACCACGCGCGGTCGCTGCGGATGGAGCTCTCGGTCGACGGCCGGGTCAGGCAGTCCTCCGCCACCGACGACCTCGTCTTCTCGGTCCCGCAGATCATCTCCTACATCAGCACGATCATCACCCTCGCGCCGGGCGACCTGATCGCCACCGGCACTCCCGCCGGCGTCGGGCACGTCGCCGACCCGCCCACCTACCTCACCCCGGGGAGCACCATGTCCTGCACCATCGACGGCCTCGGGACGCAGAGCACCCGCTGCGTCGCCGCCCTCGACACCGTCGCGGCCGTCTGATGCGCGCGCCCGTCATCAGCGAGATCGGCCACGTCTCGGTCCGGGTCCGCGATCTCGCGGCCGCCGAGGAGTTCGCCACCGGCATGCTCGGCCTGCACGCGAGCGAGCGCGCCGACGGCCAGACCTGGTTCACCCTCGACGGCGCCCACCACAGCCTCCACTACATCGCGGCGGACGAGGACGCGCTCGACCACCTCGGGCTCGTGACACCGGACGCGGAGTCCCTCGCGGAGGCCCGGGAGCGCGTCGGGTCCGCGGCGGGGCTGCAGGTGCTGGACGACCGGCCGCGGGGCACGGGCATCGAGGACGGCTTCGCCTTCGTCGACGAGTTCGGGTTCGTGTTCGAGGTCTACAGCCGCATGGCGCAGGTGCCGCCGCCCGCGCCGACCGCGGCGGTGCTGCGGCCCGCCCGGCTGGGGCACGTCAACTTCTTCGTGCCCGAGCCGCGCCGGATGGAGCAGGTGCTCGTCGAGCTGTTCGACTTCCGGGTGTCGGACCGCATCGAGGAGGGCGTGTTCCTGCGCTGCAACGTCGACCACCACGGCATCGGCGTGTTCCCCGGCCCGGGGAAGATCCACCACGTCGCCTGGGAGTACCCGACGATCGTCGAGGTCGCGGCGATCGCCGACCTCGTCGACGCGCGCGGCGGGTCGGTGCTCTGGGGTCCGCTGCGCCACGGCATGGGCCGCAACATCGCGACCTACGTGCAGGAGCCCAGCGGGCTCGTGCAGGAGTTCTACTGCGACATGGAGCGGATCTACGACGACGCCGCGCACACCCCCGGCGAGTGGTCCTTCGAGGGCCACAAGTGGGTGAGCCTGTGGGGCCCGCACCTCACCCCGGAGGGCTTCACCGAGCTCGGGCTCCCGCCCGCCGCCTGGAAGTCCTGAGATGGCCACGGGCACGGCGCGCTCGCGGCTGCTCGCCGACGACCTCGTGTGGGCCGAGTCGCCGCTCTGGCGCGACGGCGAGGTGTGGGTGTCGGACACCCAGGGGTCGCGGCTGGTCGTCCTGGGCGCGGACGGGCGCTCCGACCACCCCCTGGACGGCCCGGTGAACGGGACCGGGTTCCTGCCGTCCGGCGAGCTCGTCGGCGCGCGGATGACCGGGGCGCGCCTCGACCGCTTCGACGGCCGGGGCTGGTCGCTGCACGCCGACCTGGCCGACCTCGTCGAGGGCACCCTCGGCGACCTCCTCGTGCTGCCCGACGGCACGGTGCTCGTCGACGAGGTCCGCGGGCGCGACCGGCCCGGGCGGCTCCTGCGGGTCGCGCCGGACGGCCCGGACCCGTCGGTCGCGGTGGCCGCCGAGGACCTCGTGTTCCCCAACGGGATGGTGACCGTGGACGGGGGCGCGACCCTCGTCGTGGCGGAGACCTTCGCCGGGCGGCTCACCGCGTTCGCGATCGGGCCGGCGGGGGAGCTCACGGACCGCCGGACCTGGTTCGACCTGTGCGCCGAGCTGGGGGAGCAGTACCTGCCGGACGGCGTCTGCGCCGGCCGTGACGGCTCGGTGTGGGTGGCGACCACGACCGGCAGCGCCTTCGTCCGGGTGGCCGACGGCGTGCTCGTCGACCGGATCGACGTCGACGGGTTCGCGATCGCCTGCTGCCCCGGCGGCGACGACGAGCTCGTGCTCACCACCGCCACCAGCCTCGACCCGCAGCTGTCGGTGTTCGAGGCCGCGCACCAGCAGCGGACGCGCGCCCGCGTGACCGCCGTGCACCGCCCGACCGACGACCAGGACCAGAGGTGAGGACCATGAGCGACGGCACCGACACGCAGACCGGCACGCGCACCGACACCCACGCGGACACCCGCACCGACACCCGTACCGACACCCGCGTCGACATCGCCGTCATCGGCTGCGGGACCACCGGCCTGGCCCTCGCCCGGCTGCTCGAGCTCGAGGGGCTGACGGTGGCCGTGGTCGACCGGGCGCGGATGCCGATGGCGCGGCCCCGCGCCACCCACCTCGACGACGAGACGATGCGCGCCTTCCAGACCCTGGGGCTGCAGGACCTCGCGGAGTCCTTCTCCCTCGTCGGGACCTACCGCTACTACGACGCCAAGTGGCGCACGATCATGGCGATGGACATGAACCGCGGGCTGACCGAGCAGGGCTGGCAGTCGGACTACATGTTCCACCAGCCGGACTTCGAGGCGGTCCTGCGCGGCCACGCGCAGACCTACGCCGGCGCGACCACCTTCTTCGGCTGGGAGGTCACCGGGATCGAGGACACCGGCGACGAGGTCGTGCTGACCACCCGCGAGCTCGCCACCGACCGGCCGTCGCGGATCACCGCGTCCTTCGTGGTCGGCGCCGACGGGGCGAACTCGTTCGTCCGGGAGCGGATGGGCTGCACGCAGACCGACCACCACGCGACGCACCGGTCGCTGATCGTCGACATCGTCCCGCTGGTGGCGGAGGAGCGGGTGCCGGGGCGGGACTCGTGGATCCAGGGCGCCATCCGCAACCCGCTGACCGTGATCCCGATCGCGGCCCCCCGGGTGCGGTTCGAGCTGATGCTGCGCCCGGACGACGACTCCGCCGAGTTCGAGCGCAGCGAGAAGGCCTACGAGGTGATCGCCCCCTGGTACGCGCCGCACGAGTACCGGGTGCTGCGCTGCGACGTCTACGAGTGGCGCTCGCTGACCGCCGACCGCTGGCGGGCGGGACGGCTCCTGCTCGCCGGGGACTCCGCGCACACGATGCCGCCGCACCTGGGGCAGGGCATGTGCTCGGGCATCCGCGACGCCACGAACCTCGCCTGGAAGCTCGGGCGCGTGGTGCGCGGGGACTCGCCGGCCTCGCTGCTGGACACCTACCAGAGCGAGCGGCGCCCGCACGTCCTGGTCTTCACCACCCTCGCCGCCGAGCTGGCCAACGGGGTCGAGGCGCTGGAGGCCCCCGACGAGGAGCCCGAGGTGTTCCAGGCGCCGGTGCTGCGGCCGGTGCTCGGACCCGGCGTCCGCGACGAGGCGGAGGGGGCCGCCGGCACGCTCAGCGCGCAGCCCCGGACGCCCGCGGGAGAGCTGCTCGACGACGTCGTGGGCTACCGGTTCGCCCTCGTCGCCACGCCGGACGCCCTCGCCGCGACGAGCCCCGCGACGTCACAGCTGCTGGCGGCGCTGGACGTCCGGACGGTCGAGGCCGCGCCGGGCGCGGTCGCCGACTGGCTCACCGGGCTCGGTGCCGCGGCCGCCCTCGTGCGGCCGGACCGCTACCTGTTCGGCGCGGCCGAGGACCCCGCCGACCTCGACGCCCTCGTCGCGCGGCTCGCGGCGGCGCTCGCGCCGGCCCCGGTCGACGCGCCGGCGCCGGTCGGCGTGGCGGGTGCGGGCGGATGAGGCTCGTCACCTACGCGCTGGAGGGGCCGGACGGGACGGTCCTGCGGGCCGGGGTGCTGCGGGGCGGGTCCGTCGTCGACATCGACGGGGCGCTCGCCGCCGCGGGCCTGCCGGCCCGCGGCGGCGGGGAGCCCGGGGGTTCCTCGCAGCTGATCAGGATCATCGCCGGCGGCGAGCAGGCGCTGGACGAGGTGCGGGAGTCCTGCGACGCCGCCGCGTCCGCGGGGCGGGAGGCGCCGGTCGTGCACTCCGCCGACGCGGTCCGGCTCGTCGCGCCGCTGCCGCGCCCCAACAGCCTGCGGGACTACCTCGTCGTCGAGGAGCACGTGCGGGGGTGCGTGGCCGCCGGCGTGCTCGCGGCCGTGCCCGACGAGTGGTACCGCATCCCGGCCCACTACAAGGGCAACGTCGACGAGATCTACGGCCCGGACGACACCGTGCCGTGGCCCGCGTACACCGACCGGCTGGACTACGAGCTGGAGGTCTGCGCCGTCATCGGCGCCCGCGGCCGCCGGATCCGGGCGTCGGAGGCCGACCGGCACGTCGTCGGCTACACGCTCTACAACGACTGGAGCGCCCGCGACATCCAGAGCCGGGAGATGAGCATCGGCATCGGCCCGGGGATCGCCAAGGACTTCGGCAGCTCCATCGGGCCCTGCATCGCCACCCCCGACGAGTTCGACCCGCGGACCTCGCGCCTGCAGGCCCGGGTGGACGGCGAGGTGTGGTCGACGGGCACGCTCGGCACGATGCAGTTCTCCTTCGAGGAGATCGTCGAGTGGACCAGCCAGGAGCAGACGCTGCAGCCCGGCGACCTGCTGGGCAGCGGCACGGTCGGGAAGGGCTGCGGCGTCGAGATCGGCCGCTGGATCGGCCAGGGGAGCGTGGTCGAGCTGGAGGCCGACGGCATCGGGGTGCTGCGCAACCGGGTGGGCCGCAAGGGGGAGGGCCCGACGCGGGTGGTCGACGTGGACCGGACCCGGTGAACGGCGACGTGCTCGTCGGCTGGAGCACGCTGTCGGACCGGTGGGCGTCGGCGGTCGCCGCGGCGGGCGACCGCACCTTCCTCGAGCACGCGCCCACCGGCGGGGAGGTGGCCGCGTGGACCTACCGCGAGTTCGACGCGGTGGTCGACCGGGTCCGCCGGGTCCTGGCGGCGCGCGGGCTGCGGTCCGGCGACCGCGTCCACGTGGTCCTGCCGAACGGGCCTGCCTTCGTGGCGCTCCTGCTGGCCGCGGCCCGCAGCGGGTGGGTCGTCGCGCCGTGCGATCCGCGCAGCACCGCGGGCGAGCTGGCACGGCAGGCCGCGCGGGTGCGCCCGGCGCTCGCCGTGTGCGGACCCGCGCAGGCCGGCGCCTACCGGGAGTCGGGTGCGGCCGGCCCCGTCGTCGTGGTGGATCCCGCCGACCCGGCGCTCGCCGGGGCGGGCGCGCCGGGCGGTCCCGCCGCGCCGTCGACGGTGGAGCCGCTGACCACCCTGTCCCTGATGTTCACCTCGGGCACCACCTCCGAACCGAAGATCGCCGAGGTCACCCAGGCGAACTACGCCTTCGCCGGCGACGTCATGGCGGCCGCGGCGGGGCTGCGGCCCGGGTCGCGCTCCCTCGTCGTCCTCCCGCTGTTCCACGCGAACGCGCAGTACTACTCGATCGCGGCGTCGATCTCCGTCGGCGCGACCGTGGTGCTCGTCGACGGGTTCTCGGCGTCCCGCTTCCTGGAGCAGGCGGAGCGGCTGGGCGCCACGCACGCCTCGCTGTTCGCGGCCCCGGTGCGGATGATCCTCGCGCGGGGCGGGAGCACACCGCTGTCCCGGCCGCTGGAGAACGTGTGGTTCGCGCAGAACCTCACCGACGACGAGTACGAGCGGTTCGCCGCGCTCGTGGGCTGCCGTCCGCGGCAGATCTACGGGATGACCGAGACCGCGCCGGCGGTGCTGGTGAGCAGGCGGCTGAACCGCGTGCCGACCTCGCTCGGCACGACGACCCCCGGCTGCCACGTGCGGCTGCGCGACCCGGGGAGCGGGGGCGCCGTCGCGCCCGGAGCGACCGGCGCGATCCAGGTCGGCGGCCTCCCCGGGCTCTCGCTGTTCGCGGGGTACCGCGATGACCCCGTCGCGACGGCCGCTGCCTTCGCCGAACGGGGCGACGACGGCGTCACCTGGCTGGACACCGGCGACCTCGCGCGGCTCGACGGGGCGGGCGAGGTCGAGTTCGTCGGGCGCGCCGGGGACATGCTCAAGGTCGCCGGGGAGAACGTCTCGGTCCTCGAGGTGGAGGCGGTGCTGGTCGACCACCGCCACGTCGTGGACGCCGCCGTCGTCGGTGCGCCCGACCCGGTGCGCGACGAGGTGCCGATCGCCTTCGTGGTCCCCGCCGCGGGCGCGCCGCCCGCGCTCGTCGCGGATCTCCTGGCCTGGTGCGAGGAGCGGCTGTCGGGGCCACGACGGCCCCGCGAGATCCACCTGGTCGAGCGGCTGCCGCGCACCGCCGTCGGCAAGATCCAGCGGTTCCGCCTGGCCGGGCAGCGGGAGCGGGGGGAGGGCCGGGCGTCGGGACGGTGAGCCCGGGGCGGCGCCCGGCCGGCCGTCCCGGCAATGTTGACTAACCAGTTAATCTGTGTCACGGTGACGGCGCTCCACCAGCAGCCGGGTCGCCGGTGTCCGTCGCTCTCCCGCCGGCCCCGCCCCCGTCCTCACCGCGGAGGTCCGCCATGCGCACCCACTCCCACGTCCGCCGACCGGCCGCACGCCCGGCCGCCCGCTGCGCCGCCCGCCGGGGCGTGCGGCGATGACGGCTCCGGCGGTCGCCGCGGGTCCGACCTACGCGGACCTCATCGTCGAGGCCCTCCAGCGCACCCCGGGGAGCGAGGCGTTCGTCCACGGCGACCGGCGGATGTCCTACGCGGAGGCGGCCGACCTCACCGGCCGGATGGTCCGCGTCCTGGCCGACGCGGGGGTCGGGCGGGGTGGCGCGGTGGCGACCCTGAGCGTCAACGCGCCCGAGGCGTACCTCCTGCAGCTGGCCGCGTACCTGCTCGGGGCGAGCTACAGCGGGCTGCACCCGCTGGGCTCGCCCGAGGACCACGTCCGGCTGTGCGACGAGGCCGGGATCACCGTGCTCCTCGTCCACCCGCGGTTCTCCGAGACCGGCGCGGTGATCGCGCAGCGGGCGACGGGCGTGCGCACGCTGCTGAGCATCGGGCCCTCCGAGCTCGCTCCCGACATCGGCGCCCTGTGCGCGGCGCAGCCGGGCGGACGGCTGCAGCGCGACCCGCGGATCACCCACGAGGACCTGGCGTGGCTGCAGTACACGGGCGGCACGACCGGCCGCCCGAAGGGGGTGATGGTCTCCCAGCGCGCGATGGTGCAGCAGGCCCAGACCGTCATCGCCTCCTTCGGGGTGCACGCGCACGCCCGCTACCTGGCCGCGGCGCCGATCACGCACGCCGCGTCGATGCCGGTGCTCCCGACCCTCCTCCTCGGCGGCACCGTCGTCCTGCACGACTCCTTCGACCCCCGCGCCTTCCTGCGCACGCTGGAGACCGAGCGGATCACCTACACGTTCGGCGTGCCCACGATGATGTACGCGCTGCTCGAGGCCATGCGGACGGAGGCGTTCGACGTCTCCTCGCTGAAGGCGTTCGCCTACGGGGCCGCGCCGATGGCGCCGGCCCGCATCGAGGAGGCGCAGGAGCGCTTCGGTCGCGTCCTGGTGCAGGGCTACGCCCAGACCGAGTGCGCCGGGATCACCACCCTGCGCCCGGACGAGCACGAGCCGGACCTGCTCACCTCCTGCGGCCGCCCCGTGGTCGGGGTCCGCGTGGCGGTCCTCGACGAGGACGGCGCCGAGGTGCCCGACGGCGAGGTCGGCGAGATCTGCGTCCGGTCGCCCCTGGTGATGAGCGGCTACCTGGAGCAGCCCGAGGAGACGGCGCGGGCCCTGCGCGGCGACTGGCTGCACACCGACGACCTCGGCCGCCGTGACGACCGCGGCTTCCTGCACATCGTCGACCGTGCGAAGGACATGATCATCTCCGGCGGCTTCAACGTCTACCCCCGCGAGGTCGAGGACATCCTGACCGCGCACCCGGCGGTGGCCTCCGCGGCCGTGATCGGGGCCCCCGACGACAGGTGGGGCGAGGCCGTCCACGCCTTCGTGGTCGCGCGCGGCGGGGAGGACGCACCGCCGCGGCTGCGCGAGGAGCTGACCGCGGCGGTCCGTGCCCGCAAGGGCGCGCACTACGCGCCCAAGTCGGTCGAGATCGTGTCGGCGCTGCCCACCACGGCGGTCGGGAAGATCGACAAGAAGCTCCTGCGCGCCGGGCTCTGGGCGGGCCGGGACCGGGCGATCGGCTAGCGGTGCCGCGTGACCGGACCGGGTCCGGGGCGGGCGACGACGAGGAGGCGACCGTGCGTGCGGTCCAGGTGGTGAGCTTCGACGGCCCGGCCGCGGTGGTCGTGCGCGAGGTGGCGGCGGCCGAGCCCGGTCCGGGCGAGGTCGTGGTCGAGGTCCGCGCGGCGGGTGTGGCGTACCCGGACCTGCTGCACACCCGCGGCCTCTACCAGGAGAGGTTCGAGCCGCCGTTCACGCTCGGGGGCGAGTGCGCCGGGATCGTGGCGAGCGCACCGGACCGGTCCCGGTTCGCGCCGGGCGACCGGGTGGTGGCGATGGTGCGGCACGGCGCGTTCGCCGGGTGCGTCGCGGTGCCGGAGTTCCTCGTGCAGCCGCTGCCCGACGAGGTGTCCTTCGTCCAGGGTGCCTGCCTGCCGGTCAACTACCTGACCGCGCACCACGCGCTGTGCGGGCGCGGCGCACTGGCCGCGGGCGAGACCGTCCTCGTCCACGGGGCCGCGGGCGGGATCGGGACGGCCACCGTCCAGCTCGCCCGCGCCCTCGGCGCGCGCGTCGTCGCCGTCACCTCCAGCGAGGAGAAGGCGGCACTGGCCCGGCGGGTCGGGGCGCACGACGTCGTCGGCGCCGCCTCCTTCCGCGAGGACGTGCGCGCGCTGACCGGGGGCGAGGGCGTGGACGTCGTCGTCGACCCGGTGGGCGGCGACCGGTTCACCGACTCCCTGCGGTGCCTGCGGTCGCCCGGCGGTCGCGTGCTGGTGGTCGGCTTCGTCGGGGGCTCGATCCCCACGGTGAAGGTCAACCGGCTGCTGCTGACCAACACCGACGTCCGCGGCGTGGGCTGGGGCGGTCCGGCGTTCGGCGTGCCGGGCTTCGTCACCGGGCAGTGGGACGCCCTGCTGCCGCACCTGCGCGCCGGGGCGCTCGATCCGCCGGTCGCCGAGGTGCTCCCCGTGGACCGGGTCGCGGACGCCCTCGCCGCCCTCGACGACCGGCGCGCGCTCGGCAAGCTCGTCCTCCACTTCTGACCCCCTCCGTTCGAGTACTGATTGGGACTGTCGATGCAGCTCGGTGCGTTCGTCGCCTACTGGCCCTGGTTCACCTACGACGAGCAGGTGGCGCTCGCGCGCCAGGCGGACCGGCTCGGCTACGACTCGGTCTGGGTGGCCGAGGGGTACGGCCAGGAGGCCGTCGCCATCCTCGGCGCGCTGTCCGCGGTCACCGAGCGGATCCGGCTGGGCAGCGGGATCCTGCAGATCCCCGCGCGCCAGCCGGCGGCGGCCGCCACGGCGGCCGCGACGCTGGACCGGATCTCCGGCGGGCGCCTGCTGCTGGGTCTCGGGCTGTCCGGGCCGCAGGTGTCGGAGGGCTGGTACGGGGTGCCGTTCACCTCGCCGCTGCGCCGGACGCGGGAGTACATCGAGATCATCCGCGCGGCCTGCAGCGGCGAGCGCCTCTCCTACGCCGGGCAGGAGTGGACGATCCCGACGCAGGACGGCCTCGGGCTGGGCAAGCCCCTGAAGATGCTCGGCGGCGGTCCGGTCCAGGACCGGATCCCGATCTACCTCGGGGTGACCGGGCCGAAGACCGTGGAGCAGTGCGGCGAGATCGCGGACGGCTGGTTCCCGTTCCTGCTCAGCCCCGAGCACGCGGAGATGGTGACCGCACCGCTGTTGCGGGGCCTCGAGCGGGCGGGCAGGGACCGGTCCGCGATGACGATCGCCGCGGCGGTCCCGGTGGCGGTCGACGCCGACGTGCGCGTCGCCCGGGACCTCGTCCGGCCCCTGCTGGCCTTCTACCTCGGCGGCATGGGGTCGAAGGAGCGGAACTTCTACGCCGAGCTGGCCGTCCGCTACGGCCACGGGGCCAGCGCCCGGGAGTGCCAGGACCGCTTCCTCGCCGGTGACCGGCGCGGGGCCGGCGCCGCGCTGACGGACGACCTGATCGACCTCGTCGCGATCGCGGCGACGCCGGCCACGCTGGAGAAGAAGGTGGCCCGCTTCGCCGACGCGGGCGTCGACACCCTCGTCGTGGTCCCGTTCGGCGACCGTCCCGCCGTGCTCGACACCCTGGCGCAGGTGATGGCATGAGGGACGTCGTGGTCGCCGGCGTCGGGATGACCGAGTTCGGCAGGTTCGTCGACCGCACGTTCCCCTCGCTGGTCGGGGAGGCGACCGGGGCGGCGTTCCGGGACGCCGGCGCCGAGGCCGGGGACGTCGAGGTCGTCCTCTACAGCAACAGCGGGGCGGGCCTGGTCCAGGGGCAGGAGTCCGTCCGCGGCCAGCACGCCGTGCGGGGCAGCGGGCTCGAGGGCGTGCCGCTGATCAACGTCGAGAACGCCTGCGCCTCCGGGTCGACGGCGGTGAACCAGGCGTGGCTCGCGGTCGCCTCGGGCCAGGTGGACGTCGCGGTGGCCGTCGGGGCGGAGAAGCTCAACCACACCGACCGGACCCGCGCGTTCGCCGCCATGCTGTCGGCGCTCGACCAGGACCGCCTCGAGGAGATCCGCGCCGAGCTCGGCAGCGCGGGCTCGGGCTCGGTCTTCATGGACATCTACGCCCGGTACGCGCAGTGGTACCGCGACCGCACGGACGCCACGCCGGAGGACTTCGCCCGGATCGCGGTGAAGAACCACGCCCACGGCGCCCTCAACCCGAAGGCGCAGTACGGCGGCGCCCTGACCGTCGACGAGGTCCTGGCCGCCCGCCGGATCAGCGGCGACCTGACCCTGCTGATGTGCGCACCGATGTCCGACGGCGCCGCCGCGGCGGTCCTCACGACGCCGGAGAGGGCGCAGCGGTGGGGCGCGGAGCCGGTCCGCCTGCTGGCCACCGTGATCGGTGCCGGCCGGGCGGGGGTCTACGGGGAGCTCGTGCCGCGCACGGCGGAGCGCGCCTACGCGATGGCGGGTCTCGGCCCCGGGGACGTCGACGTCGTCGAGTGCCACGACGCCGCCTCCCCGGCCGAGCTGATCGTCACCGAGGAGCTCGGCCTGTGCCCGCCGGGCGGTGCGACCGGGCTGCTGCGGGACGGGGCGACGACCCTGGGCGGCCGCATCCCGATCAACCCCAGCGGCGGGCTCGGCAGCAAGGGGCACCCCGTCGGCGCGACCGGGCTCGGGCAGCTCGTGGAGCTGGCCGACCAGCTGAGGGGGCGGTGCGGCGCACGGCAGGTCGACGGGGCCCGGATCGGCCTCGCGGAGAACGCGGGCGGCTACGTCGGCCCCGACGCCGCGGCGGCGACCGTGACGATCCTGGGGACGGCCCGATGAGCGCCGCGGCGACCGTCCGCGTCGAGCACGACGGCGCCGTGGCGCGGATCGTGCTGGACCGGCCGGACCGGCACAACGCCCAGACCCCCGGGATGTGGCGGGAGCTGCGCGAGGCGACCGACGCCCTCGTCGCCGACCCCGCCGTCCGGGTCGCCGTCCTCACCGGGGACGGACCGTCGTTCAGCTCCGGGCTCGACCTGGACGAGCGACGGCCGGGCGGCCTGCTGCACCGGATCGCCACGACCGACCCGGGCGAGGGCCTGGCCGTCACCGAGCAGGCGCAGGCGGACTTCCGGTGGCTCTCGCGCGCCCCCTTCCCGGTCGTGGCGGCGGTGCACGGCGCCGCCCTCGGGGCGGGGCTCCAGCTCGCGCTGTCCTGCGACGTCCGCATCGTGGCCGAGGACGCCGTCCTCGCCGTCGCCGAGCTCGGACTCGGGGCGGTTCCCGACCTCGGCGCCACGACGGACCTGCCGCGGCTGGTCGGGCTCGAACGGGCGCTGGACCTGATCCTCACCGCCCGGCGGTTCAGCGGGACGGAGGCGGTCGAGCTGGGCCTGGCCCTGCGGGCGGTGCCCGCTGCCGACCTGGAGGCCGAGGCGCTCGCCTACGCCGAGCGCCTCGCCGCCGCGCCGCGACTGGCGCTCGCCCGCGCGAAGGAGGCGACGCGCGAGCCCGACCCCGCCCGCAGCCTCCGGCTGGCGGCGACCGCGCAGGTCGAGTGCGTGCGCGCGATGCTCAGCAGCCCGACCACCCGGCCCTGACCTGCACGACGAGTCCCGAGGAGAGACATGATCAACGGAGTGACGGCCGAGCAGGGGGAGCGGGCCACCGGTGTCGTCGCCGCGGTCACCACGGTGGCCGGGGCCGGGCTGCTGCTGGCGCCCGACCGCATCGGCCCGCTGATCGGGGTGTCCGCGACGGGTCCCGCCCGCGCCCTGGGCGTCGTCGACCTCGCGCTGGTGCCCGCCCTGCTCGGCGGACGGCCGCGCTGGGCGTGGCTGGCCGTCCGGGCCGCCACGAACCTGGCGATGGCCGCGTACGTGCTGCGCGGCACCACGCTGCCCGGGCGGGCCCGCGGGTTCGCCGTGGCGATGTGCCTGGCCAGCACGGGGGACACCGTCGCGGTGCTGGCCATGCGCCGGGCCGGGGTGTGACCTGCGCCACCTCTCCTCGCTCTCGTCTGGTTACGGCGTACACACTGGTTACACAGTAACCAACCGAGAGGCGCGCCATGACCAGTCAGAACCTCCCCGCCACCGTCGCCCACGCGTTCGCCGACCTGATGAACGGCCACGACCCGGACGCCGTCGACGGGTTCGTCGCCGAGGACTACGTCAACCACAACGCCTGGACCGACGACGGCCGCGAGGCCAACCGGGCCCTGTGGACCGGCTGGTTCGCGGCGTTCCCCGACACCGAGGTGACCCTCGAGGACGTCCTCGTCGACGGCGACCGGGTCGCGGGCCGCTTCACCTACCGCGCGACCTTCCAGGGCCCGTTCATGGGCCTGCCGCCCACCGGGCGCCCGGTCGTCATGCACTCCATCGACATCTGGCGCGTCGTCGACGGGATGGCCGTCGAGCACTGGGACCAGCTCGACACCGACCGGTTCCTCGCCCAGCTCACCGGCGAGGACGGCGGCCGGGGCCCGGGCGCGTGACCTCCGACGGGCCGGACCGGGCCGCGGCCACGCCGGCGCAGCGGCGCCGGGACCGGGAACGCGCCGCCGCCCGCGACACGATCCTGGCCGCGGCGCACGACGTGGCCCGCCGGGACGGGTGGCAGGCGGTGACCATGCGCAGGCTCGCCGACGAGATCGACTACTCGGCGAACTTCGCCTACCGCTACTTCACCGGCCGCGACGACATCCTCCTCGCCCTCGTCCGCGACGGGTTCCGCCGCCTGCACGACGCCATGGCCGCGGCGGCCGCCGCACCCGGCGACGGGACCGCGCACGGCGACACCGCCGCGGTCCCGGCGATCCGGCGCGCGGCGCACGCCTACCTCGACTTCGCCCTGACCGAGGCCGAGCTCTACCAGCTCATGTACGGCCTCGACGGCGTCCGCGTCCCGGCCGCCGACGCCTGGGACGACGGGCAGGCCGTCGGCGACCTCCTCGGCGCACTGCTCACCGCGGCCGGCGACACCGAGCCCGGGCCGCGGGTGCTGCGGCTGTGGGCGACCGCCCACGGGCTCGTCGCGCTGCGCGCCGTGGGCCGCGTCGTCGCCGACGGCGACGGCCTGCACGCCCTGCTCGACGACGCGCTGACCGACGGCCTCGCCCGCCTCCGGTCCGACGACGCGCCGCCCCCACCCCCCACGCGAGGAACACCACCGCCATGACCACGTTCGCGCTCGTCGCCGCACTCGTCGGCGTCCTCAGCACCGCCGTCATCTACGGCACCGACCTGTTCTGCGCGCTGGTCGTGCGGCCCGCCGCCGCCGGCGCGGCCGACTCCTCGGTGGCCGACCTGCTCGGCCGGATCCACGAGTTCGGCGACCGCCGGCTCCCGGTGCCCGGCGTGCTGTCCATCGTCGCCGCCGCGGCCGCCACCGCCACCGCGGGCACCGGCCCGGCGCGCCTCGCCGGTGCCGCGGCCCTCGTCGCCCTGATCGCCTGGCTCGTGATCTACCTGCGCATCAGCGCGCCGATCAACAAGCGGCTCCGCGCCGCGGCCGCCACCCGCACGGTGCCCGCCGACACCGCCGAGCTCCAGCGGCGCTGGGACGGCGTGATCACGCCCCGCGCCGTCCTCCAGACCGTCGCACTGGCCGGCCTCCTCGCGGTCGTCGTCCTGCTGTGAGGTCGGCCGTCGGCCGGTCTAGTCCTCGTCGCTGAACGAGTGCGCCAGCACCCAGGACGGGAAGCTGCTGATCTTGGCGTCGACGACGAGCGGTGTGGTCCGCGGCCCGTCGAGCCACGACCGGACCGGGCCGAGGTCCTCCTCCGCGCGCACCGTGACCCCGGTGCACCCGAAACCGCGGGCGATCGCGGCGATGTCGGTGTCCGGGAACACCACGGTGTCCAGGGGGAACCCGGGGAAGTGGTGGACCTCGGCGCCGTACGCCGCGTCGTCGTACACGACGACGACGAGCGGGAGGCCGAGGCGGACGGCGGTGTCGAGCTCCGCCAGGCACATCATGAACCCGCCGTCGCCGATCCCGGCCACGGTGAGCCGGTCGGGCGTCGCCACCGCCGCCCCGATCGCCGCGGCCAGGGCCATGCCGATGGACTGGAACGCCAGCGGCAGGCAGTAGCCGCGGTGGTCGGGCACCTCGAGGAACATCGCGGGGTAGCCGTTGAAGTTGCCGCCGTCGGGCACGACGACGCGCTCGGCGGGCAGCATCCGGTCCAGGGCGATGGTCAGGGTGCGCGGGTCGATCCGGCTGCCGTCGGAGGTGTCGTCGAACGGCTCGTCCTGCCACCGCCTGCCCGACGCGAGGCGCTCGGCGACCTCGTCCGTCCGGTACCCCGGACCGACGCGGCCCCGGCTCGTCAGCTCGACGGCCACCGCGGCGGCGGTCGTGGCGCTGTCGCCCTGCACGCCCAGGTCGGCGGGGCGGTGGCGGCCGATGGCGTCGAGGTCGAGGTCGACCTGCGCCACCCGGGCGCCGGGCCCGATCAGCTGCCCGGCCCGCGTCGTCCACGGGTTGAGCGCCGCGCCGAACGCGACCACCACGTCCGCGTCGGCGACGAGCGCGGCCGCGGTCGGGGTGGCGAAGCCGCCCATCACGTCGAGGTCCCACGGGTCGCCGGCGAACAGGCCCCGCGCGACCGCGGAGGTGGTGAGCAGGGCGCCGGCCGCCCCGGCGAGCCCCTCGATCTCCGCGCGGGCGTGCAGCGCGCCGCGGCCGGCGACCAGCACCGGCCGGCGCGCGTCCGCCAGCAGGTCGGCCAGGCGCCGCACGCCCTCCGCGGAGGCGGTCGGCACGAGGCGCTCGGGGACCGCCGGCACGTCCCCGGGCGACCACCCCAGCTCCTGCTGCTGCACGTCGAGGGCGAGGTGCAGCACGACCGTGCGGCGCTCGAGCAGCGCCCGGCAGTACGCCCGCGCGGCGTCGGCCACCGCCGTCGCCGCGCCGTGGACCCGCTCCGAGTGCGCGCCGACCGCGCGCACGGCGGCCTCCTGCTCGATCCAGAAGTTCGACCCGGACTGCGTGGGCGAGGTGTCCCCGGTGACCACCAGCAGCGGGGTGCGGCTCTTGGCCGCCTCGGTGATGCCGGTGAGGGCGTTGGTGAGGCCGCAGCCCTGGTGCAGGCTCGCGACGGTGACCTCGCCGGTGGCCCGCGCGTAGGCGTCCGCCATCACCGCGGCCCCGTGCTCGTGCCGCGCCGCGACGAACTCCGCGCCCGCGGCGACCAGGGCGTTGGTGACGTGGAAGTTGCCGCTGCCCACGACCCCGAAGGCCCGGCGCACACCGAGGTGCGCCAGGGTCCGCCCGACCGCCTCGGCGACCGTCGTGGTGCGGCGGTCGTGGACGGCGGCGGCGTGCGGTGCGGTGGCTGACGGGGTGACCATGGGTCGCATCGTCGGCGGCGGGTCCGGGGCGCGGAACCCGGTCGACCGTTGAGCGGACGACCGCCGCGCTCCTAGCGGGGCGAGCGGGTCGTGGCCAGGGACCGGCCGACCCCGCGGGCGGCGGCGAGGAGCGCGGGCACGTAGGTCGGCGCGCGCCCGTCGTTCGGGACGATCACCGACAGCGCGGCCACCACCGCGTTGAGGGCGTCGCGCACCGGGACGGCGACGCCCGCCGCGTCCTCGTGCACGTGGCCCTCGACCAGGGCGTAGCCCAGGCGCCGGGTGTCGGCGAGCGCCGCGCGCAGCGCCCGCGGGTCGGTGATCGTGGTCGCGGAGTAGCGGGGGAGGGGGCCGTCGAGGATGCGCTCCTGCAGCTCGGGCGGGCCGTGGGCGAGGAGCACGTGCCCCGACGAGGAGATGTGCAGCGGCAGCCGGCCGGCGATCCGGGAGTAGTTGAGCACCGCGTGGCGCGCGGTGAGGCGTTCGACGAACAGCACGTCGTCGCCGTCGAGCACGCCGAGCTGCGCGTGGTGCCCGACGACGGCGTGGACGTCCTCGAGATAGGGCAGGGCGGCCTCGCGCAACGACCGCGTCGGCGAGGCCCGGACGGCGAGCTCCCACAGCCGCACACCGGTGCGGACCTGCCGGTCGGGGCCGCGCTCGAGCAGCCCGTGCGCGGTGAGCTCGGCGATCAGGCGGGAGGCGGTCGCGGTGTGCAGGCCCGCGCTGCGGGCGATCTCCGAGACGGTCAGCGACGGGGTGTCCGGGGTGAACGCGGCGAGGATCCGGATGGCGCGCGCGAGGGACGACTCACCGGTCGCGGTCCGTGGCACGTCGCCATCATGGCCGCCCTGAGCAGCGACGACCAGCGACCTCTCTCATCCATTGAGAAGACGCTTCGCCCTCGGCGCGACCTGCCGGAGCGTTCCCCGGGACGACGAGGAGGTCGGGTGCACACACTCACGAGCACGGACGGGCCGGCGACGGGCGGGGCCGCCGCCGACGCCGCCACGCTGCGCGTCACGGCCAGGACGGTCGTCGCCGACGGGGTGGTCGCGCTGGAACTGGCGTCGCCGTCCGGGCTCCGCCTGCCGGACTGGACGCCCGGTGCCCACATCGACCTGGTCCTGCCCGACGGGACGACCCGCCAGTACTCGCTGTGCGGGGACCGCTGGGACCCGCACGCCTACCGGATCGGGGTGCTGCGCGAGGAGGCCGGCCGGGGCGGGTCCGCGTACGTCCACGACGTGCTGCGGGTCGGCGACCTCGTCGGGGTGGGCGGGCCGCGGAACCGCTTCGCGCTCGTCCCCGCCGACCGGTACCTGTTCGTGGCGGGCGGCATCGGCATCACGCCCCTGCTGCCGATGGTCCGGCAGGCGGACCTGCTCGGCGCGGACTGGCGGCTGCTCTACGGCGGGCGGCGCCGGGCGTCGATGGCGTTCGTCGACGAGCTGTCCCGCTACGGCGACCGGGTCGAGGTCGTTCCCCGGGACGAGGCCGGCCATCCCGACCTGCACCGCTTCCTCGACACCCCGGCGCCCGGGACGGCGGTGTACGCCTGCGGCCCCGCCCCGCTCCTGGACGCGGTGCAGGCCGCCTGCTCCTCCTGGCCCCCGCACGCCCTGCGCACGGAGCGGTTCGTCGCCGCCGAGCCCGCGGCGCCGGTGCGCCGGGCCCCGTTCGACGTCGAGCTCGCGCGGTCCGGCGTCGTCCTGACCGTCCCGCCGCACCGGACCGTGCTCGAGGCGCTCGACGACGTGGGCGTGGAGGTCCTCTCGTCGTGCCGCCAGGGCGTCTGCGGCACGTGCGAGGTCACCGTCCTCGCCGGCGAGCCCGACCACCGCGACGCCCTGCTCGACGACGACGAGCGCCGGGCGGGCGGGTGCATGTTCGTCTGCGTGTCCCGCGCCCGCAGCGACCGGCTCGTCCTCGACCTCTGACCCCGCGCCACCCACCGGAGGCCCACCCGTGATCACCGCACACACCGCACCTCCCGTCGACCCCACCGACCCCTTCGGCCACGACGTGCTCGAGGACCCGCTGCCCCTGCACGCCGCGCTCCGCGACGCCGGGCCGCTCGTCCACCTGACGGAGTACGACGTGTACGCCCTCGCCCGCTACCGGGAGGTGCACGCCGCGCTCGTCGACTGGCAGGCGTTCCAGTCCGGTGCGGGCGTGGGGCTGTCGAACTTCCGCCACGAGGAGCCGTGGCGGCCGGCCAGCCTGCTGCTGGAGAACGACCCGCCGCGCCACGACGCCCCGCGGCGCGTGCTGCGCGCGGTCCTCGGGCCGGGTGCGCTGCGCCGCCTGCGGGACGCCTGGTTCGCCGACGCGCGGGAGCTGGTCGACCGGGTGCTGGCCGACGGCGACGAGTTCGACGCGGTGGCCCGGCTGGCCGAGGCGTTCCCCCTGCGGGTCTTCCCGGACGCCGTCGGGATCCCGCGGGAGGGCCGCGAGCAGCTCCTCCCGCTCGGCGACCACAACTTCAACGCGTTCGGGCCGCCCAACGACCTGGTCCGCAAGGGCGAGCCGCGGCTGCCGGAGCTGTCGGCCTGGGTGGCCTCGCGCTGCCGGCGCGACACCCTGTCCGGCGACGGCATCGGCGCCCGGATCTGGGCCGCCGCGGACCGCGGCGACATCACCGCGGAACAGGCACCGCTGGTCGTCCGCTCCCTGCTCCTGGCCGGCGTGGACACCACCGTGCACGGCCTGTCCGCGACCCTCTACGCCCTCGCGACGCACCCCGACCAGTGGCGGCGGCTGCGCGAGCAACCGCACCTGGCGCGGGCCGCGTTCGACGAGGCGGTGCGCTGGGAGTCGCCGGTGCAGACCTTCTTCCGCACGACGACCACCGACGTCCGGGTCGGCGACCACGTCGTGCCGGACGGGCGGAAGGTCCTGCTGTTCCTCGGCGCGGCCAACCGCGACCCCCGGCGCTGGGAGGACCCCGACTCCTTCGACCTGTCCCGCGACCCCTCCGGCCACGTCGGCTTCGGCATGGGCATCCACCAGTGCGTCGGCCAGCACATCGCCCGCCTGGAGGCGGAGGCCCTGCTCACCGCGCTGGCCGGGCGGGTGCGGAGCATCGAGCTCGCCGCGCCGACCGTCCGGCACCACAACAACACCCTGCGCGCCTGGGGCAGCATCCCCGTCCGCGTCCGGCTCGGGTGAGGGGCGGACGTGCCACCCACCAGTGAGCTGGGCCGCAGCGTCAGCTCGCGGCTCCTCGAGGTGCTCTTCGCCTTCGGGCCGGGGCACACCCGCACCACCCTGGCCGGGCTCGCCCGCCGGACCGGACTGCCCCAGGCGACCGTGCGCCGGCTCGCGCTGGAGCTCGTGGCCGCCGGGGCGCTGGACCGGGGACCCGACGGGGTGCTGACCGTGGGGACCCGGCTGTGGCAGCTGGGCGCCCTCGCGCCGCTGACCGAGCCGCTGCGCACGGTCGCCCTGCCGTTCATGGACGACCTCTACACCGCGCTGCAGCAGCACGTGCAGCTCGCGGTGCTGGAGGGGCACGAGGCGGTGGTCGTCGAGCGGCGGTCCGCCCCGAGCGCCGTCACCCTCGTGTCCCAGGTGGGCGGCGGGCTGCCGCTGCACTGCTCGGCGGTGGGCAAGGTGCTGCTCGCCCACGGCGGCCCGGCGCTGTTCGACGTGCTGGGGGAACGCGGCTTCGAGCGCTTCACCCCGCGGACGATCGTCGACCCGGTCCGGCTGCGCGGCGACCTGTCGGACTGCCGCCGGACCGGGACGGCGGTCGTGCACGGCGAGCTGACGACCGGCGCGGACTCCGTCGCGACCCGGATCATGGACGCCGACGACCGGGTGGTGGCCGCGCTGTCGGGCGTGGTGCGGACCGGATCGGTCCCGCTGGCCGCGGTCGTGCCGTCGCTCGTCGCGAGCGGGCTGGGCATCTCGCGCCGGCTGGGGTGGGTCCCGGCCGGCTCCGGGGTCAGGCCGCGGGCGGCGGTGCGTCGCCGCGCAGCAGTGTGACGTCGAAGCGCACCGCGCGGAACGGGTTCGGGAGTCCGGCCGCCGCGGCCCGCTCCGCGTCGTCGACCAGGGGGAACTCCCGCACCAGGCTCTCCTTCACCCCGAACACCGCATCGGAGTCGAGGTAGGGGCTGTCGTCGACGAACAGGTGCGTGGTCACCGGCCGGTACCCGGGCGCGCTCACGATGACGTGGACGTGGGCCGGGCGGTACGGGTGCCGCCCGGTGGCGGCGAGCAGCTCGCCGACCGGGCCGTCGGCGGGGATCGGGTAGTACCGCGGCACGATCGTGCGGAACCGGAACGCGCCGTCGGAGTCGGCGGTGAACAGGCCGCGCAGGTTGCGCTCGGGCTGGACGCCGGGCTGCTGCACGTCGTAGAAGCCCTCGTCGTCGGCCTGCCACACGTCCACCAGCGCGCCCGCCAGCGGCTCGCCGTCCGGACCGGTGACCCGTCCCGTGACCAGGCAGGGCTCGCCCTTCCCGTCCAGGGCGATGTCGGCCCCCAGCGGGCGCGGCGGGCTCTCGACCATGTGGAACGGCCCGAGGACCGTCGACTCCGTCGACGCGCCGCCGGTGCGGTGGTTGACCGTCTCGACCAGCATCGACACCCCGAGCACGTCGGAGAGCAGCACGAACTCCTGGCGCACGTCGTCGGACATCTGCCCGGTCCGGGTGAGGAAGTCGATCGCCGCGCCCCACTCGTCGTCGGTGAGCCCGACCTCCTTGACGAACGCGTGCAGGTGCCCCACCAGCGCCGACAGGACCTCCCTCAGGCGCGGGTCCGGGGTGCCGGCGAAGCTCGCCGCCACCACCTCCGCCGACCGCTCCTCGCTGAACAGCTCCACACGCGTCTCCTCGTCGTCGGGGTGGGGGTCGTGCTCGTCAGACGGCGGCCGGGTCGGCCTCGGCGTCGTGGGCGTAGATCCAGCCGTTGGCGACGAGCGGGTCGGCCCCGGCCAGCGCCGCGTCCCGCGCCTCCTGCTCGGGCCCGTCGGGCAGGTGGTTCACGTGCGCCCGCGCGTGGCTGACCTCCTGCAGGCGCGTGGTGCGCGCGATGCGCTGCCGCTCGTAGCGCCGCAGCGCCGCGGCCGGGTCGCCCGGGTCGTCGGCGAGGCAGCGGGCCAGGACCGCGGCGTCCTCGATCGACTGGGCGGCGCCCTGGGCGAAGAAGGGGAACATCGGGTGCGCGGCGTCGCCGAGCAGCGTGACCGGGCCGCGCGACCACCGGGTCAGCGGCGCGCGGTCGAGCAGCGCCCACCGGCCGGGCCGGCCGGCGTGGCGGACCAGGTCCTGCAGGCGGGGGTCCCAGCCGGCGAACTCGGCGAGGAACTCCTCGACGTCGGCGGTGGCGCTCCACGACTCGACCGTGTAGTCGCCCGCCGGCGCGAAGGCGACGAGGTTGACGGCCCGCCTGCCGGAGACGGGGTAGTGCACGAGGTGGTGCCCGGGGCCGATCCACAGGGTCTGCGCGGGGCGCCGGGCGAAGTCCGGGGCCCGCTCGGCCGGCACGGTGGCCCGGAAGGCGCAGATCCCCGAGTAGGTCGCGGGGGTCTGCTGCTCCGTGCCGAGCACCGCGGCCCGGACGGCCGAGTGCACCCCGTCCGCGCCGATCACGACGTCGGCCCCGACCACGGAGCCGTCGGCGAACCGGAGCTCCGCGCCGTCGCCCCGCACCGACACCGACGTGCAGCGCCTGCCCAGGCGCAGCGCGCCCGGCGGCACGGCGGCCGCGACCGCCGCGACGAGATCGGCCCGGTGCACCGCGTAGGTGCGCTCGCCGTAGAGCCGCTCGCACGCCTCCGCGAGGTTCTCCGCGGACAGCACCCGGCCGTCGGCCCAGCGGCGGAACTCCCACCCCACGTCCAGCGGGACCGCCCGCCCCCGCAACCGGTCCATCGCGCCGATGCGGCGCAGCAGCCGGACCGCGTTCGGGGCCAGCACGAGGCCGGCGCCCACCTCCGTGATCGCCGGCGCCTGCTCGTGGACCGTGCACGACAGCCCGGCCCGGTCCAGGAAGGCGGCGGTGGCGAGACCGCCGATCCCGCCGCCGACGACGGCGATGCGGGGCGTGCCTGAGGGAGAGGGGGCCATGCCGTCCGATGGTCGTCGTCGGGCCGGGAGTGCGGAAGCCGCCCGTCCGTTCAATGACGATCCGGGTTCCGCTCGCCCGGTGCGGCGCCGACCCTCCCCTCACGTCCCCCTCGAACCCCGTGAGGTCATCGATGTCGCTCGCCTCCAGTGCGTCGGCCCTGCCGCGCCGCAGCCCGACGTTCGTCGTGCTGATCTGCTTCGTCAGCATCGTCTTCGACGGGTACGACCTCGTCGTCTTCGGCACCACGATCCCGTCGATCCTCGCCCACGAGCCGTGGGCGGTCTCGCCGGCGCAGGCGGGCGCGATCGGCAGCTACGCCCTGCTCGGGATGCTCATCGGCACCCTGGCGGTCGGCGCGCTCACCGACATCCTCGGCCGCCGGAGGATCATGCTGGTCTCCATCGCGTGGTTCTCCGTGGCGATGGGGCTCTCGGCGCTGGCCCCGAGCCCGGAGGTGCTGGGGCTGGTCCGGTTCGTCGCCGGGCTGGGCCTGGGCGGCGTGGTGCCGACGGCGATCGCGCTCACGGTGGAGTACTCGCCGAAGGACCGCCGCCAGCTCAACAACGCGCTGATGTACAGCGGCTTCTTCATCGGCGGCATCCTCACCGCCCTGCTCGGGATCCTGCTCCTGCCCCACGTCGACTTCCGCGTGATGTACGCGGTCGGGGCCCTCCCGCTGGTCCTCGTGCTGCCGGTGGCCTGGCGGTACCTGCCCGAGTCGGTGGCGTTCCTGGCGTCGCGAGGGCGGCACGAGGAGGCGCGCGCGCTCGCCGTGCAGTACGGGCTGGAGCTCGACGACATCGTCCCGGCGGGCGACGCCGGCACCGACACCGCCACCGACACCACCGCCGCCGGCACCGCCCCGACCGACCGGCTCGCCGGGATCCGGACGCTGTTCCAGCGCCGGTACCTGGCGGCCACCCTGCTCTTCGCGGGAGCCAGCTTCTGCGGGCTGCTGCTGGTCTACGGCCTGAACACCTGGCTCCCGAACATCATGCGGACGGCCGGGTACGCGCTGGGCAGCTCGCTGCTGTTCCTGCTGGCGCTCAACACCGGCGGGATCGTCGGGACCATCGCGGCGTCCCGGCTCGCGGACCGGATCGGGATCAAGCCGGTCGCCATCGGGGCGTTCCTCGTCGCCGCGCTGAGCGTCCTGCTGCTCAGCGTCGACGTCGGCCTCGCGCTCCTCGTCCTGCTCGTCGCGGTCGCGGGGTTCGGCACCGGGGCGCAGATCCTCGTCAACGGCTTCGTCGCGGTGCACTACCCGGCGACCAGCCGCGCCACGGCGCTCGGGTGGTCGCTGGGGATCGGCCGGATCGGTGCCGTCCTCGGCCCGATCCTCGGCGGCCTGGTCGCCGGGAGCGGCGCGGGCTACCAGTGGAACTTCTACCTCTTCGCGGTCTTCGGGCTGGTCGGTGCGGGGCTGCTGGTCGCCGTCCCCGCCACGCGCAGGGCCGTGGTCACCCCGCGGGCGTGATCGGCCGGGCCGCGCCGCCGGCGCGGTGGAGGTTGCTCGGGAGCCCGTGGCCGACGGCCCGCTCGACGACCGCGGCGGCGGCCAGCACGCGGTCGAGGTCGAGGCCGGTGCGCACGCCGGAGCCCTCGAGCATGTGGACGACCTCCTCGGTGGCGATGTTCCCGCTCGCTCCCGGCGCGAACGGGCAGCCACCCAGGCCGCCGACGGCGGCGTCGATGCTGGTGACGCCCACCTGTACAGCGGCCAGGACGCAGGCGAGCCCGGCACCGCGGCTGTTGTGCAGGTGCACCCCGACGTCGACGCCGGGGCACGCGTCGCGCACGGCGTCGACGAGCTCGACGACCCGGCCCGGCACGGTGGAGCCGATGGTGTCGCCCAGGCACAGCTGGTCCGCGCCGAGGTCGACGGCACGCCTGGCCACGTCGACGGTGCGGGCGACCGGGGTCGGTCCGTCGAAGGGGCAGTCCCAGGCGACGGCGATGATCGCCTCGCACCGGCCGCCGGCGTCGTGGGCGAGGGCGGCGATGTCGCGGGTGGCGGCGACGGCCTCGTCGCTGGTGCGGCGGGCGTTGGCGCGGCTGTGGCCGTCGGAGGCGGAGACGACGTACTCCAGGTGCGGCAGGCCCGCGGCCACGGCGCGCCGGGCCCCGCCGAACCCGGCGACGAGCGCGGAGAACGCCACGCCGGGCCAGCGGCCCAGCTCGGCGACGACCTGCTCGGCGTCGGCGAGCGCGGGGACGGCGGTGGGGGAGACGAACGAGGTGACCTCGACGCGGCGCACCCCGGTGGCGACGACGGCGTCGAGGATCTCCAGCTTGGTCGCGGTCGGCAGCGGGGCCTCGAGCTGCAGGCCGTCGCGCAGCCCGACCTCGCGCAGGTCGACGGCGGGCGGGAGGTGCAGTGGCACGGGTGCTCCTGTCAGGTGACGTTCTCGGCGGCGAGGGCGTCGAGCTGCGCGGCGTCCAGGCCGAGCAGCTCGGTGAGCACCTCGGCGGTGTGGGTGCCGGGTCGGGGCGGGCCGGCCCAGCGCACGGAGCCGGGGGTGCGGGAGAGCTTCGGGACGACGCCGGGCCCGAGGACGTCGCGGCCGATGGCCTCGTCGCGGTGGGGCACGAGCATGTCGCGGGCCCGGAACTGCGGGTCGGTGACGACGTCGGCGACGGTGTTGACCGGCCCGACGACCACGCCGGCCGACTCCAGCAGGGCGGTGAGGGCGTCGGCGTCGTGGCCGGCGGCCCAGTCGGCGACGATCGCGTCGATGTCGTCCTGGTGGCGGCCGCGGGCGGTGTGGGTGGCGAAGCGGGGATCCTCCGCGAGCCCGGGTCGGCCCATGGCGGTGCACAGGCGCCCGAAGACGGTGTCCTGGTTGGCGGCGATGATCAGCCAGCGGTCGTCGGCGCAACGGTAGAGGTTGGACGGGGCGAGGCCGTCGAGGCGGGTGCCGCCGGGTCCGCGCACCAGCCCGGTCGCGGAGTAGTCCGGGATGGTCGACTCCAGCAGGGCCAGGCAGGACTCGGCCAGGGAGACGTCGACGACCTGCCCGCGGCCGTCGGACCCGGGGCGGTCGCGCGACCACAGGGCGGTGAGCACGCCCTGCACGGCGAACATCCCGGCGAGGGAGTCCCCGATCGACAGCGCGGCGCGCGGTGGCGGGCCGCCGGGGAAGCCGTTGAGGTGGCGCATGCCGCTGACGGCCTCCGCGACCGAGGCGTAGCCGGGGCGGCTGCTGTGCGGGCCGGTCTGGCCGTAGCCCGACACGCGGGCGAGGACGAGGCGGGGGTTGCGCTCGGCGAGCACGTCGGGCCCCAGCCCCCACTTCTCCAGGGTGCCCGGCCGGAAGCTCTCGACGACGACGTCGGCGTGCTCGACGAGGTCGAGGAACACCTCGCGGCCGCGGGGCCGGCGCAGGTCGAGGGTGATGCAGCGCTTGCCGCGGGCGTGCACGGTCCAGAAGAAGTGGTGGCCGTCGAGCTCGGCCTGGCCCCAGTCCCGCAGCGGGTCGGGCCGGTCCGGCGCCTCCACCTTCACGACGTCGGCGCCGTGGTCGGCGAGCAGCCGCCCGCAGAACGGGCCGGCGATGAGCGTCCCGAGCTCGAGGACGCGGACGCCGTGCAGGGCCGGGGTGTTCTCGTCGTCGTGCACCCCCCGACCGTAGGAGCCGGTCGGAGGGGCCGATATCCGCTGGAGGCCGTCGAACATCCGCATCGAGCCGCGGCGCGCCGCGTCCGGTTCGACGGGGGTCACCGGCGTCGGCGACGATCGCCGCGTGGACGAACTGAGGGACAGGGTCGTCGTCGTGACCGGCGGCAGCAGGGGCATGGGGCGGGAGATGGTGCTCGCCTTCGCCGAGCGGGGCGCGCGGGTGGTGGTGGCCAGTCGCAAGCTCGACAACTGCGCGGCGGTCGCGGACGAGGTCCGCGGCCGGTTCGGTGTCGAGGCGCTCCCGGTGGCGTTCAACGTCAGCGACTGGGGGGAGTGCGACCGGCTGGTCGAGACGGTCTACGGCGAGTTCGGGCGGGTCGACGTGCTGGTCAACAACGCCGGGCTCTCGCCGTTGTACCCGAGCCTGGAGGAGGTGAGCGAGGCGCTGTTCGACAAGGTCGTGGCGGTCAACCTGCGCGGCCCGTTCCGGCTCACCGCGGCGGTCGGGTCGCGGATGGTGCGGGACGGGGGCGGCTCGATCGTGAACATCGGGTCGATCGAGGCGGTCCGGCCGTCGCCGCAGGCGCTGCCCTACGCGGCGGCGAAGGCGGGGCTGCACGTGTTGAGCGAGGGTTTCGCGCAGGCGTTCGGGCCCACGGTGCGGGTCAACACGGTCCAGGCGGGCCCGTTCCTGACCGACATCGCCGAGCACTGGCCCGAGGGCGTGCGGGAGTCGATGGAGGCGCAGGTGGCGCTGGGCCGGTGCGGAGACCCGCGGGAGATCGTGGGGGCGGTGCTGTACTTCGCGACGTCGGCGTCGTCGTACGCGACGGGGGCGGTGCTGCGGGTGGACGGCGGGTGGCGCTGATCCCGGAGGACGACCGGATCAGGGTCGGTGCGGGTCGACGCCCAGCAGGTGCGCCGCCACCGACCGGATGGCCGCCGGGAAGCCGGGCCGGCGGGCGAGGTGCGGGGTCTGCGCCCCGTCGTTGACGATCATCAGCAGCGCCAGCACCCGCACCCGGGCGGCCACGGCGTCGAGGTCGGGCCGCACGGCGCGCAGGAGCTCGGTCCACTCGGTGACGTAGTCGTGCTGGGCCTGCAGCGCGCGCTGCCGGTCGGCCTCGGGGAGCTGACGGAGGTCACCGAGCACGGTGTCGACCAGGTCGTGGCGCAGCGTCGCCAGCCGCACGAAGCTGTCGAGCAGCCGGCGCAGCGCGTCGGCCTCGTCGTGGGCGGCGGCGAGCGCGATGTCGAGCTCCATCCAGAGCCACTCGTTGCCGCGGTCGAGCGCGGCGAGCAGGAGGTCCTGCTTGCCGGGGAAGTGGTGGTAGACGCTGGGGCCGGCGATGCCGACCGCCTCGCCGATGTCGTCGACGGTGACGGCGGCGAACCCGCGGGCCGAGAACAGCCCGCTCGCCTCGCGCAGCACCCGCTCCCGGCGCGTCCGCGGGACCAGGCCCGCGCCGGTGCCGGGCCCGCCGGTGCCGGCCGCGTCGGCGACGGGCGCGCCGATCACCCGCTCGACGACGTCGGCGAGCACGGCGTCGAACCGGGCGGGCCGCAGCGGGTGGAACGACACGCTGGACAGCGCGGCCAGCGCCGACCAGGACAGCAGGTCGGCCTGCTCGGGGCCCACGTCCGGGCGGTACCGGGCGATCCGCGCGGTCAGCACCCGGGCGACCTCGCGCAGGTCGCCGCGCACCTCGCGGCGCAGGTCGAGCGGCAGCAGCCGCGCCTCCCGCTGCCAGAGCACCCCGGCCTCGCGGTGGTCGAGCGTGACGGCGGCCAGCTCCCGTGCGAGCTCGTCGAGCGACCACGCGTCCGACGCGGCGAGGCACTCGGCCGTGGGCACCAGCGCGGCGCGGGCCGCCGCGACGAACAGGTCGGTCTTGCCGGGGAAGTGCCGGTACAGCGCCGACGGGGCGACGTTGACCGCGGCGGCGATGTCGCTCATCGACACCCCGGCGTACCCGACGCGGTGGAACAGCTCGACGGCCGCCGCGACGATCAGCGCCCGCCGGTTGCGCGGGCGGGTGCCGCGGGCGGGTGCGGGCCGCGACACGCCACCCCGAGGCACGCCCGTCAACCTCTCCACGTCCCTCGGGGGCTCACGCGCCGGACCACGGGGTGTCGGTCGTCATCGCCTGCGCGGCGATCGCGACCGAGCCGTCCGGGCCGACGCGGTAGAGGGCGGCCTGCCCGGATGTCGAGTCGCCGTACACATAGCCGACGTGGGCCTGCTGCACGGCGGAGTACCCGACGCCGGCGTCGGCGAGCGCGGCCCGGACGCCCCGCTCGCCCATCACGTCGGAGGGCTCGCTCCTGCTCGGCGTCGTGAAGGGGATCATCCCCACCCCGACCACCCGGGCGCGCTGGTCCATCTCCGAACACCTCTCCCGAACGGGTCCCGCCGACGGGCCCGGCGGCCCGGTCGACGGTAGAGGCTCGGCGATCCGTTGACTAGTGAAGATTCACATACTAGCTTTCGTCCGCATCACCCCACTGGCGAGGAGATGGCATGCACATCACCCAGGCACTCCACCGAGCGGTGCAGCAGGCCCCGGACCTGCCGGCCACGGTCTTCGGGGAGCGCACGCGCACCTGGGCGGAGTGCGCCGACCGCGTCGCCCGCCTCGCCGCGGCGCTGCGCGCGCTGGGGGTGGCCTCCGGCGACCGGGTCGGGATCCTCGCCCTGAACTCCGACCGCTACCACGAGTACCTGCTCGCCGTGCCGTGGGCCGACGCCGTCCTCAACCCGGCCAACGTGCGGTGGAGCGCCGCGGAGATCGCCTACTCGCTGGCCGACTCCGGCACCCGCGTGCTGCTGGTCGACGACGCCTTCGCCCCGATGCTCCCCGCGCTCCGGGCCGCGCACCCGGAGCTGGCCACCGTGATCCACTGCGGCGACGGCCCGACGCCCGCGGGCGTGCTCGCCTACGAGGACCTCGTGGCCGCGCACGAGCCCGTCGAGGACGCCTTCCGCGGCGGCGCGTCGCTGGCGGGCGTCTTCTACACCGGCGGCACGACCGGCTCGCCCAAGGGCGTCATGCTCAGCCACGACAACATGATCATCTCGGCGCTGGGCACCGCCGCGAACGGCAGCTTCATGACGCCCGGCGGGCGCACGCTGCACGCCGCGCCGATGTTCCACCTCGCCGACCTCGCGGCCTGGACCGCCCGCAGCCTGCTCGGCGGGACCCATGTCATCGTGCCGGCGTTCGACCCGACCGCGGTGGCGGCGGCCGTCGAGACCCACCGCACCGAGGACGCGCTGCTGGTGCCGGTGATGATCCAGGTGCTGGCCGACAGCCCGGTCGTGCAGGCCGCCGACCTGTCGAGCATGCGCCGCGTGCTCTACGGGGCCTCGCCGATCTCCGAGGCCGTGCTCGACCGCGCGGCGAAGGTCATGCCGACCGCGGAGTTCACCCAGGCCTACGGCATGACCGAGCTCTCCCCGGTGGCCACGCTGCTCGACCCGGCCGACCACGCCCACCCGGTCCGGCGCCGGTCGGCGGGCCGGGCGGCGCCGCACGCGCTGGTCCGGATCGTCGACGCCGACGACGTCGAGGTGCCGCGCGGCACGGTCGGCGAGGTCGTCGTCCGCGGTGACCACGTGATGCTCGGCTACTGGAACCGCCCCGAGGAGACGGCCACGGCGCTGCGCGGGGGCTGGATGCACACCGGCGACGGCGCCTACATGGACGAGGACGGCTACGTCTTCGTCGTCGACCGGCTCAAGGACATGATCGTCTCGGGCGGGGAGAACGTGTACTCCGCCGAGGTGGAGAACGCGCTGGCCCGCCACCCCGCCGTGGCGAGCTGCGCCGTGATCGGGGTGCCCGACGACGAGTGGGGCGAGCGGGTGCACGCCGTGGTCGTCCTGCAGCCCGGCGCGGAGACGAGCGCGGAAGAGCTCCGTGAGCACACCAAGACGCTCATCGCCGGCTACAAGTCGCCGCGCAGCGTCGAGTTCGTCGACGCCCTGCCGGTGTCGGGCGCCGGGAAGATCCTCAAGCGCGAGCTGCGGGCCCGGTACTGGGCCGACGCCGACCGGCAGGTGCACTGACCGCCACGAGCGGCGGCGGTTCCGGCGCCGCGGGCCGGGTAGCCGGGTCCGCACGGGAGGGCGTGCAGGCGCCCCGGGAGGTGGACGGAGGCTCCGATGGGGCGTCGGGAGATCGGGACCGGCGGGGTCGACCCGCAGGAGGCGCCGTCGGCGGACTGGGGGTGGCACGGGTCCTTCCCCCGCGGGCTGCGGATCGCCGGGCTGGTCTCGGTGGGCATCCTCGTCGCGCTGATGTGGCCGCGCGACCAGGAGCTCGGGCAGTCGCACCTGATCTGGCTCGGGCTCGTCGCGCTGGTGGTCCTGGTCGGCGTCGCACGGCCGGGCGGGTGGCGGCGCGGGCGCTGACCGCCGCTGCTCGCAGCGGCGTGTGGGCGGGAGCAGGAGGGGTACGCGGCCGGGATGGACCGCGACCGCACGCTCGACCTCGTCCGCACCGGCTACCCGTGGGGGGAGCATGTGCGCGGTGGCGCGTCCGTCGTGCGCACGCGGCTGCTGGGCCGCCCCGCTGTCGTCGTGGCCGGGCCCGAGGGCGTCCGCCGGTTCTACGACCCGCGCCTGCGCCGGCGCGGCGCGTTCCCGCTGCCGATCAAGCTCGTCCTGTTCGGGCCGGGGACGGTGCACGGCCTCGACGACGCCGAGCACCACCTCCGCAAGTCCCTGTTCCTCGGGGTGATCACCCCCGAGACGGTGGCCGCGCTCGGGGCGCGCGCCGAGCAGGTGTGGGAGTCGACGACCCGGGACTGGGCGGGCCGCGAGCGCGTGGTGCTCTTCGACGAGGCCGTGCAGGTCCTCGCCCGCTCGGTGCTGCCGTGGGCCGGCGTGCCGGTGGAGCCCGACGAGCTGCCGCGCCGGGCCCGGCAGCTCGCGACCGTGCTGCAGGGCTTCGCCGCCCCGGGTCCCGACTACGCCCGCGCCGTCGCGGCGCGGCTGCAGGTCGGGCGGTGGGCGAAGGGGCTGGTCCGGCGGACCCGCGCGGGTGAGATCGACCCGCCCGCGGGCACCGCCCTGCGCGCGGCCGCCGAGGCGCGCGACACCCGGGGCAGGCTGCTGCCGCTGCGGGTCGCGGCGACGGCGCTGCTCAACGTGGTGCGCCCGACCGTCGCCGTGGCCTGGTTCGTCGCGTTCGCCGGGGCGGCGCTGCACGAGCACCCGCAGTGGCGCGAGCGCATCGCGGGCGGCGACGAGGCCGCCGTCGAGGCGTTCGCCCACGAGGTGCGGCGGTTCTACCCGTTCGTGCCGGTGCTGGCGGCGCGGGCGCGGCGCACGCAGGACGTGCTGGGGCAGCGGGTGCGCCGCGGCGGCCTGGTCGTCCTCGACGTGCACGGCACCGACCACGACCCGGCGCACTGGACCGACCCGGGGACGTTCGACCCCGGGCGGTTCCTGCAGGGCCCCGTCGACCCGGACACCCTGGTGCCCCAGGGCGGCGGCGACGTCCGGACCGGGCACCGCTGCCCGGGCGAGGGCGTCACGCTGACCATGATCGCCGTGGCGGTGCGGGCACTGGCGCACCACGCGGGGGCCCTGCCCCCGCAGGACCTCGGCTACGACGTCTCGCGGATCCCGACCCACCCCCGCAGCGGCGTCGTCCTCGCCCCCTCAGGGTCGTGAGCGCGCCCGCCCGCACCGCGGACGCGGTGGTCGTCGGCGGCGGCCACCACGGGCTCGTGGCCGCCAATGTCCTCGCCGACGCCGGCTGGGACGTCTGCGTGCTGGAGGCCTCCGACGCCGTCGGGGGAGCGGTCCGCTCCGCCGAGCTGCACCCCGGCTTCACCGCCGACCTGTACAGCGCCTTCCACCCGCTCGCGCACGCGTCGCCGGTGCTGCGGGCGATGGAGCTGGACCGCCACGGGCTGCGCTGGGCGCACGCCCCGGCCGTGCTCGCCCACCTGCTGGGCCCCGACGACGAGCGGGTCGCGGTGCTGCACCGCGACCGCGAGCGCACCGCGGCCGGGCTCGACGAGCACGCCGCCGGGGACGGCGAGGCGTGGCTCGCGCTGTGCCGGCAGTGGGACGTCATCGGGGGACCGGTGCTGCGGAGCCTGTTCGCCGCGTTCCCGCCCGTGCGCGGCCCGGTCGACCTGCTGCGCCGGATCGGCACCGCGGAGGCGCTGCGCCTGGTCCGGTTCCTGCTCCTGCCGACGACGCGGATGGGCGAGGAGCTCTTCCGCGGCGAGGCCGCCCGCCTGCTGCTGGCCGGGAACGCGATGCACGCCGACGTCCCGCCGACCGCGCCCGGCAGCGGCGTGCTCGGCTGGCTGCTGGCGATGCTCGGCCAGCAGTACGGGTTCCCAGCCCCGGTGGGCGGGGCGGGCGCGCTCGCCGCGGCGCTGGCCCGGCGGGCCACCGCGGGCGGCGCCGAGATCCTGACCGGGCAGCGCGTCGCGCGGATCGACGTGGAGGGCGGGCGGGCGACGGCGGTGCACACCGACGCCGGGCTCACCGTGCACGCGCGCCGCGCCGTCGTGGCCGACGTGTCCGCGCCCAGCCTCTACGGCGACCTCCTGCCCGCCGACGCCGTGCCGCCCCGGCTGCGCGCCGACCTGGAGCGCTTCGCGTGGGACACCCCGGTGCTCAAGCTGAACTGGGCGCTGGACCGGCCGATCCCGTGGCGGGCGGGCGCCGCGGCCGGAGCGGGCACCGTGCACCTGGGCGCCGATGCCGCCGGCCTGGTGCGCTGGGACGCGGACCTGGAGACGGGCACCCTGCCGGCCTCGCCGTTCCTGCTGCTCGGGCAGATGACGACGACCGACCCGACGCGGTCCCCGGCCGGTACCGAGAGCGCCTGGGCCTACACCCACCTGCCCCGCGGCGTCCCCGACGCGGCGGCCGCCGACGAGCTCGCCGGCCGCGTCGACGCGGTGCTGGAGGCGCACGCCCCGGGGTTCTCCGCCGCCGTCGTGTCGCGGGTGGTGCAGCGTCCCGGTGACCTGGAGGCCGCCGACGCGAACCTGGTGCACGGCGCGGTCAACGGCGGCACCGCGCAGCTGTTCCAGCAGCTCGTGTTCCGGCCGGTCCCGGGGTTCGCGCGGGCGACGACGCCGGTGCAGGGCCTCTACCTCGGCAGCGCGTCGGCGCACCCCGGCGGCGGGGTGCACGGGATCTGCGGCTGGGTCGCCGCCCGCGCCGCCCTGGCCGACCACGGGGCGCTCGGCCCGGTGCGGCGGCGCGTGCGCGCGGCCGCGACCGGCCTGGTCTACGGGGAGCGCCGCTCGGCGAGGTAGGCGAGCCGGCGCAGCGTCTCCACGTTGCGCGGCGCCATCAGCGCGTGCCGCACGGGCGGCAGCAGCAGCCGTCCCGGGCCCGCGGTGACCTCCTCGCGCATCGTGATCTCGCACCCGCCCTCCGGTGCCGGTTCCAGCAGCAGGTGCACCTCGACCTCGCCCGTCGGCCAGCCGCGACCGCGCAGCCGCAGCTCGCTGCCGGGCCGGCAGTCCAGCACGTGGGTGGTGTCGTCGATCAGGATCGGCCACAGGCCGAGCGAGTGGTGCAGCCGGGCGCCGGGAGCGGGCCAGTCGGGGCTCACCGCCCGCATCCGGGCGGCCCCGACGACCCACAGCGGGTACGTCCAGCCGTCGGCCAGCACCTCCCACACCGCCCCGACCGCCGCCCGCGTCCGCCGCCGCACCTCCACCATGCCTCCCGGGGTGACCGATCCGCGGCGGTCCAACCGCGATCGCGGCACCGGCGACCGGACCCACGTCACGATCCCATCACGGTGGTGTGGCCGGGCCGGCAGCGGTCACCCTCGTCGCGCCCCGCCCGACGGGCGGGGGACGGCCCGCGGCACACGGAGGAGGACGACATGTCCGCAGACCCAGGGAACGGCGCGACCAGGACGGACGTGCACACCGACACCGGCGCCACGCGCATGGGTGGAGAAGGCCGGCACGCCCACGGCGCCCACGACGCGCACGACGGCCACACCGCACCGACGGGCGGGGACGTGCGGCACGACCGCATCCGCTGGGGTGCGGTGTGGACCGGCGTGCTCACGACGGTGTCGCTCTACGTCGTGCTCCAGCTGCTGTTCGTGGCGCTCGGCTGGCTCGACCTCGGCGTCGAGGGGGAGGGCAGCGGCACGACCCGCGCGGTGGTGAGCGGCGTGCTCGGTCTCGTCGCCTTCCTGCTGGGCGGCATGGCGGCCGGGGCCTCGGCCCTGTGGCGCCGCGCCAACGACGGCATGATCAACGGGGTGGTCAGCTGGGCCGCCACGGTGGTCGCGCTGCTCGTGCTGGCGCTCATCGGCGGCGGGGCCCTCGTGGGCTCGCTGGCCGACGTGGCGGTGCAGAACGCCGACACGGCTGCCGCCTCGATCGACCCGGCCGCGGCCGCGCAGGCGGGCCGGGAGAGCGCGGGCTGGGCGGCGCTGGGGCTGGGGCTCTCGGTCGTCGCCGCCGCACTCGGCGGCTCGCTGGGCGCCAAGATGTGGCCCGGGCGCGGCGACCGCGACGCCGACCGCCGCTGACAGCAGGGGCAGGTCCCACCGGTACCCGGTCGTGCGGTTCGGAGCCGCGCGGCCGGGTACCACGGCGTCGTGGACCTGCGATTCCTCCGAGACGTCATCGAACCCACCGACACCGTCGCGACGGTGTACCTGGATGCCTCGCACGACAGCGAGAACGCGGCGACGGAGTCGGCGCTGCGCTGGGACGCCCTGCGCTCCTCGCTCGTCGAGCAGGGCGCGGACGACGCCACGCTGTCCGCCCTGGACGCCGCGGTGCAGGACGCGGACCCGCCGGTGGGGCCGGCGGGCCGGGTCCTCGTGGCGCGCGGCGGCGAGGTCGTGTTCGACCGCTACCTGCGCGAGCCGCCGGCGCAGCCCCGGGCCACCTGGCGCCCGCTGCCCGACCTGCTGCCGGCGCTGCTGGAGCAGCCCGAGCCCGTGCCCGTGGTGGTGGTGCGCGTCGACAAGCAGGGCGGCGAGATCCTGGTGTCGGCCACCGGCGACGGCGAGCCCGAGCAGGTCGCCGAGGTGAGCGGCCGCGACTACCCGCTGCACAAGGTGCGCGGGGGCGGGTGGGCGCACCTGCGCATGCAGCACAAGGTCGAGGAGACCTGGCGGCAGAACGTGCGGGAGACCGCTGCGCGCGTCGACGAGGAGGTGCGGCGGACCGCCGCGCGGGTGCTGGTGATCGCGGGCGAGGAGCAGTCCCGCGCGCAGCTGCGCCGCGAGCTCGCCGAGCGCAGCGCGGAGATCGCGGTCGACCTGGAGTACAGCGGCGGCCGCCAGGGACCCGACGCCGACGAGCTGGAGGCCTCGATCGACCACGAGGTCCTGCGCGTCGTCGCGGCCGACAAGGAGGCCGTCCTCGACCGCTACCAGCAGGCGTCCGGGCGGCCCGACGGGCTCGCGGCCGACGGCATCGAGCCGGTGCTGGCGGCCCTGCGCGCCGAGGCCGTCGACACGCTGCTGCTCGACGGCGGCGTCAGCCGGGACGTCGACGTGTGGATCTCCGAGGTGCCGACGCAGCTGGCCACCGACGAGTCCGTGCTGCGCGACCTGGGCGCCGAGCCGGTCGGGCACGTGCCCGTCGACGCGGCGCTGGTGCGGGCGGCCGCGGGCTCCGGTGCCGCGCTCGTGCTCGTCGGCGGCGGCCGGGCCGGGACGACCGGTGCCTCGATGGGCGACGGGGTCGCCGCCCTGCTGCGCTATCCGCTCCCTCCCGACGCGTGAGCGGGTGACCGGTGGGCGGCCGCCGTCGGCGGCCGCCCACCGGGTCCGGGCGTCTCGCGTTCAGGCCGAGCGCGCGGCGCCGTCGCTGCGGGAGGCGCGGGGCAGCGCGGGCAGGCCGAGGTTGTCGCGCAGCGTCGTGCCCGTGTAGTCGGCGCGCAGCGAGCCGCGCTCCTGCAGCAGCGGCACGACCCGGTCGACGAACTCGTCGAGGCCCCACGGCACCAGGTGCGAGCCGAGGATCAGGCCGTCGGAGCCGTCGCCCTGCACGAAGTCGTCGATCTGCTGCGCCACCTGCGCCGGCGTGCCCACGAACGGGCCGCGCTCGAACTGGTCGAGCACCAGCCCCCGCAGCGTGAGGCCCTTCGCCTCCGCGATCTCCCGCCAGCGGGCGACGGTCGCGACGCGGTCGCCGTGCACGAACGCCCGGCCCTGGATGAACGGCGGTGCGTCCAGGTCCGGCTCGACGTCGGGCAGCGGGCCGTCGGGGTCGTAGCCCGACAGGTCGCGGTTCCAGACCTGCTCGAGCAGGATCTGTGCGGTCTGCCCGGTGACCTGCCCGTCGCGCACCTCCCGGTACCGCTCCTGCGCCTCCGCCTCCGTGTCGCCGAGGACGAAGCTCGCCGACGGGAGGATCTTGACCTCGTCGGGGTGGCGCCCGTGGCGGACGGCACGGGCCTTGACGTCGCGGTAGAACTCCGCGGCCTCGGGCAGCTGCCCGTACGGGGAGAAGATCGCGTCGGAGTTGCGGGCGGCGAAGTCGCGGCCCTCCGGCGACACCCCGGCCTGCAGGACCACCGGCCGCCCCTGCGGGCTGCGCGGCACCGTGAACCGCCCCGTGATGTCGAACTGGCTGCTGCGGACGCGGAAGTCGCCCGCGCCCGCCCGGCCCAGGAAGTCGCCGGCGGCGGCGTCGGCGCGCAGGTCGGCGTCGTCCCAGGAGTCCCAGAGCGCCGTCACCGCGTCGATCATCTGCTCGGCCCGCTCGTAGCGCTGGGAGCGGTCGAGGAACCCGCCGCGGCGGAAGTTGGCGCCGGTGAAGGCGTCGAACGAGGTGACGACGTTCCACGCGGCGCGCCCGCCGGAGAGGTGGTCGAGCGTCGCGAACCGGCGGGCCAGCTCGTAGGGCTCGTTGAAGGTGGCGTTGACCGTGCCCGCCAGGCCGAGGTGCGTGGTGACCGCGGCGAGCGAGGCCAGGACGGACAGCGAGTCGGGGCGCCCCACGATGTCCTGGTCGAACACCTGCCCGGCGCGCTCGCGCAGCGCGAGGCCCTCGGCGAGGAAGAAGAAGTCGAACTTCCCGCGCTCGGCGGTGCGGGCGGTGTGCTCGAAGGTGGAGAAGTCGATCTGGCTGCCGGCGTCGGGGTGCCACCAGGCGGTGTGGTGGTTCACCCCGCCCAGGTAGGCGCCGAGGATGATCTGCTTGCGTCGCTCGCTCATCGGGCTCCTCCGGCCGCGGCGGCGGCGTAGCGGCTGGGGACCTCGGTGGGCAGGCCGAGCAGCCCGCGCAGCGTCGGGGCCTCGTAGGACGTGCGGAACAGGCCGCGGCGTTGCAGCTCGGGCACCAGGTCGTCGACGATGCGGTCGAGGTCGTCGGGCAGGGCGGCCGGGCGCAGCCGGACCCCGGCGTAGCCCAGCTCGTGCCAGGCGGCGACGAGGTCGGCCAGCTCGGCGGCCGGCCCGGTGAAGACGGTGGTGTCGGACGTGAACGGCTCCCCGGTGCGGTCGTCCAGCCGGCGCAGCCGTGCTGCGCCGGTCTCGGTGGGCGAGTCGAGCAGCACCACGACGTCGGCGAGGACGCGCAGGGGTTCGCCCGCGCGCCCCACGTCACCCTCCGCGTCGCGGACGTCGGCGAGCACGTCGGCGGCGCCGCGGGCCGGGGTCGGGGTCACGAACACCAGGTCGGCGCCGCGCGCGGCGAGCTCGTAGGGCTCGCGGCGGTGGGCCAGGGCGCTGACGACGGGCTGCCCCTGCGGCGGGCGCGGCGTGATCGCCGGACCGCGGACGGAGAACGTCGGCGAGGTGACGTCCACGCGGTGGACCTTGTCGCGGTCGATGAACCGGCGGGTGGCGACGTCGCGGATCTCGGCGTCGTCCTCCCAGCTGTCCCAGAGCCTGCGGACGGCCTCGATCACGTCCGCGGCCTCGGCGAACAGCTCGAGCACGCCGGGGGGCAGCCCGTTCGCGAGGTCGGCCGGCCGGAACGGGGCGACCTCGCGGCGGCCGAGCAGCGCGGCGTCCGTCGCGGTCGTCGACACGCGCACCTGCCAGCCCGCGCGCCCCAGCGAGGTGTGGTCGAGGGTCGCGAGCGCGCTCGAGACCGTGAAGGGCTCGGTGTGGGTGGTGGTCACGGTCGGCACGAGGCCGATGCGGCGGGTCAGCGGGGCGACGAAGGAGGCGATCAGCAGCGCGTCGAGGCGCCCGCGTACCTCGTCGGTGCGGCGGTCGGGCACGGCGGCCCGGTGGGACTGGATGCCGATGGCGTCCTCGATCGTGACGAGGTCGAGGAGGCCGCGCTCGGCGGTGCGGACCAGGTCGGCCCAGTAGCGCGGGGTGAACAGCTCGGTCGGGCGGGCGCTCGGCTCGCGCCACGCGGAGGGGTGCCAGCCGGCGCCGTCGAGCGCGACGGCGAGGCGGATCGGGGTGGGGGACATGCTGCGGACCTTCCGGCAGGGAGGGGTCGCCGCCGCACGGGCGGACGGGTCGGGGGTGGGGCCGGAGCGTCAGCGGGGACAGCGGGTGGCGTGGACGCGCATGAGGTCGACGACGCGGCGCGAGGTGAGGAGGGGCGTCATCGGTCCGGTTCTCAGACCAGCGGGGTCAGCGCGCGCAGGGCCGCCGAGCCCCGGACCGCGGTGGTGAGGTCGGCGAGCGCGAGGCCGTGCGCGGCGGTGAGGTCGGCGGCGTCACCGGTGAGCGTGGTGCGGTCGGTGTAGGCGCCGTGGTCGAGGTAGAGGCCGGGCGAGAGGACCTGCACGGCGAAGAAGCCCGCGAGCACGCCGCGCAGGTCGTCGACGGCGAGGAAGTGGTGCGGGCTCGCACCGGTGAGCACGGTGGCCGCGACCTTCCCCTGCAGCGGCGCGGTGGTCTCGCCCCACCTGCCGCGCTCGGTGCGCTCGAGCAGGTCCTTGAGCAGGGCGCTGTAGGTGGCGCGGTAGACCGGGCTGCCGAACACGACGGCGTCGGCGGCGCCGAGCGCGGCGACCACCTCGGTGACGGGCCGGTCGGACAGCTCCAGCAGCGACGTCGCCGCGCCCGCCTTCGCCGCCCCCGCCAGCACCCCGGCGACGGCCGTGGCCGTGCGCCCTCCCGCTTCGGGCCCGCCCACGACCCCGACGACCTGCAACTCGCTCATGCGGCGATCCTCCCCGGGGCCCGTGGCCCCGTCCAGTGCGGTCACGACGCGCTCCCCACAGCGGCGTGACGGTCGGCGGGACGGCCGGGCCCGAACCGGGTGCGCAGCCGCTCGCCGGGACGGCCGGTGCGGAACAGGCCGCGTCCGGCGAGCAGCGGCACGAGTTCGCTTGTGACGGCGCGCAGGTCGCCGGGCAGGGCGAGCGGGACGAACGTGACGCCGTCGGCCGCGCGCAGGTGCAGGACCCGCTCGACGACGTCGGCCAGCGCGCCCGAGGTGCCCACCACCCGCACCGACGACGGCGCGAGCGGCCCCGCGGCGGCGTCGAGGCCGCGCAGGGAGTCCTCGGCGAGGGTGCGGGTCGCGGCCAGGTGCACCTCGACGTCGAGCAGGACGGTCACGTCGTCGGCGCGGCGTCCGGCGTCCTGCACGGCGTCGCGGACGCGCCGGCGGGCGTCGCGGGCGGTGGCCAGGTCCGGCGCGGCGATCCGGACGACGTCGGCGGACCGCGCCGCGACGGCGAGGGCCTCCGGTTCGTCGGCACGCACCACGGTGAGCGGGTCGGAGTCCCCGAGCCGCGCCACGACGTCGACGACCTCGCCCGCCTCGCGCCACAGCAGGTCTGCGGGGGCCGCGGGCTCGCGCCCGGACGGCGCCGCCCCGGTGCCCGACACGACCGGCTCCCAGCCGGCGCGGCCGTCGGAGACGAGGTCGAGCGCCGCGATCGCCGTGGAGAGGTGGACCGGCTCGGCGCGGGTGACGGTCGCCTGCGGCACCAGCCCGATGCCCGGCACCACCGGCGCGATCCGCGCGGCGAGCGCGACGGCGTCGAGCTCCGGCGTGTCCGCGGTGCCCGCGAACGGCCCGGTGAGGACGACCAGGTCCAGGCCGCGCGCGGCGGCGGTGCGCACCAGCCCGACCGACCAGGCCGGGTCGAGCAGGGCTTCCGCGTCGAGCCGGCCGCGGCGGGCGGCACCGGGGTGCCGGCCCGCACCGCCGATCTCCACGCCCAGGTGCAGCCGGGCCTCGGTGAAGGGACTCATCGTGCACCTCCTGCACCCGTGAGTGGATACGAGTGCTCCGGCACTCGTTTCCGCTCACGGGTGGTGTGTTCGGCCCACGCCTGCGCCAGCAGCTCGGTGCTGCGCACGCGGTCGGCGTGGTCGGTGGTGATCGTCGTGACCAGCAGCTCGTCGGCGCCGGTCGCGCGGACCAGCACGGCCAGCGCCTCCGCCGCGGTCCGCGGCGACCCGACGACCTGGGTCGTCACGCGGTCCTCGACGCCCGCGCGCTCGGCGTCGGTCCAGACCCGCTCCCGGGCCTGCGCCGGCGTCACGTACGGGTGCGCCCCGCGCCCGGACCGGATGTCGAGCACCCACTGCGCGTACGGGGCGGCCAGCTCGCGCGCCCGCTCGTCGGTCTCGGCGACGACGACGTCGGCCGACACCATCACGTGCGGCCGATCGAGCCGCTCCGAGGGCCGGAACGCCTCCCGGTAGGCGGCCACCGCGTCGAGCACCGTGTGCGGCACGGTGTGGTAGCTCGCGGCGAAGGGCAGACCCCGGGCCCCGGCGACGCGCGCGCTCTCGCCGGCGCTGGAGCCCAGCACCCACACGTCGAGGTCGGCGCCGAGCGCGGGCAGCACCTGCAGCGGCTGCCCGTCGGGGCGGGTGCTGCGCCCGGCGATGTGGTCGAGGATCGTGCCGACCTGCTCGTCGTAGTCGGGGGACGGGTCGTCGGCGGAGAAGCCGAGCAGCGCCCCCAGCGCGCCGAACAGGGACAGGTCGCCCGCGAACCGCGCGGGCGGGGGGATCAGCAGCCCGTCGACGACCCGCGGCGGCGGGGGCGGCGGTGCGTCGCCCTGTGCGGCGGCCCGGCCCTGCGCGATCAGCGCGAGGACCTTGTGGAGGTCGAACCGGCCGAGGCCGAGGTCGACGCGTCCGGGGTGCACCGCGGCGACCGTGCCGAACTGCTCGGCCACCTGCAGCGGCGGCGTGTTCGGCAGCTGCACCGCACCCGAGCCGACCCGGATCGTCGACGTCGCCGCCGCGAGCAGGGCCACCAGCACCGGTGTCGACGACGACGCGAGGCCCGGGTTCAGGTGGTGCTCGGCCACCCAGTAGCGGTGGTAGCCGGCGCGCTCGGCGACGCGGGCGAGGTCGATCGAGTGGCGCAGGGCGTCCCCCGCGGTGCCGCCGGCGGGCACGGGGGAGAGGTCGAGGATCGACAGGGGCGTCACGACGCGACCGCCACGGGCCGCGCGTCGGCCGGCAGGGTGTCGTCGGCCTCGCGCGGCAGCGGCCCGCCGAGCGGGCGGCTCGGGACGACCGCGCGCAGCGCCGGGGCGACGTCGGACTGGAACTGCTCCAGCGCCTCCCGGTGCCGCCGCGGGGAGAGCCCGTCGCCGTCGGCGTGCAGGTGGGTGACCTCGTGACCGAGCCGGTCGTGGTAGCGCAGCACCTTGTCGACGATCTGCTGCGGGCTCCCGACCAGCGCGGAGCTGCGCTCGACGTAGTCCTCCAGCGTGTGGAACACCGGGTCGACGCCGAGCCGGGCGAACAGGTCGCGGCGGTGGGCGAAGATCGGCTCGTACTCGGCGAGCGCCTGCTGCGAGGTCGGGGCGACGTGGAAGCCGGCGGTGCCCGCACCCACGACGGCGTCGGCCGGGTCGTGGCCGTGGTGCGCCCAGCGCTCGCGGTAGTGGGCGACCAGCTCGGCGTAGGGCTCGATCGGGTTGGTGACGTTCGCCGAGAACAGCGGGTCGCCGTACTGCGCGGCGAGCTCGACGCTCTCACGGCTCGTCGCGCTGCCGTGCCAGACGCGGATCGGCTGCTGCAGCGGGCGGGGCCAGGTCTCGGCGTCGGTCAGGGGCGGGCGGAACCGCCCCTCCCACGTCACCCGGTCCTCCCGCCACAGCCGCCGGAACAGTTCGTAGCCCTCCTTGTTGCGGGCCCACTGGTCCTCCGTCGTCACGGAGAACAGCTCCTTCTGCGCGGCGCCGTTGCCCTTGCCGATGATGAGGTCGAGACGGCCGTCGGCGAGGTGGTCGAGGGTGGCGTAGTCCTCGTAGGCGCGGACCGGGTCGAGCAGCGACAGCGTCGTCACCGCCGTGAACAGCCGGATCGCACTCGTGCGCGCCGCGATGTGGGAGAGCACCACCGGTGGCGACGACGAGAAGAACGGGCGCTCGTGGCGCTCGCCCACGGCGTAGCCGTCGTAGCCCAGCTCCTCGGCGAGCACCGCGTTGTCGACGACGCGCCGGAAGCGGGTGGCCGGGCTCGGCGTGCGACCGGTGACGGGGTCGGGACCGTTCGAGATCAGGGTCATGACGAGGAACTTCACGCGGGCTCCTGGAGTGGGGCGCGCTGTCCGGCGATGGCCGCCAGCAGCTCGCGGGTGTAGTCGTGCGCGGGCGCGTCGAACAGCTGCTCGGTGGGCGCGAGCTCGAGCAGCCGCCCGTCGCGCAGCACGCCGACGCGGTGCGCGACGCGCCGCACGACGGCGAGGTCGTGGGAGATGAAGAGGTAGGCGAGCCCGGCGTCGGCCTGCAGCTCCGCGAGCAGGTCGAGCACCTGCGCCTGCACCGAGACGTCGAGGGCCGAGACCGGCTCGTCGCAGACGACGAGGTCGGGCGAGAGCGCCAGGGCCCGGGCGATGGCGACGCGCTGGCGCTGCCCGCCCGACAGTTCCACCGGGCGTCGCGCGAGCACCGACGCGGGCAGCGCGACCCGCTCCACCAGCTCGGCCGCGCGGGCCCGGCGGGCGGCGGCGTCACCGGTGCGGAAGGCCCGCAGCGGCTCGGCGATGACCTCCTCGACGGTGAACCGGGGGTCCAGCGAGGCGTACGGGTTCTGGTAGACGAGCTGCGCGCGCCGGCGGAGCTCGCGCCAGCGCCGGCCGCGCAGCGCGGTGATGTCGGTGCCGTCGAACCGCACGGTGCCCGATGTCGGGTCGGCCAGGCGCAGCACGAGCCGCGCGGTCGTCGACTTGCCCGAGCCCGACTCGCCCACCAGCGCCAGTGTCTCGCCGCGGGCGATGGAGAAGCTCACGCCGTCGACGGCGCGCAGGGTGGCGCCGCCGGGCAGGGGGAAGTCCTTGACGAGATCGCGGACGTCGACGAGGGGGTCGTGAGTGGCGATCGTCGCTGGGGCCGTGGTTCGCACGCACGGGGGCCGGAGGCCCAGCCCCGGCGCGCTCGCCAGCAGCGTGCGCGTGTACGGGTCCTGCGGGTCGGCCAGCACCTCCCGCGTCGGCCCCTGCTCCACCACCCGCCCGCCGGACATGACCACGAGCCGGTCGGCCCGGTCGGCCGCCACGCCGAGGTCGTGGGTGATGAGCAGGACCGCGGTGCCGGCCGAGCGGGTCAGGTGCTCGAGGTGGTCGAGGATCCGCCGCTGCACGGTGACGTCCAGGGCGCTCGTCGGCTCGTCGGCGATGATCAGCTCGGGCTCGGCGGCGATCGCGATCGCGATCAGCACGCGCTGGCGCATCCCGCCCGACAGCTCGTGCGGGTACTGCCGCGCGCGGACCGCCGGGTCGGGCAGCCCGGCGCGGCCGAGCAGGTCGACGGCGGCCGTGCGGGCGCCCCGCCGGTCGGCCAGGCCGTGCACCCGCAGCGCCTCGGCGACCTGCTCGCCGACCCGGCGCACCGGGTTGAGGGAGATCGCCGGGTCCTGCGGCACGAGGCCGATGCGCCGGCCGCGGATCGCGCGCAGGCGCTTCTCCGGCAGTCCGGTGATGTCCTCCCCGCCCAGCAGGACGCGGCCGCCGGTGATCCGCCCGTTGTCGGGCAGCAGCCCGATCGCGGCGTGCGCGAGCGTCGACTTGCCCGAACCGGACTCCCCGACGACGGCCACGACCTCGCCGGGCGCGACCTCCAGCCCGGCCCCCGTGACGGCCGCCAGCTCGCCGCCCGCGGTGCGGTAGGAGACCCGCAGGTCCTCGATCCTCAGCAGGCTCACGACAGGCTCCACTCGCCGTCCAGGGCCCGGGAGATACGGCCGACCGCGAGCACGGTGGCCGCGATCGTCAGACCGGGCATGGCGCACAGCCACCACGAGTCCAGGTAGTTGCGCCCCTCCGACACCAGCGACCCCCACTCCGGCGCGGGCGGCGGCACGCCGTAGCCGAGGAACGACAGCGACGACACGGCCAGCACCGCGAGCCCGAACTCCAGGACCGACAGCACGAGCACCGGCCGCGCGGCGTTGGGCAGGACGTGGCGCAGCAGCGAGACCCACCAGCGGGTCCCGACCGCGCGGGCGGCCTCGACGTAGGTGGAGCGCCGCACCCGCAGCACCTCCGAGCGCATGATCCGCGCGAACTGCGCCACGCTCGCGATGCCGACCGCCACGGCGATGTTGACGGTGCCGTAGCCCAGCGCCGTGATCAGCGCCAGCGACAGCAGCAGCGGCGGGATCGCCAGCAGCACGTCGACGAAGCGCATCACGGCCTCGTCGACCCACCGTCCGGCGAACCCGGCCAGTAGGCCCAGCAGCCCGCCCAGCACCAGCGCCACCGCGACGGCGACGACCGTGGCCTGCAGCGACAGCGCCGCCCCGTGCACGACCCGGGTGTAGAGGTCGCGCCCCAGGTAGTCGGTGCCGAACACGTGCGCGGCGCTCGGTGGCTGCAGGCGGTCGGCGACGACGCCGAGCAGCGGGTCGCCCGGTGCCAGGACCGACGGCGCGAACGCCGCCACCAGCACCAGCGCGGCGATCACCACGGAGGCGACGAGCCCGGGCCGGCGCAGCGCGAACACCAGCGCGCGGCGGCGCCGGTCCGGAGCGGCGACGGGCGCGGCCTGCGGGCGCTCGTCGACGGTGGCCGGCAGCGCCGACGCCAGCAGGTCGGTCATGACTGCGCTCCCACTGCGATGCGCGGGTCCAGGGCCGGGTAGACGAGGTCGACGAGCAGGTTCACGCCGACGTACACCGCCGCCGCGAACACGACGATCCCCTGCACCAGCGGGATGTCCTGGACGCCGACGGCGCTCACCGTCAGGCGCCCCAGACCGGGCCGGGTGAACACGGTCTCCACGACGACGGTCCCGGCGAGGAGCTGGCCGACGATCAGGCCGACGACGGTCAGCGCGGGGATGGCCGCGTTCTGCAGCGCGTGCCGCAGGTGGATCGCCACCCGCCCGACGCCCTTGGCGCGCGCGGTGACGACGTAGGGGTCGGCGAGCGCTCGGTCCAGGCACGTGGCCAGCACCTGCGCGACCTGCGCCCCGAGCGGGATCGCGAGCGTCACGGCCGGGAGGACGAGCGCCGAGGGCCCGCGGGCGCCGACGGCCGGGAACAGCCCGAGCCCGAACGAGAACACCTGCACCAGCAGCAGCCCCACCCAGAACACCGGCAGCGACACCCCGAGCGAGGGCAGCGCCAGCAGGAGCTGCCGCAGCCAGCGGGCCCGGGTGTACGTCGCGACGAGCGCCGTCGCCGATCCCGCGACGACGGCCAGCAGCAGCGCCGCGGCCGCCAGCGCGAGCGTCGAGGGCAGCGCGTCGGCGATCGCCGCCGTCACGTCCTGCCCGTTCTGGATCGACGTGCCGAGGTCACCGCGCAGTGCGGCCCACAGCCGGATGCCGTACTGCACGAGCAGCGGCTGGTCCAGGCCGTACCGGGCGCGCAGCGCGGCGAGCTCCTCCGGCGGCAGCGGCTCGCCGGTCAGCCCCCCGCCCGCCATGGTCTCGACGGGGTCGCCGGGCAGCAGGAACAGCACGACGAACGAGACGGTGAACGCCGCCCACAGCACGGCGACCGCGAGGCCGACCCGCCGGACCAGGTAGCGGGCGAGGGGCGACCCCACTAGCTCGCCTTCCAGGTGTCGAACAGCGCGATGCGCGAGGAGGCGTCGAACCGGACGCCGTGCACGTCCGGGCCGGTGGCCAGCACGGTCGTCAGCTCGGCGACCGGGACGCTGTAGGCGTTCTCGCTGATGAGCTGCTGCGCGCGGGCCACGAGCTCCCCGCGGGCGGCCGGGTCGGGGGTGGCCGCCTGCTGCGCCAGCACGTCGTCGAGCTCGCTCGGCGGGAGCCGGTAGAAGTTGGTCAGGCGGGTGGAGAACTGGCTGCGCAGGATGTCGGGGTCGGCGCGCGTCAGGTTGCCCCACAGCGCGTCGAACTCGCCGGACTGCGAGACCGCCTGCGAGTCCGCGATCGGCCGCTCGCTCAGCGCGACCTCGATGCCGGCCGCCCGCAGCTGCTGCTGCACGAGCTCCAGGGCGGGCTTGTTCGTGCCGGCGTTGGCGAAGTAGACGACCTCGAGCGCGAGGCGCTGCCCGTCCTTCGCGCGGATGCCGTCCGGTCCCGCGACCCACCCGGCGCCGTCGAGCAGGCTCGCCGCGCGCCCGGCGTCGAACGCCAGCAGGGACTCCTGCGAGGCGTAGTCGGGCGTGGTGCTGGACAGGACGCTGGTGGCCGGCTGCGTCTGCGACGTGAAGACCGCGGCGACGACCTCGGCGCGGTCGATCGCGGCGGCCACGGCGGTGCGCACGGCCGGGTCGGAGACGATCGGTCGCGCGTTGTTGAAGCTGAGCCCGAACACCTGGCCGGGGTTGGGCCGGGCGAGGAGCTGGGCGCCCGCGCCGGTCAGCGGCGACTCGTCCTGCTGGCCGATGCTGCCGATCGCGTCGACCTCACCCGCCGCCAAGCTGCCCGATCGCACCCCGGACTCGGGGACGATCTCGAACTCCAGGCGGTCCAGGTACGCCTCGCCGTCATGGCCCCACAGCGAGGAGCCCCAGGCGTAGCCCGCGCGCTTCGTGAAGGTGATCGACTGGTTCGGCGTGTACGTGTCGAGCACGAACGGGCCCGACCCGACGACGGCGGCGCAGCGCTCGTCGTCGCTCAGCGCCGCGGTCGCGGGGGAGAGGATGCCGAGGCTGTGGGTCGAGGTGCCCTGCAGGAACTGCACGTTCGGGCCCTCGAAGGAGACGGTGAGCTGCAGCGGGCCGTCGACGGTGGTGCCGGTGTAGCCGGTCAGGTAGCCCTTGGGGAGGTTGGCGCGGATGCCGAGCGCCGGGACGCGGTCGAAGTTGGCCTTGACGGCCTCGGCGTCGAGCGGCGTGCCGTCGCTGAAGGTGACGCCGTCGCGCAGGGTGAACGTCCACGCCGAGGCGTCGACGTTGGGCTGCCAGCTCTCGGCGAGCCACGGGACGATCTCGCCGGTCTCGGGGTCCTGGTCGGTGAGGGAGTCGACGACCTGGCGCGCCGAGTAGATCGAGTCGTTGCTGGCCACCTGCTGCGGGTCGACGCAGCCCTGGTCGCTGCCGACGGCGAAGCGGAGCGTGCCGCCGGGGACGGGCGGGCCGGCGTCGGCGGCCGCGGCGGACGGGCCGCCTGCGCCGCCGCCGCACGCGCTGAGCAGCAGCGCGGCGGAGGCCAGGAGGGTGGTGGCGGCGAGCGCGCGGGGGCGCCGCCGGGACGGGCGGGGGTGCATCGGGGGTCCTCGGGGATGACCGCGCGCAGGCGCGGACCACGCACGCCACCTCAGGAGAGTGGCGCCGCGGAAGGGTGTGGAGGGGGCGGCGTCAGCGCTGACAGAGCGCGGCCGCGGTGCGGCACAGGTCGACGTGGTGGCGCCAGGCGTGCCACGTCGTGATCGGTGCGCCTCGTCCGGCCGGAACGGCCCTCCGCTCGTGCACCACGACCTCCATCGGCCCGGCGGTAGCACCCGCACCCGCGTGGGCGGGGGGTTGCTGCGGCGTCGTCGATCCGGGTCTCTCGGCCGCTCTGGATGGTGGCGACCGGTGACGGCCGCGCTCCGACCGTATACAGGCGGAGCCTGAACGTTCAACCCTTCGTGGCGGGTGTGGTCCGGGTCTCCTCCATCCCCCTGCGGCCCGTGCTCTTGACAGCACGGGGTGATCGGTTCCTACAGTGGACCCACCATCCAGAGCGGCCGAGAGACCTGGCTCCGTGACGCCGCAGCAACCCGGATCGTCGGGTGCTCATGCCGGGACCGATGGAGGACTCCGTGCCCGCGACGCCACCCGCCCCTGCCCGCCCCTGTCCGGGCACGCCCACGTGCGTGACCGACGTCGTCGTCGTCGGGGGAGGGGCGCTCGGCGCCGCCACCGCGTGGTGGCTCGCCCGCTCCGGCCGGTCGGTGGTGCTGCTCGAGGAGGGCACCACCCGCCTGCTGCGCCTCGCGGCGCGCGGCACGACCTGGTCGGCCCACCCGAGCTGGACCGGCGACGACGACCGCGCGCTCCTCGCCGACGCCGTCGAGGCGTGGGGGCTGCTGGAGCGCCAGACCGGGGCCGACCTGCTGACCCGCCGGGACGCGGTCGACCACACCGGGGGCTCCTCGCGGTGTCGCCCGGGCGAGGCGCTGCAGGTCCGCGCCGACCACGCCGTCGCCGCGCTGCTGGCCGGCGCCACCGGGCACGGGGCGGTCCTGCGCTACCGCAGCCCCGTCGTCGCGGTCGAGGCGCTCGACGACCGGGTCGAGGTCCGCACCGCCGCCGGCCGGATCCGCGCGCGGCGCGCGATCGTCACGTCCGTGCGGGCGGCGACGGGGCCGGCGGTCGAGCTGCACTTCCGCTCCCGCGTGCCCGTCGGCCCGGCCACCCCGCTGATCGCGCACCACGACCCCGACCTCGGGCCGATGCGCGCGGTCCCCTGCGCGCAGGGCCACATCGCGGTCGGTGCCGGCTCCGGCCCCCGCGGCACGCTCGGCGACCTGCGCGAGCACGTCCGCACCTGGCTCCCCGACCTCGACGTCGACCGTCCCGAGCCGGTCGGCCCGGAGGCGATGTCGACGGGGACGTGCGCGGTGACCGTCGACCGCACCGGGCCCGTGCTGACGGCCGTCTCCACCGCCCTGGGCTCGGTCACCACCATCGCCCGGGGCCGGCAGCTGGCGGAGCAGGCGCTGGTCGGGGAGCGGCCGGTGGCGCGGAGGGCGCGGGCCTGAGCGGGGTTCGGCCTCGTGCGCCGCGCTCCCGGGCGCGCTCAGGACAGGGCGGCGCCGAACACCGCGCCGAGGAGATAGGTGACGGCGGCCGCGCCGGCGCCGATCGCGAGCTGGCGCAGGGCGCGGCGCAGCGGGGGGCCGCCCGAGAGCACGCCGGCGGCCGCGCCCGTGAGCATCAGGGCCAGGCCGACCAGCACCGCGGCGACGACCACGGCCGGCAGCCCCTGCAGCCCGAACAGGAACGGCAGCACCGGGACCGCGGCGCCGCTCGCGAAGAACACGAAGCTCGACGCGGCCGCACGCAGGCCGGTGCCGACCACCTCGTCGGACTCCGACGGCCCCCCGCCCGGCGTCACGAACCCGGCCGGGTCGGCGCTGGCCAGGACGCGCCGCGCCCGCTCGGCCGCCTCGTCGGCGGGGACGCCGCGGGCGCGGTAGACCAGGGCGAGCTCGTTGGCGTCGACGTCGAGGTGGCGCAGGACGGTGTCGGCGTCGCGGACGTCCGGGGCCGAGGCGGCCAGCAGCTCGCGCTGGGAGCGGACCGACACGAACTCGCCCGCGCCCATCGACAGGGCACCCGCCAGCAGCCCGGCGAGGCCGGTGAGCACGACCGCGCTGCTGGACACCCCGCCGCCGATCACGCCCAGGACCAGCGACAGGTTGCTGACCAGGCCGTCGTTCGCACCGAACACCGCCGCCCGGAACGTGCCCGAGACCTGCGCGCGCCCGCGGGCGGCCAGGCCCCGCACGACCTCCTCGTGGACGCGCTCATCGGCGGCCATGGCCGGGGTCGCGTCGGCGTCGGCGGGGTAGGGCGAGCGGGTCTCGGCCCGCTGCACGAGGGCGAGCACGAACACCGACCCGAACCGCCGCGCGAGCGCCGCCAGCAGCCGCAGCTGCTTCGACCCCCGCCCCACGTGCCGGGCGTCGTCCCCGAGCAGCGCGGCCCAGTGGGCGCGGTGGCGCTCCTCGGCGACGGCCAGGGCGAGCAGGATCTCGCGCTCCTCGCCGGTCCGGCGGCCGGCGAGGTCGCGGTAGACCCGCGCCTCCTCCTGCTCGTCGGCCAGCATCCGGTGCCAGCGGCGCCGGTCGGCGTCCGACGGCTCCGCGGCGCCCGGGGTCTGCTCCATGCGCCGATTCTCGTCCGGTCGGTGGGCGGGGTGCTCGGCGGCGGGCCCGGTCGGGGTCGTGGGGTGCGGCTCCGCGTGATCATCGGTTGGGCAGGTCCTCCGTCGCGAACGGTCGCGATACCTGCCGAAACGGTGATCATGGTGTGGGGCGGACGGTGGGCTGCGCCCGCGCACCTCCCCTCGAGCTCCTCATGAACCCGGGCCGCCGGGTGCGGTGACGGCCCGGTCGGCTGCAGAGCGCCGCGGCCGCGTGATCGTCGGGAGTGTGACGCGAGGGTCGTGGGCGGGGCCGTGGTGGTGCGGTCCTGGCGATCACCCGGCCGCCGGTGGCGCATGATCGTCGACTGGGCAGGCTCTGCGTCGCTTTCCGTCGGGGATCCTGCCGAAACGGTGATCGTGAGATGCGTCGGCGGGATCGTGGGGTGGGTAGGGACCGTGGCGGTGCGGTCCCCGTTCACCGCCTCGCACGATCGCCAGGTGGGTGCGTCCGGGGCCGCATGCGGCCGGAAGTGCGCCGAGTCGGTGATCATGAGGATCGGCCGGAGCGGGGGTCGTCGGCGGGCGGGGTCGGCGGGGCGGTCCTACGCTCCTCCGATGCCCCACTACGACCTGGTGGTCATCGGGACCGGTTCCGGCAACAGCGTCATCGACGAGTCGTTCGCCCACCTCGACGTGGCGATCGTCGAGCACGGGGAGTTCGGCGGCACCTGCGTCAACGTGGGGTGCATCCCGACCAAGATGTTCGCCCACACCGCCGACGTGGCGGACGCGGTGCGCCGCGCCGGCCGCTTCGACCTCGACGCCCGGCTCGACGGGGTGAGCTGGGCCGACGTGCAGGCGCGGGTGCTCGGGAAGGTCGACGACCTGGGCTCGAGCGGGCGGCGGTTCCGCGTCGAGGACAGCCCGAACGTCACCGTCCACGCCGGGCACGCCCGCTTCACCGGACCCCGGGAGCTGCGGGTCGAGCGGACCGACGGGTCGGGCCACGACGACCTCACCGCCGACCGGATCGTCGTCGCGGCCGGGGGCCGGCCGATGGTGCCCGAGCCGATCGCGTCCTCGGGCGCGCCCTACGAGACCTCCGACACCGTGCTGCGCCTGCCCGAGGTGCCGCGCCGGCTCGCGGTGCTGGGCGGCAGCTACATCGCCGTGGAGTTCGCGCACGTGTTCGGCGCGCTGGGCGCGGAGGTCACGATCATCGACCAGGCCGAGCGCCTGCTCGGACCGCAGGACGAGACCGTCGCCGAGCGGTTCACCGAGCACGCCCGCACCCGCTACGACGTGCGCACCGGCCGCGAGGTCGCCGAGGCCGCCGCCACCGACGACGGGGGCGTCCGGCTCACCCTGGACGACGGCGCCGTCGTCGAGGCCGACGTGCTGCTCGTCGCCGTCGGCCGGGTGCCCAACACCGACCGGCTCGACGTCGAGAAGGGCGGCATCGACCTGCACGACGACGGCCGCATCGTCGTCGACGCCCAGCAGCGCAGCACCGCCGACGGCGTGTGGGCCCTCGGGGACATCAGCACCGAGATCGCGCTCAAGCACGTGGCCAACCGCGAGGCGCAGACGGTGGCGCACAACCTGCTCCACCCCGACGACCTGCGCGCGACCGACCACATCGCCATCCCGTCGGCGATCTTCACCGACCCGCAGATCGCGAGCGTCGGCGCCACCGGGCAGCAGTGCCGCGACGAGGGCCTCGACCACGTCGTCAGCGTCGTGCCCTACTCCGACACCGCCTACGGCTGGGCGCTGCGCGACGAGCAGGGGTTCTGCAAGGTGATCGCCGAGCGCGGCACCGGGCGCCTGCTGGGCGCGCACATCATGGGCCCGTCGGCGTCGCTGCTGGTGCAGCCGCTCGTGCTGGCCATGGCCCTCGGGATCGACGCGACGACCGTCGCGACCCGCCCGTACTGGATCCACCCGGCGCTGTCGGAGGTCGTCGAGAACGCGCTGCGGGGCCTCGACACCTGACGGATCACGACGGCGACGGCGGCCCGTCCGCGTCGCGCGGCTCGGGGTCGGGGTCGGGGCCCATGTTGTGCGCCACGGCCATGTCGTGCTGCATCCGCTCAGTCCAGGCGGCGTGCTCCTCGTCGCCGTCCGCGGGCCCGTCCGTCCGCTCGCTGCGGTCCATGACCGTCCTCTCGTCGTTGAACGAGGAGGGTTCCCGGCCGGGTCGGCGCGAAACCGTCACGGCCGGGCCGTCGGCCACGCCCCGGCGTCGACGAGCCCCGCGGTGACCTCCACGAGCAGGTCGGCCACCGCCCGCACCGCGTCGGGCACCCGGCCCGCCCGCTGCAGCCCGAGCACCACCGTCCGCTCGACGGGCGGGTCCAGTGGCGCGCCCCCGAGCCGGCCCGCGGCGATGTCGGCGGCGACACCGGCCGCCGGCAGCACCGTCCACCCGTGGCCCGCGACGACGAGCTGCTTCTGCAGGCCCAGCGAGTTGGTCTGCACGGCGACGTCCGGCTCCCGCGGCACCGCCGAGCGGGCGCGGTCGATCAGCACCCGCAGCCCGTGCCCCGCGACGGGCAGCACGAGCGGGTGCGCGAGCACCTCCGCCCAGCCGACGGGGGAGCCGGGATCGAGCCCCGCACCGGGCGGCCCGACCGCCCACAGCTGCTCGCGGAGCAGGTGCGTGACGGCCATCGACGGGGTGTCGCTGAGGTCGTAGAGCAGCGAGAGGTCGACCGTGCCGTCGTCGAGCCACTCCTGCAGGTGCCCGGAGTAGCCGGTGAGCAGGCGCAGCTCGACGCCCGGGAAGCGCCGCGCGACCTGCGCGCTCAGCGGCGGCACGAGCAGGTCGGTGGTGCTCTCCAGCAGGCCGACGCTCACGATCCCCGCGGCCTGCGCCGGGTCGGGCCGCAGCTCCGCGCGGGCGCGGTCGAGCTCGTGCAGGGCGCGGCGGGCGCGCGCGATCAGCACCTCGGCCGCGGCGGTGGGCACCATGCCGCGGTGCGTCCGCTCGAACAGCACGACGCCGAGCTCCTCCTCCAGCGACCGGATCTGGCGCGTCACGGCGGGTTGGACGACGTGCAGCAGCTGCGCCGCCCGCGTGACGCTGCCCACCTCGGCCACCGTGACGAGCGCCGTCAGCTGCCGCAGCTCCACGTCGTCGCCCCTCCATGCCGGACCGGGATCCGGGCATCACCGATCGCTATTTCACAGCGTGCCCCATGCCGCGCGATGATGCACCCATGAGCAGCCTGAACGCCGAGGAGCGGGAGATCGTCGCGGTCGTGCGGGAGTTCGTCGACCGCGAGGTCCGGCCCGTCGTCCGCGACATGGAGCACGCCAACACCTACCCCGAGAAGCTGATCGAGCAGATGAAGGAGCTGGGGATCTACGGGCTGGCGGTGCCCGAGCCCTGGGGTGAGGTGGCGGTGTCGATGCCCTGCTACGCGCTGGTCACCGCGGAGCTCGCGCGCGGGTGGATGAGCCTCGCGGGGGCGATGGGCGGGCACACCGTCGTCGCGAAGCTGCTGGTCGCGTTCGGCACGCCCGAGCAGCAGGAGCGCTACCTGCCGAGGATGGCGACCGGCGAGGTCCGCGCGACGATGGCGCTCACCGAGCCCGGCGGCGGCTCGGACCTGCAGGCCATGACGACCACCGCCCGCCCCGACGGCGACGGCTACCTGGTGAACGGGTCGAAGACCTGGATCAGCAACGCGCGGCGCTCCCAGCTGATCGCGCTGCTGTGCAAGACCGACCCGTCGGCCGAGCCCAAGCACCGCGGGGTGTCGATCCTGCTGGTCGAGCACGGGCCGGGTCTGACGGTGTCGAAGGACCTGCCCAAGCTCGGCTACAAGGGCGTGGAGTCCTGCGAGCTGGTGTTCGACGGCTACCGCGCACCCGCCGACGCGCTGCTGGGCGGCACGGAGGGCCGGGGCTTCGCGCAGATGATGAAGGGCCTGGAGACCGGGCGGATCCAGGTCGCGGCCCGCGCGCTCGGCGTCGCCCAGGCGGCGTTCGACGACGCCCTGCGCTACTCCCAGGAGCGCGAGACGTTCGGCAAGCCGATCTGGCAGCACCAGTCGGTGGGCAACCACCTGGCGAACATGGGCACGAAGATCACCGCCGCGCGCCAGCTGATCCTGCACGCCGCCGAGCGCTTCGACGCCGGCGAGCGCGCCGACATGGAGGCCGGGATGGCCAAGCTGTTCGCCTCGGAGATGGCGATGGAGGTGGCCCTCGACGCGGTGCGCATCCACGGCGGCTACGGCTACTCCACCGAGTACGACGTCGAGCGCTACTTCCGCGACGCCCCGCTGATGATCGTCGGCGAGGGCACCAACGAGATCCAGCGCAACGTCATCGCCGCCCAGCTGGTCAAGCGCGGGGGCCTCGGCGCTCCCTGACCGGTGGTCAGTGCTCGTGCACGATCAGCCCGCGCACGTTGCGGCCGGCGAGCAGGTCGTCGTAGCCCTCGTTGACCTGCTCCAGGCTGTACCGCTTCGTGATCAGCTCGTCGAGCTTGAGGTCGCCGGAGCGGTAGAGCCCGAGCAGGCGCGGGATGTCGGCGGTGGGGTTGCAGTCGCCGAACAGGCTGCCCTTCACCGTCTTCTTCCACAGCGTCGCGACCTGGCCCGGCAGCTGGATCGTCCGGTCGTGGAAGCCGCCGCCCATCGAGGTGAGCACCAGCGTGCCGGCCTTGCCGATCACGGAGAACGCGCGGTCGACGACCTCGGAGTCGGTGCGCCCCACCGTGACGATGGACGTGTCGGCGCCCACGCCCCAGGTGAGCTCCTGCACGAGGCGGTGGGCCTCCTCGGCGTCGGCGGCGGCATGGGTCGCGCCGAGGGTGAGCGCGGTCTCGCGCTTGAACGCCACCGGGTCGACGGCGACGACGTACCGCGCGCCCGCCGACCGCGCCCCCTGCACGGCGTTGATCCCGATGCCGCCGACGCCGTAGACGACGACGGTCTGCCCCGGCCGCACGCCGCCGGCGTTGACCGCGGAGCCCCAGCCGGTCGGGACGCCGCAGCCGACGAGCGCGGCGACGTCGAGCGGCAGGTCGGGCAGGACCTTCACCGCGGAGTACTGGTGGATCACCCCGTACTGGCTGAACGTGCCGAGCATGCACATCGCGCCGTAGCGCCCGGCCGGCCCGGACAGCGGCCAGTGCTCCCCGGGCAGGTGCCCGCGCATGGTGTTGGCGCCCCAGTCGCAGATCGCCTGCTGGCCGGTGGCGCACCAGTGGCACGAGCCGCAGCTGGGGATGAACGAGCAGACGACGTGGTCGCCGGGCGCGACCCGCGTGACGCCGGGGCCCACCTCCTCGACGACGCCCGCACCCTCGTGCCCGAGCACCATCGGCAGCCACCCGGCGATCTCACCCTGCATGACGTGCAGGTCGGAGTGGCACAGCCCGGCGTGGGTGAACCGGACGAGCACCTCGCCCTCGCGCGGGCCGTCGAGGTCGAGCTCCTCGATCTCGAGCGGCCGGCCGGCCTCGTGGACGACGGCGGCGGTGGTCTTCACGGTTCTCCTCGGGAGTGCGGGTTGCGGGGGATCGGACGCGGAGCACGGGGCGCGCGACCGAGCCCGTCGTCGACAGAGCCTCGCTCACTCTATAGATTCTGACAAGAGCGAGCCGACCGAGCTGGGAGAGACGTGCCGAAAAGTCACAGGTTCTACACAGACGGAGGCGGGTCGCGGTGAGCGAGACTCCCGGCGTGCCGCGCCTGGACCCGGGCGAGCGGCTCAGTCCGCAGATCGCCCGGCTGATCCGCGAGCTGATCATGACCGGCGAGGCCACCGGGCACGCCAAGCTGCGCACCGAGCACCTCGCCGCGCGGTTCGGCGTCAGCGCCACCCCGGTGCGCGAGGCGCTGATGTCGCTGCACGGCGAGGGGCTCGTCAGCTTCCAGCCCGGACGCGGGTTCCGCGTCGTGCCGATGACGCGCCAGGACCTGCTCGACCTCTACGACGCCCAGGCCTACTTCGCGGGCGAGCTCACCGTGCGGGCCGCCACCCGGCTGACCGACCAGGACCTCGAGACGCTGCACCGCATGCAGGCCGACCTCATCCGCGCGCTGGAGCAGGGCGACGGGCAGGCGTCGGAGACGATCGAGATCGGGCTGCACCGCGTCATCAACATGGCGTCGGACGCGCCCAAGCTGCGCTGGCTGCTCAAGTCGACCACCCGCTACGCCCCGTTCCGCTCGTGGAGCCGGGTGGCGCACTGGGCCGCCGCGGCGCCCGAGGACCACCTGCTGGTCCTGCGGGCGCTGGAGCGGCGCAGCCCCGCCACCGCGGGCGCGGCGATGACGGCGCACATCCACAACGTCGCCGACCTGCTCGCCGACCACCTGGCCGAGCAGGGCGTGCTCAGCGAGACCGGCACCGAGGCCGACGGCCGGATGCGGCGCCACCTCGCGGGGCTGCCCGGGCGGCCCGGCCCCGACCCGGGCGGGAACGCGTCACACCCCGGTTGACGGCTCCTGGAGCAGGTGTCACAGTCAATCCTGACTGTTACACCCTGCCGCAGTGGTGCGGCGGAACGAGGAGACCTCATGCGGGACGCAGTGATCGTCGAGGCCGTGCGCACGCCGGTGGGCAAGCGCAACGGGGGCCTGTCCGGGGTGCACCCCGCCGACCTGTCCGCGCACGTGCTGCGCAGCCTGGCCGGGCGCACGGGCATCGACCCGTCGGTCGTCGACGACGTCGTCTGGGGCTGCGTGTCCCAGATCGGCGAGCAGACCTTCGACATCGCGCGCACCGCGGTGCTCTCGGCCGGGTGGCCGGAGACCGTCACGGGCGTCACCGTCGACCGGCAGTGCGGGTCGAGCCAGCAGTCGGTGCACTTCGCCGCGGCCGGTCTGGTCGCGGGGCAGTACGACGTCGTCGTCGCCGGTGGCGTCGAGTCGATGAGCCGGGTGCCGATGGGCTCCTCGATCGCCGGCGCCGACCCGTACGGCGCCGACTTCACCGCCCGCTACGGCGACGTGCGCCCCAACCAGGGCGTCGGCGCCGAGATGATCGCCGAGCGCTGGGGCTTCTCCCGCACCCAGCTCGACGAGTACTCCGTGGCCAGCCACGAGAAGGCGGCGGCCGCGCAGGACGAGGGCCGGTTCGACGGCCAGATCGCCCCGGTCACGCTGCCCGACGGCACCGTCGTCAGCCGTGACGAGGGCATCCGCCGCGGCTCGTCGGTGGAGTCGCTCGCCGGGCTCAAGACCGTCTTCAAGCCCGAGGGCGGCGTGATCACCGCCGGCAACGCCTCGCAGATCTCCGACGGCTCCGCCGCGCTGCTGATGATGACCAGCGAGAAGGCCCGCGAGCTGGGGCTCACGCCGATCGTGCGCGTGCACACGGCCGTCCTCGCCGGCGCCGACCCGGTGATCATGCTGACCGCGCCCATCCCGGCCACGCAGAAGGCGCTGGCGAAGTCGGGCCTGCGCCTCGACGAGATCGGCGCGTTCGAGGTCAACGAGGCGTTCGCGCCGGTGCCGCTGGCCTGGCTGGCCGACCTCGGCGCCGACGCCAAGGGCCTCAACCCCAACGGCGGCGCGATCGCCCTCGGGCACCCGCTGGGCGGCTCGGGCGCGCGGCTGATGACCACGCTCGTGCACCACATGCGCGACCAGGGCGTCCGCTACGGCCTGCAGACCATGTGCGAGGGCGGCGGCCAGGCCAACGCCACCATCCTCGAGCTGCTCTGACCACCTGACCGGCGAGGAGGAGGGGGCACCGCGATGAAGCGCACGCTCTACGAGTCGGACCACGAGGACTTCCGGGAGGCGTTCCGGCGCTTCCTGGAGGTCGAGGTCGTGCCCCACCACCTCGACTGGGAGCGCGAGGGCATCGTGCCGCGCTCGCTGTTCACCACGGCGGGCAAGTCCGGGTTCCTCGGCATGGACGTCCCCGAGGAGTACGGCGGCGGCGGGGTGGCCGACTTCCGGTTCAACGCCGTCGTCGCGGAGGAGATCGCGCGCAGCGGGGCGGCCGCGGCCGGCCTCGGCCTCACGCTGCACAACGACATCTCGCTGCCCTACTTCCTGTCCTACTGCTCGCCCGAGCAGCGCGAGCGCTGGCTGCCGGGCATCGTCTCGGGCGAGCTGATCACCGCGATCGCGATGACGGAGCCGGGCATCGGCTCCGACCTCGCGTCGATGACGACCACGGCCGTCCGCCAGGGCGACCACTACGTCGTCAACGGGGCGAAGACGTTCATCACCAACGGCATCAACGCCGACCTGGTGATCACCGCGGTGAAGACCGACCCCACGCAGAAGCACCGCGGCATGTCGCTGCTCGTCCTGGAGCGCGGCATGGAGGGGTTCGAGCGGGGGCGCAACCTCGACAAGCTCGGCCAGCACGCCCAGGACACCGCCGAGCTGTCGTTCACGAACGTCCAGGTGCCGGTCACGAACCTCCTCGGCTCCGAGGAGGGGCAGGGCTTCACCCAGCTCGTCACGAACCTGCCCCAGGAGCGGCTCTCCATCGCCATCTCGGCGGTGGCCGCCGCGCGCACGGCGCTGGAGCAGACGCTGGAGTACGTGAAGGAGCGCAAGGCGTTCGGGCAGCCGATCGGGTCGTTCCAGAACTCGCGGTTCGTGCTGGCCGAGATCGCCACCGAGGTCGACATCGCCGAGCACTACGTCGACGACTGCGTGCGCGCGCTCAACGCGGGCGAGCTCACCGCCGTCGACGCCTCGAAGGCGAAGTGGTGGTGCACCGAGCTGCAGGGCCGGGCGGTCGACCGCTGCCTGCAGCTGCACGGCGGCTACGGGTACATGAACGAGTACCCGATCGCCCGCGCCTACGCCGACGCCCGGATCACCCGCATCTACGGCGGCGCGACCGAGATCATGAAGGAGGTCATCGGGAAGTCGATGGGCCTGTGACCCGACGACCGACCGGAGACCCCCGATGACGACCACCGCCGTGACCCGCCGCGCCCAGCGCACCGTCGACAGCCGCGCCCGGATCCTGGAGGCCGCCGTGGCCTGCCTCGTCGAGGAGGGGTTCAGCGCGGCCACGACGCTGCGGATCCAGGCGCGCGCGGGCGTGTCGCGGGGGCGGCTGCTGCACCACTTCCCGTCGCGGGAGGCGCTGCTCGTCGCCGCCGCGGGCCACATCGCGTCCGAGCGCGTGCGGGAGCACGCCGACGACGTCGAGCGCACGCTGCCCGAGGGGCTGACGTCCGCGGAGCGCGCGGCGTGGGTGGTCGAGCGCATGTGGGAGTCGTTCCGCGAGCCGTACTTCTGGGCGGCCGTGGAGATGTGGACGGCCGCGCGCACCAACGACGGGATCGCCGAGGCGCTGCTGCCGGGGGAGCGGCGCCTGGGCGGGGTGATCCGCGAGGGCGTCGACCGCATGTGGGGGCCCGAGCTCGCCGGCCACCCGCGCTATCCGCAGCTGCGCGAGCTGCTGCTCACGAGCATGCGCGGCGTCGCGATGGCCTACGCCTTCGACCGCCGCGACCCCGCGGGCGACCCGCACCTGGCGCAGTGGGCCGACACCGCGCGCGTGCTGCTCGAGGTCTGACCGCGGTCGACGAGGGCGGCTACCGCGCCCCGACCAGCCGCAGCGCGAACTCCGCGTGCTGCCAGGCCACCTCGTCCTCGGAGGGGCCGGAGTCGGAGCGGAACCACACCGCCACGCCCATGCCCAGGTCGAGCAGGGCGAACGCGGCGAGCTGCGGCGACTCCACCCGGAACACCCCGGCGGCGACGCCCGCGGCCACGACGTCCTCGAAGCGCCGGGCGTAGGCGGCGCGCAGCGCGAGCACCGTCGACCGGTGCGGCTCGACGAGGCTGCGCAGCTCCCGGTTGCCGACGAAGGCCTCGCGCCGGTTGCGGGCGTGGAAGCGGACGTGGGCGTCGACGGCCCGGCGCAGGCGCTCCACCGGGTCCTCCACGCCGGTGACGGCCCGGTCGTGCAGCGCGACCAGGCCCTCCATCGTCTCGACGACCAGCCGCGCGAACAGCTCCTGCTTCGAGCTGACGTGCTTGTAGAGGCTCGGGCCGCGGATGCCCACGGCCGCGCCGATGTCGGCCATCGTCGTGGCCTCGTAGCCGCGGCGCACGAACAGGTCGAGCGCGGCGTCGCGGATGCCCGCGATGCGGTCCTCACCCATCGGTCACCTCCTTCGGCCAACGGAGGGTAGCCCGGATGTGACGTTCCCAGCAGCGGACTTGCCCGATGCCACCATCTCGTGTCCCATGACGGCTAACACTCATTAGCCAGGAGGCGCGACAATGGCCGTCGATCTCGCTCCGGAGCCGGCTGTCGCCGAGCTCGTCACCCGCACCGCGCAGTTCGTCCGGGACGTCGTCGTCCCGGTCGAGGTCGCGAACGACGGCGTGGTGCCGTCGGAGTCCGTCCGCCGCGAGCTGCAGGCCGCGGCGAAGGAGGCGGGCGTGTTCGCCCCGCACGTCTCGCCCGAGTACGGCGGCCACGGCCTGGACATGTGCGCGCGGGCCGCCGTGTTCGAGGAGGCCGGCTACTCGCTGCTCGGGCCGGTCGCGCTGAACATCGCCGCCCCCGACGAGGGCAACATGCACATGCTGGAGGCCATCGCGACCGAGGACCAGAAGGCGCGCTACCTCGCGCCGCTGGCCGCGGGCGACGTCCGCTCCTGCTTCGCCATGACCGAGCCGGCCCCCGGCGCGGGCTCCGACCCCGACGCGCTCACCACCCGCGCGGAGCGGGTGCCCGGCGGCTGGCGGATCGACGGCCGCAAGTGGTTCATCACCGGGGCCGACGGCGCCGCGTTCGCGATCTGCATGGCGCGCACCGCGGGCGAGCCCGGCGACCGCGGCGGCGCCACGATGTTCCTCGTCGACGCCGACAACCCCGGCATGAAGGTCGGGCGCCACGTCCCCACGCTCGACGAGAGCCTGTTCGGCGGGCACCTCGAGGTCGACTTCGACGGCTGCGTCGTGCCCGACGAGGCCGTCATCGGCGAGGTCGACCAGGGCTACCGCTACGCGCAGGTGCGCCTGGGTCCGGCCCGGATGACGCACTGCATGCGCTGGCTGGGCATCGCCCGCCGCGCCCAGGACATCGCCGTCGCGCACGCCGCGCAGCGCGAGCTGTTCGGCGCGCGGCTGGCCGACCTGGGCATGGCGCAGCAGATGATCGCCGACAACGAGATCGACGTGGCGGCCTCGCGCGGGCTGATCCTGCGCGCCTGCTGGGAGCTCGACCAGGGGCGCTCGGCCGGGCTGGAGGTGTCGATGGCGAAGACGTTCACCGCCGAGGCCGTGTGGCGGGTCGTCGACCGCTCGCTGCAGCTGTGCGGCTCGGTCGGCGTGTCCGGCGACCTGCTGCTGGGCCGGTTCCTGCGCGAGGTCCGCCCCTTCCGCATCTACGACGGGCCGTCGGAGACCCACCGCTGGTCGATCGCGCGCCGGGTCGTCGGCCGCCACACCGCGGCGGCGCGGGCGTGAGCGCCCCCGTCGTGGAGGGCCTCGACCTCGACGCCCTCGACCGCTTCCTCGCCGACCGCGTCCCGGACTACGCGGGCGGGCTGCGCGCCGAGCTCGTCTCCGGGGGCCGGTCCAACCTCACCTACAAGCTGACCGACGGCGTCTCGACGTGGATCCTGCGCCGGCCGCCGCTGGGCGTGCTGACGCCCTCGGCGCACGACATGGCCCGCGAGTTCCGCGTGGTCGAGGCGCTGCACGGGCACGGCGTCCCGGTGGCCGCACCCGTCGCGCTGGCCGGCGCCGACGTGCTCGGCGTGCCGTTCGCGGTGGTCGGGTTCGTCGACGGCGTCGTGGTCCGCAGCGAGGAGGACCTCGACGCCCTCTCCGACGCCGACGTCCGCCGCTGCGCCGACGGGCTCGTCGACACCCTCGCCGCGCTGCACGCCGTCGACCCGGCGGCGGTCGGGCTGGCGGACTTCGGGCGTCCCGAGGGCTACCTGGGTCGCCAGGTCCGCCGCTGGTACGGGCAGTGGGAGCGGGTCCGCACCCGCGACCTGCCCGACGTCGAGGCGCTGCACGCCCGGTTGGAGGCGGCCTGCCCGGCCGAGAGCGGCGCCGCGATCGTGCACGGCGACTTCCGGATCGACAACACGATCCTCGACCCCGACGACCCGGGCCGCGTGCGCGCCGTCGTCGACTGGGAGATGGCGACGCTGGGCGACCCGCTCGCCGACCTCGCCCTGCACGTCGTCTACGGGGACCGCGCGTTCGGGGCGGTGCTCGGCGGCTCCGCCGCGTCGACCAGCCCGCGGATGCCCGGCGCCGACGCCCTCGTGGAGCGCTACGCGCGCGCCTCCGGGCGCGAGATCACCGACCTCGGGTTCCATCTCGGGCTCGCGTACTTCAAGATCGCGGTGATCGCCGAGGGGATCCACGAGCGGCACCTGCGCGGCGACACCCGCGGCGACGGGTTCTCGACCGTCGGCGCCGCCACCGCCCCGCTCGCCGCGGCGGGCCTGACCACACTCGGAGGTACCCGGTGAACCCCGTCCTCGACCTGTTCCGCCTCGACGGCCGCGTCGCCGTCGTCACCGGTGCGAGCTCCGGCCTCGGTGCCGGGTTCGCGCTCGCGCTCGCCCACGCGGGCGCCGACGTCGTGCTGGGTGCCCGCCGCGCGGAGAAGCTCGCCGACACCGCGAAGGCCGTGGAGGCCACCGGGCGCCGCGCGCTGGCCGTGGCCACCGACGTCACCGACCCCGACGACTGCACCGCGCTCGCCGCCGCCGCCGTCGAGCAGTTCGGGCGGCTCGACGTCCTGGTCAACAACGCGGGCCTGGGCACGGCGTCGCCCGCGCTGAAGGAGGCGCCCGAGGACTTCCGCCGCGTCGTCGACGTCAACCTGGAGGGGGCGTACTGGATGGCGCAGGCGGCCGCGCGCGTGATGGAGCCGGGGTCGAGCATCGTCAACATCGCGAGCGCGCTGGGCTTCATGGCCTCCTACGCGCCGCAGGCGTCCTACGCCGCCACGAAGGCGGGGCTGATCGGGCTGACGCGCGACCTGTCGAGCCAGTGGGCGGGCCGGCGCGGGATCCGCGTCAACGCTCTGGCGCCGGGCTACTTCGCCAGCGAGATGACCGCGCAGATCCCGCCGGAGAAGCTGGAGGCGTTCGTCAAGGAGCGCAGCCCGCTGGGCCGCCTGGGGCTGCAGCACGAGCTCGACGCCGCCGTGGTGTTCCTGGCCAGCCCGGCGTCGTCGTACATCACCGGGAGCACGCTGGCCGTGGACGGGGGGATGACGGGGCACTGAGCCCCGCCCCCTGAGCCCTGCCCCCTGAGCCCCGCTCCTAGCGCCGCTCGACCTCGCCCGCGCCGCTCACGTCCTGGGTGACCTGCGGGTCGCCGAGGTACTCGACCGACCCGGCGCCGCCGACGGTGACGTCGAGCCGGTCGCTCACGCGGACCACGGCGTTGCCCGCGCCGTCGACGGTGAGCGTCGCGGTGGCGGTCTGCAGGTCCTGGGCGTCGTAGTCGCCGCTGCCCTCGATCGTCACGGTCTGGGAGTCGGCGGTGCCACCCAGCGTCACGTCACCGGCGCCGGTGATGTCGACGGTGAGCGCGCCGGTGCGCAGGTCGGCGGCGGTGGCGTCGCCCGCGCCGGAGACGGTGAGCGCGTCGAGGGCGTCGACCGTCAGGCGGTAGACGATCGGCCGGTCCGTGCGGAAGTCCGCGCCGGGCACGACGCCCAGGCGCAGGACGCCGCCCGACACCTCGCTGGTGAGCAGCGGGAGCACGTCGGGAGCGGCCTCGATCGTCAGCGACTCGGTGCCGGTCTGCTCGATCCGCAGGTCGCCGACCGACGACAGGTCGACCGCGGAGAACCCGCTGACCTGCCGGACCTCGCCGGCGCCTGCGGGCGAGGTGGCGCCCGCGGAGGTGGCGGCCGCCGCCGACGGCGGGGCGTCGGCGGCGACGGGAGGCACGCCGTTCCCGCAGCCCGCGAGGACGACGGCCAGCGCGGCCAGGACGAGGGGGGTGCTTCGGCGCATGGCACACGGTAGGACCGGCGCGGGTGCCGCCACACGGGGGTGAACCCCCGTCCCCCGACCGATGAGTACGGGGGTTCCCCGGCGTCCTACCTCCATGGCCACCTCCTCCGTGCCCGACCTGGCCCCCGCCGCCGACCGCGTCGCCGGGCTGCTCGCCGACGTCCGCGACGACCACCTCGACGACCCGACGCCGTGCGCCGGCATCCCGGTCGGCGCGCTGCTCAGCCACCTGCTGATGCTGTGCGGGGCGTTCCGCACCGGCGCCGAGAAGGGCGCGGACCCCGGCCCGCCGCCGCCGGAGCCGCCGCCGCTCGACCCGCGGTGGCGCACCGCGCTGTCCGCCGAGCTCGACGCGCTGGTCCGGGCCTGGCGCGCGCCGGGGGCCCTGGAGGGGAGGACCTCGGTCGGCGGCGTCGCGATGCCGGCCGCCGACGTCGCCGTCGTCGCGCTGGACGAGCTCGTGCTGCACGGCTGGGACCTCGCCCGCGCCCTCGGTCGCCCCTACGACGTCGAACCGGCGAGCGTGCGGGCGTGCCTGGGGTTCGTGTCGGCCGTGAGCGTGCCGGAGGGGGTGCCGGGGCTGTTCGGGCCGCCGGTCCCGGTGCCCTCCGACGCCCCGGAGCTCGACCGCCTCCTCGCCCTGAGCGGCCGAGACCCGGCGTGGACGCCCGCCGGGGCGCTGCGGTGAGCGACGTCGACGACTACCTCGACGCGCTCGACCACCCGCTGCGCGAGGCCGTCGCGCGGCTGCGCGGGGCGGTCCTCGGCGCGGACCCGGGGATCACCGAGCACATCAAGTGGCGCTCGCCGAGCTTCTGCCACGGCGGCGTCGACCGGGTGACGTTCCGGCTGCGCCCGCGCCACCTCGACCTGGTGCTGCACCGCGGCGCGAAGGTCCGCGCCGACGCGGCGTCGTTCGTGTTCGACGACCCGACTGGGCTGCTGCGCTGGCCCGGCCCGGACCGGGCGGTGCTCACGCTGGAGGGCGCCGAGATCGACGCCCGGACGCCGGTCGTGGTCGACCTGGTCAGGCGGTGGGTGCGGGCGTGACCCCGCCGGGGAGCAGGTCGAGCAGTCGGGCCAGCGCGGCGGACGGGTCGTCCGGGCGCCAGACCGCGGCCACCTCGACGGGGTGCGCCGCCTCCCGGACCGGCCGCACGACGACGCCCCGATGCCCCGGCGCGGCCACCGACGACGGCACGATGGCGAGCCCTACCCCGGCCGCGACCAGGCCCAGGACGGTCTGCACCAGCCACACCCCGCGCTGCGCGACGCGCGGGGCCACGCCGGCGTCGGCGAACAGGGCGGAGACGGCGGAGTGCAGGCCGGGCACGTCGTGCTGCTCGGGGAGCACGAACGGCTCGCCCGCGACGTCGGCCAGCGACACCGTCTCCCGCTCGGCGGCCGGATGGCCGACGGGCAGCGCGAGCACGAGGTCCTCCGAGGAGATGCGGCGCTGGGCGAGGTCCGGCTCGCGCAGCGGGAGGTAGAGCACGGCGACGTCGAGGCGCCCGTCGTGGACCGAGCGCAGCAGCGCGTCGGGCGGGCGCTCGGTGAGCACGAGCTGGACGTCGGGGTGCGCGGCGCCGTAGGCCCGCAGCAGCGGGGCCAGCGCGCCGTGGATCGCCGACGGGACGAACCCGACGGCCAGCCGCCCGACCGCGCCCTCGGCGACGCGGCGCACCATCCGCGCGGTCTCCTCGTAGTCGGCGAGCAGGCGGCGGGCCTCGGGGAGCAGGGCCGCGCCGGCGGCGGTGAGCCGGACCGCGCGCCGCGAGCGGTCGAACAGCACGGCACCGAGGTCCTTCTCCAGCGCGGCGATCTGCTGGGAGAGCGGGGGCTGCGCCATGTGCAGGCGCTGCGCGGCGCGGGTGAAGCTGAGCTCCTCCGCGACCGCGACGAAGTAGCCGAGCCGGCGGTAGCGCACCCGCGCATCCTAGACGTTGAGGCTCTGCGAAGCGACGAACTAGATGTTGGACGTCTGCGTTGGCCGGTGGTCCCCTGGAGGGCATGACCCCCTCCTCCCTGACCGAGCGCGGCGCGCCGGTCCTCGACCCCGCCGCCGCGGCGGCGCGCATCCCGGACGGCGCCACCGTGATGGTCGGCGGGTTCGGCCTCGTCGGCGCGCCCCTGACGCTGATCGACGCCCTGCTCACCGCCACCGCCACCCGCGACCTGACGATCGTCAGCAACAACCTGGGCGAGCCCGGGCGCGGGCTGGGGAAGCTGCTGCTGGAGGGCCGCGTCCGCAAGGCGGTCGGCTCCTACTTCACGAGCAACCCCGACGTCGTCGCCGCGTACCAGGAGGGCCGCCTGGAGATCGACCTCGTGCCGCAGGGCACGCTGGCCGAGGCGATCCGGGCCGGGGGAGCGGGCATCGGCGGCTTCTACACGCGCACCGGCTGGGGCACCGACCTCGGCGAGGGCCGCGAGGAGCGCGTGATCCGCGGCGAGCCGCACCTCTACCAGGAGAGCCTGCGCGCCGACGTCGCGCTGGTCCGGGCCCGCGCCGCCGACGCGCTGGGCAACCTCGTCTACGCCAAGACCGCCCGCAACTTCAACCCCGACATGGCCACGGCCGCCGACCTCGTGATCGCCGAGGTCGACGAGATCGTGCCGGTCGGCGCGCTCGACCCGGAGGAGATCGTGACCCCGCACCTGTTCGTGGACGCCCTGGTGCTGTCGGGAGGTGCGCGATGAGTGTTCAGGACGTCATCGCCGCCCGCGTCGTGCCGCACATCCCGCCCGGCGCGGTGGTGAACCTCGGCATCGGCATCCCCACGCTGGTGGCCGACCACCTGCCGGAGCACGCCGCGCACCTGCAGACCGAGAACGGCCTGCTCGGCGTCGGCCCCACCCCGCTGCCCGGCGAGGCCGACCCCGACCTCGTCCACGCGGGCAAGAAGCCGGTCACCGCGCGGCCCGGCGCCTCCTTCTTCGCGAGCTCGGACTCGTTCGGGATGATCCGCGGCGGGCACGTGGAGGTCGCCGTGCTCGGCGCCCTGCAGATCGACGCCCGCGGCCGCATCGCCAACTGGTCGGTGCCCGGCAAGCCGGTGCTCGGCGTCGGCGGGGCGATGGACCTGCTGGTCGGCGCGCGGACGGTCGTCGTGGCCACCACGCACACCGCGAAGGACGGGAGCCCGAAGATCGTCGAGGAGTGCTCGTACCCGTTGACGGCGCAGCGCGCGGTGGACGTCGTCGTCACGGAGCTGGCGACGTTCCGCGTGCGCGACGGCGGGCTCGTGCTCGTCGACCTGGCCGAGGGCGTCACCGTCGACGAGGTGCGGGCGCGCACCGCCGCCCCGTTCCGCGTCGAGGTCCCGGAGGCCGTCGATGCGTGAGGTCGTGGTCTGCGAACCGCTGCGGACGCCCGTCGGCGGGTTCGGGGGCGCCCTGCGGTCCGTGCCCGCGCACGTCCTCGGCGCCACCGTCGTCCGGGCGCTGCTGGAGCGCACCGGGCTCGACCCCGCCGCGGTCGACGAGCTCGTCCTCGGGCAGAGCTACCCGACGATGGACGCCCCGGCGGTCGGGCGGGTCGTCGCGCTCGACGCGGGGCTGCCCGTCACCGTCACGGGACAGCAGATCGACCGCCGCTGCGGCTCGGGCCTGCAGGCCGTGCTCACCGCGGCGATGCAGGTGCAGACCGGCGTGAGCGACGTGGTGCTGGCGGGCGGCGTGGAGTCGATGTCGCGCGCGCCGCACTACTCGTCGGACATGCGGTGGGGCGCCGGCGCGGGGCCGGGGGTCCTGCTGCACGACGCCCTGGCCCGCGGTCGGGTGACGGCCGGCGGCGAGCACTTCCCGGTGCCCGGCGGGATGCTGGAGACCGCGGAGAACCTGCGCCGCGAGTACGGCATCGGGCGCGCGGAGCAGGACGCGTGGGCCGTGCGCTCGCACCGGCGGGCCGCGGCCGCGCAGGAGGCGGGCGTGTTCGCCGAGGAGATCGTGCCGGTCACGGTGCCGGGGCGGCGCGGCGACACCGTCGTCGAGCGGGACGAGCACATCCGGCCCGACTCGAGCGTCGAGGTCCTGGCGAAGCTGAAGCCGGTGCTGCGCGCCGGCGACCCGGACGCGACGGTCACCGCGGGCAACGCGTCGGGCCAGAACGACGGGGCCGCGATCGCCGTGGTCACCACCCCGGAGCGGGCGGCCGAGCTGGGCCTGCGCCCGCTCGTGCGGCTCGTTTCGTGGGCCGTGGCCGGGGTGCCGCCCGCGACGATGGGCATCGGCCCGGTCCCCGCCACGGCGCTGGCGCTGGAGCGCGCCGGGCTGGCGCTGGCCGACGTCGACCTGATCGAGCTGAACGAGGCCTTCGCGGCGCAGGTCCTGGCCGTGACACGGGAGTGGAAGCTGACCGACGACGACCTGGAGCGCGTGAACGTCCACGGCTCGGGCATCTCGCTGGGCCACCCCGTGGGCGCCACCGGGGCCCGCATCCTGACCACCCTGTCCCGGGAGTTGGTGCGGCGCGGGGCGCGGTACGGGCTGGAGACCATGTGCATCGGTGGGGGCCAGGGGCTGGCGGCGGTGGTGGAGCGGGTCTGACGGGCCGTCCGGAGTTGCAGGAAAGCCACGTTCACGCAACCGGATGGCGTGAACGTGGCTTTCCTGCAAGCGGGGGAGGGGCGGCGGGTCAGTGCGCCCGCGCCGCCGCCGGCTCGTCCCCCCTCGGAATTGCAGGAAGGCCACCTTGATGCCATCCCGTGGCATGGAGGTGGCCTTGCTGCAACGGGGGGCGGGCGGGGGTGAGGGGCGGGCGAGGGTCGCGGGCAGGCGAGGGTATGCGGGCGAGGGTCGCGGCCAGGGGAGGGGCGCGGCCGCAGGGGCCGGCTGGGAGGTCCGGGCCACCACTGCCGGTTCCTCCCTCACCGCCGCCGGTGCCACCGTCCGGGCCTGCGCCGGCACCACCAGCGCCGGGGCCGCACCCAGCAACGACACCGCCAGGAGCACGCCGAAGATCGTGTTCAGCTCCAGCCCGGCGGCGATGACGAGCGAGGCGGCGCCTGGCTGCACCGCAGGCCGCGGCGGCCGGGATGTCTCGGTGATCACCAAAACCGCATCATCACGGTCCTCGCGCCGACCCTCACGTCACCTTCTCGGTGATCACCGGCCTGTGATCACCGGGAGTGTGACGTCAGGGTCGCGGCCACGACCCCAGTGTCACACTCCTGACGATCACCGGAATTCCCGGCCCTGACGCACCGGTTTCGTGCTCGGCACACCAGCTGCAACCGGTGTGAGGGGTGCGGAACCGGTGTACTGCGGTCGACGAGCGGTTGCCAGAACGGCGGTGCGGCGGCGGACGAGCGAGCGGGTTGCCGGATCGGCGGACCAGGTTGGTCGGTGTGGCGCAACTGGGCAGCAGGAGGGCGCACCGATCCGCCGCCGTCGCCGCCCCCGCCGTCGCCGCCCCCGCCGTCGCCCCCGCCGTCGCCGCGCCCGCCGCCCGCCGCCGCGCCCGCCCGCCGCCGCCCCGCCCGCCGTCGCCGCCCCCGCCGCCGTCGCCGCGCCCGCCGCCGCGCCCGCCCGCCGCCGCCCCGCCGCCCGCCGCCCGCCGCCCGCCGCCCGCCGCCCGCCGCCCGCCGCCCGCCGCCCCGCCGCGGCACCCCGCTGCCCGTTCCTCAGCGCTGCCGTGATCACCGGAACCGCGCCCTCACGGACCTCCCACCGCCCACCACCACGCCTTGATCGCCGGAACCGCACCCCCACGGCCCTCCCACCGACCCTGACGTCACCTTCCCGACGATCACCGGGCCGTGATCACCGGAAACGCGACGCCAGGGTCGCCGCCACGACCCCACAGCCACACTCCCGACGATCACCAGCCCCGACACACCAGCTCCGTACTCCGCACATCAGCTGCGAGCGGCACGGAACCGGTGCGCGGCGGACCCGACCACCGAACCGAACGCTCCGCAATGAGACACCACCACCCCACCCGGTGCGGTACTCCTGACCCACACCGACGCAGGGAGACACCGTGATCTTCATCGTGATCAGGATCGACGTCCGTCCGGAGAAGCGGGAGGACTTCCTCGCCGGCATCACCCGCTACTCCGCCCAGGTCCGCGAGGAACCCGGCAACCTCGTCTTCCGCTGCTTCGCGAGCGTCGAGCAGCCGGACGAGTACGCCGTCCTCGCCAACTACGTCGACCAGGCTGCCGGCGAGGCCCACGTCGGCTCCGAGCACGCGCAGTGGTTCTTCGGCTGGCTGCCCTCGGTCGTGGCGTCGGTGCCGAAGATCGTCTACCAGGAGCTGCCGGGCGACCCGTGGATGGAGATGGGTGAGGTGAAGCTCGAGAGCTAGTCGGCCGGGCTCGTCAGCACGCGCGCGGCGCCGTCGGTGATCGCGATCGTGTGCTCCGAGTGGGCGGTGCGGGAGCCGTCGGCGGAGCGGATGGTCCAGCCGTCGGCGTCGTAGGTGATCTTGTCGGTCCCGGCCGCCAGCCAGGGCTCCAGCGCGAGGGTGAGGCCGGGCTGCAGCCGCAGGCCGCGCCCCGCCTTGCCCTGGTTGGGGACGTGCGGGTCCTCGTGCATCGTCCGCCCGAGCCCGTGGCCGCCGAACTCGGTGTTGACCGGGTAGCCGGCGCCGGTGGCCACGGCGCCGATCGCCGCGGAGATGTCGCCGAGGCGGTTGCCCGGCACCGCGGCGGCGATGGCGGCGGCCAATGCCCGCTCGGTGGCCGCGACCAGGTGCTGGTCCTCGGGTCGCGGCGTCCCGACGATGACGCTGCGGGCCGAGTCGGCCACCCAGCCGTCGACGGACACCGCGATGTCCATGCTCAGCAGGTCGCCGTCGTGCAGCACGTAGTCGTGCGGCAGCCCGTGCAGCACGGCGTCGTTGACCGACAGGCACACCACGTTGCGGAACGGCCCCCGCCCGAACGACGGCGCGTAGTCCCAGTAGCAGGACTCCGCGCCGCGGTCCTCGATCATCCGGCGGGCGCGCAGCTCGAGGTCGAGCAGGTTCACCCCCACGTCGGCCCGCCCGGCCAGGTCGGCGAGCAGCTCGGCGACGAACGCCCCCGTCACCCGCATCGCGTCGATCTCCCGGGGCGTCTTGAGCTCCAGCACCGATGTCCTCCACGTCCTCGTCCCGCTGTCGGTATACAAATACCACCTGTGGCGCGAGAACGGTATTTTCATACCCCCGTGACGGCTCAGGCCGCCCGCAGCGCCGCGTTGCGCGCCCGCAGGGCGGCGTCCTTGTTGACGGGGTCGTGCGCCTCGTCGGGCTCGAGGCCGTGGGCCGTGCCGACGCGGTTGAGCTGCCCGATCATGGTGACGAGGTGCGCGACCCGCTCCTCGTCGGCGCCCATCGGTGGGTGGGCGCCGACGGCGAGGTCGAACGCGCCGTCGGTCCACACCACCTCGGCGTGCAGCCCCGCCTGCTCGAGCGCGGCCCGCAGCCGGGCGCGGAGCTCGTCGACGGGTGCGCCGGCCCAGCCCGCGACCGTCCCCGCGTCGACGGGGAACAGCGTCCCGCGCTCGCGCAGGTGCAGCAGCTCCAGCGCGTAGGCCTGGCCGTAGCTGCAGTAGCGGCAGCCGTTGACCAGCGACACCGCCAGGCAGGCCAGGTGCGTGCGCACCGGCCCGAGCACCTGCAGGGTGCGCTGGTAGCGGGGCATGTGCGACGCCATCCACGCGACGGCGGGCCCCGGCCCGAGGTCGGCGACGACGAACTCCATCACCCGCGGCGTGAAGCCCCACAGCGCCCGGACCGCGACCTCGAACGAGCGGACGACGACGCGGTCCAGCGCACCCGACATCCCGCCCGCCTCACGCCGTCCGGCTCACGCAGAGTGAAGGAGAGACTACTCGCCCTCGCCCACCCAGGACATGACGTGCTTGACGCGGGTGTAGTCCTCCAGCGAGTACGCCGACAGGTCCTTGCCGTACCCCGACTGCTTCACGCCGCCGTGCGGCATCTCGGCCACGAGCGGGATGTGGCAGTTGACCCAGACGCAGCCGGAGTCGATCGCCGCCGACACCCGCAGCGCCGTGCCGTGGTCGCGCGTCCACACGCTCGCGGCGAGGCCGTAGTCGGTGTCGTTGGCCATCGCGACGGCCTGCGCCTCGCCCGTGAAGCCCTGCACGGTGATCACCGGACCGAAGATCTCGGTGCGGACGAGCTCGTCGTCGGCGCGCAGGCCGTCGACCAGGGTCGGGGTGTAGAAGTAGCCGCCGCCGCCCGCCTTCTCGCCGCCCGACACCACCCGCGCGTGCGACGGCGCCCGCTCCACCAGCCCGGACACGTGCGCGAGCTGCGTCGGGTTGTTGACCGGGGGGATGTAGAGGTCCTCGCTGCCGCGCACCTCGTCGCGGGAGAGGCGGACGGCCGCGGCCTGCTCGGCGAGCGCCTCGACCAGCGCGCCGCGGATCGACTCGTCGACGATCACGCGCGTGGCGGCCGTGCAGTCCTGGCCGGCGTTGAAGTACCCGGCGACGGCGATGCCCTCGGCGGCCGCGGCGACGTCGGCGTCGGCGAACACCACGCACGGGGCCTTGCCGCCCAGCTCCAGGTGGGTGCGCTTGACGGTGGCGGCCGCGGCCTGCGCGACGGCCTTGCCCGCCCGGGTGCTCCCGGTGATCGACACCATCGCGGGCGTGGGGTGGCCGGCCAGCAGCGCACCGGTGCCGCGGTCGCCGCACACGACGTTGAACACGCCGGGCGGCAGGATGTCGGAGAACAGCTCGGCCATCAGCACGGCGCTGGCCGGGGTGGTGTCGCTGGGCTTGAGGACGATGGTGTTGCCCGCGGCCAGCGCGGGGGCGAACTTCCAGACCGCCATCATCATCGGGTAGTTCCACGGCGCCACCGACCCGACGACGCCCACGGGCTCGCGCCGGATCGTCGACTGGAACCCGCGCATGTACTCCGCGCTCGCCCTGCCCTCCAGCATCCGGGCCGCCCCCGCGAAGAACCGGATCTGGTCGACCATCGGCGGGATCTCCTCCGACGCCGTCAGCCCGAGCGGCTTGCCGGTGTTGCGGGCCTCCGCCTCGATCAGTCGCGACGCCCCCTGCTCGACGGCCTCGGCCATCTTCAGCAGTGCCTCCATCCGCTCCCCGGGCGTGGTGCGCCGCCAGGAGGCGAACGCGTTCTGCGCGGCGGCGAACGCGGCGTCGACGTCGGGCCCGGTCGAGAGCGGCGCGGTGGCGTAGACCTCGCCGGTGGCCGGGTTCACGACGTCGGTCCAGCCCCCCTCGGCGGGGGGCTGGAAGTCGCCGTCGATGTAGTTGAGGAGCTGGCTCTTGTCGGGCACCGGGTCAGTCTCGTGACGACCCGGTGCCGCGACAAGGGCCGGTCGGCGTCAGTGGTTGCCGAAGACGACCGTGTAGTGCGCCCGGGTGATGGTCGGGTAGCCCTGGTAGGCCTGGCCGACCGCGAAGGTGGTGGCGTTCGGGTCGAGCAGGCGGGCGTTGTGACCGGGGGAGTTCTTCCACCAGTTCAGCGCCGCCGTGGGCGACACCCACTGGGACGTCCCCGTGCCCCAGTAGTTGATCTCGCCGAGGTAGCCGGTGTAGCCCGAGCAGAACTCGACGCGCTGGGCGACGCCCATGCCGCGGGTGTCGACGTGGTTGCTGGGGGAGAACCCGCGGTTGTAGCTGTCGAGGCTCGCCCACATCGCGGGGCGGGCCAGGGTGCGGGAGTAGGTCAGCGGGCGCAGGCCGTGCTGGGCGCGGTAGGCGTTGATCGCGTTGGCGAGCACGACCTCGTCGTCGCGGTGGTCGAGGGCGAGGCCGTCGACGTAGCTGCCGTAGCCCATGTAGGCGCAGTCGCGCGGGGCGGCGGATGCGGGGGTGGCGAGACCGGCCATGAGGCCGGCGGCCAGGAACCCGCCGACGGTCAGCTGGGCGATCTTCTTGAGGCTGGTCGAGATCGACATCATGTGCTCCTTGGGTGCGTCTGCCTGGGGTTACTGCCTTCGCCGGCCGTTCGATGCCGTCACAAGGAGGACGCCGGTAGGGCCGGCCGGGTTACACCTGAGATGCACGGGAAGGCAGCCTGATCCCGGCTGCGCCGCGCTGGATATCGTGGAGCGATGACGACCGAGACGATCGAGTTCCAGGCGGAGGCCCGTCAGCTGATGCAGCTGATGATCCACTCGATCTATTCGAACAAGGACGTCTTCCTCCGGGAGCTGGTCTCGAACGCCTCCGACGCGCTCGACAAGCTGCGCCTGGCCTCGTACCAGACCGCGTTCGACGGGTCTGGGGACCTGGAGGTCGACGTCTCCGACCTGCACGTCACCGTGCGGACCGACCCGGAGGCGCGCACCCTCACCGTCGCCGACAACGGCATCGGCATGAGCCGCGACGACGTCGTGGGCCTGATCGGCACGATCGCCCGCTCCGGCAGCGCCGAGGTGCTCGCGCAGCTGCGGAAGGCGAAGGAGGCGGGCGGCCCGTCCGAGGAGGCGTCGGCGGAGCTGATCGGCCAGTTCGGCGTCGGCTTCTACTCCAGCTTCATGGTCGCCGACCGCGTCGAGATGGTCACGCGCCGGGCCGGGCAGTCCGCGGGCGTGCACTGGGAGTCGGCGGGGGAGGGCACGTACACGATCGCCGAGGCCCCGGACGCCGAGCAGGGCACGACGATCACGCTGCACCTCAAGCCCGTCGACGTCGAGGACGGCCTGCACGACTACGCCGACGACGCCGTCGTCCGCCGGCTGATCACCCGCTACTCCGACTTCATCACCTGGCCCATCCGGATGGGCGACGAGGTCGTCAACTCCCGCAAGGCGCTGTGGTCGCGCCCGCAGAGCGACGTGAGCGAGGAGGAGTACACCGAGTTCTACCGGCACGTCAGCCACGACTGGCAGGACCCGCTGGAGACGATCCGGCTCTCCGCGGAGGGCACGTTCGAGTACCAGGCGCTGCTGTTCCTGCCCTCGCACGCGCCGATGGACCTCTTCATGCGCGACGCCCGCCGCGGCGTGCAGCTCTACGTCAAGCGCGTCTTCATCATGGACGACTGCGAGGCGCTCGTCCCCGAGTACCTGCGGTTCGTCAAGGGCGTCGTCGACGCGGCCGACCTCTCGCTCAACGTCTCCCGCGAGATCCTGCAGCAGGACCGCCAGATCCAGCTGATCCGCAAGCGCCTGGTCAAGAAGGTCCTGTCGACGGTGCGCACGATGCTCGACACCGTGCCGGAGAAGTACGCCACCTTCTGGTCCGAGCTCGGCCGCGCCGTCAAGGAGGGCCTGATCTCCGACCACGACAACCGGCAGGCGATCCTCGAGATCTGCTCCTTCCCGACCACGCACGACCCCGAGAAGCCCACGACGCTGCGCGACTACGTCGCCCGGATGCCGGAGGGCCAGGACGCCGTCTACTACATGACCGGCGACTCGCGGGCCGCGCTCGAGGGCTCCCCGCACATGGAGGCGTTCCGCGCCAAGGGCTTCGAGGTGCTGCTGCTGACCGACCCCGTCGACGAGGTCTGGGTCGAGACGGTCCCGGAGTTCGACGGCAGGCCGCTCGCCTCGATCGCGAAGGGCGACGTCGACCTCGGCGGCGACGAGATCGACGAGGAGACGAAGCAGGGGTTCGAGGGGCTGCTGACCTGGCTCGGGGAGGCGCTGGCCGAGGACGTCAAGGAGGTGCGCCTGTCGCACCGGCTCACGACGTCGGCGGCGTGCCTGGTCGGCGACCCCGGCGACCTCACCCCGACGCTGGAGAAGATGTACCGCGCGATGGGACAGGAGCCGCCGAAGGTCAAGCGGATCCTGGAGCTCAACCCGCAGAGCCCGCTGGTCACCGGGCTGGCCCGGTCCTACGACCAGCGCGGCGACGACGAGGAGCTGCGCGGCATCGCCCGCCTGCTGCACGGCACGGCGCTGCTGGCCGAGGGCGGCGAGCTGCCCGAGCCCGCCGCGTTCGCCGCCGCCCTGTCGGCGCAGCTGGAGAAGGCGCTGCAGGCCTAGCGACCCGTTCTAGCGGCCCTGCCGGGTCCCGCCGTCCTGCTCGGGCGGCGGGACCCGGTCGGACCGCGTCATGACCGTCGGCGGGTCGACCTGCGCGCGGGCGCTGTCGATCGGCTCGGTCTGGCGGCGCGGTGCCGGCGGCCGGGGCGGAGGGGGCGGCGGTGCCTGCCGCGCGCGGCGGCGCCGGGCGTCGAGCACCAGCGCGACGGCGGCGACGGCCAGCACCACCAGCACGCCGATCACCAGGACCAGCACCGCGGCCGGGCCGATCACGACGCGTCCGGTGCGGTGGCCGGAACGCAGAGCACCGGGCGGGCCGAGATCTGCAGCAGCTTGTGCGACACCGAGCCCAGCAGCGCGCCGCGCAGCGGGCTCTCGTTCCAGGTGCCGACGACGATGACGAGCGCGTCGTGCTCGTCGGCGGCGGCGATCAGGGCCGGGGCGGGACGGGAGTCGACGACCTCCACCAGCACCCGCACGCCGGCGGCCTCCGCGGCCGCGACGGCCGGCGCGGCGACCTGCTCGTCCATGTCGTCGAGGGCCTCGCGGGCCTGGCCGGCCTCCTCGCCGACCACGTTCGGCGGCGCGATCCCGTGCACCAGCACCAGCAGGACGTCGAAGCTGCCGGCCAGCTCGATCGCGATGTCGAGGGCCCGCCTCGCCCCGGGGGACCGGTCGTAGCCCAGGACGATGCTCTTCCCACTCGCCACGTGCCTCAGCCCTTCTCGAGGTCCGGCGCCACGCCGGGCCGTTCCTGCCAGAACCGTGCGTCGTGCAGGCGCCAGCCGATCATGAAGACGATACCGACCAGGAAGATCCCGACCCCGATCACGAGCGGCGGGCCGAAGCCGAACCAGGACGTGCCCGACGAGCTCGCCTCGGGGTCGTTGAGGTCGGTGACCGACAGGACCAGCAGGTAGAGCAGCAGCGCGGAGCCGACGAGCGGGCCGATGCCGATGAGGACCAGGTTGGACGCGCTGCGCAGCAGCTGCTTGCGGTAGTAGACCGCGCACGCGATGCCGGTGAGCGAGTAGTAGAAGGCGATCAGCAGCGACAGCGCGGTGAGCGAGTCGAACAGCGCGTTCTCGCTGATCAGGTAGATGAGGACGTACCAGCCGATGGCGATGGCCGCGACCGTCCACGTCGACACGTCGGGGGTGCGGAACCGGGGGTGGATGTGCGCGAGCCGCCGGGGCAGCGCCGCCCGCCGCGCCATCGACAGCCCCGTGCGCGAGGCCGGGATGATCGTGGTCTGGGTGGAGGCGAGCGCGGCGGTGGCCACCGAGAGCAGCAGCACCCAGTCCCAGCCGCCCAGCACCTGCTCGCCGAGCAGCGCGAAGATCAGCTCGGCCTGGTCCTGGTTCTCGGCGAGGAACCCGGTGCCCGCGAACGCCACCACGGCGTAGGCGACGGCCAGGTAGGTGGCCAGCAGGACGACTGTGGAGACGATCGCGGCGCGGCCCGGCGTCGACGCCGAGTCGGTGGTCTCCTCGGTGAGGTTCACCGCCGACTCCCAGCCCCAGTAGGCGAACACGCCGAGCAGCAGGCCCGCCGTCAGCGCCGCGCCGCCCTCGGCGAACGGGTTGAGCCAGGAGACGGAGGGCGTCTCGGCGTCGAACGGGGTGTCGCCGGTGGCCGCCCGCACCAGCGCCACCGCGGCGAACACCAGCAGCGAGAGCACCTGCACCAGGATCAGCACGTTCTGGAACCGCGCCGAGATCTCGGTGCCGAGCACGCAGAGCGCCGTCATCGCCAGCACGACGACCACGACGATCGGGATGACGACGGCGTTGTTGCTCGCCAGGTCGTCGAGGTTGAGCGTGAGCAGCGAGAAACGGACGGCCGTGTCGGCGAGCGAGCCCGTGACGAGCACGCCCGTCATCGCGATCGACCAGCCGCCGATCCACCCGAGCCAGGGCCCCATCGCCCGCGTGACCCAGGAGAACGTCGTCCCGCAGTCCTGGTCGACCCTGTTGAGGTAGTAGAACGCCGACGCGATGAGCAGCATCGGCACGAACGACGCCAGCAGCACGCCGGGCGCGTACACCCCGACGAGCGCGACGACCGGCCCGATGATCGCCGCCAGCGAGTACGCCGGTGAGGTCGACGCCAGGCCGATCACCAGCGCGTCGACGAAGGAGATCGCGCCCGGCCTGAGCTGCGCCTCGGCGGCCGTCGACGTGCCGGCCCCGTGTTCCCGCGCCTCGCTGGTCATGCGCAATTATTCGCAGGTCGCAGCGTTCACCCACAAGGGTCAGACGGTTACGTTGTCGTATGCGGATCCTGGTGGTGGGTGCCGGTGGCGTCGGCGGTTCGGTCGCGGCCATCGCGGCGCGCCGGGGGTTCGTCGAGCTGCTGGTCGTGGCCGACTTCGACGCCGGGCGCGCGCGGGCGGTGGTCGACACCGTCGCCGACCCCCGGTTCGTCGCCGCGCGCGTCGACGCCTCCGACGAGGCCGCCGTCGCCGCGCTGATCGCCGAGCACGGGGTGGCGGCGCTGCTCAACGCCACCGACCCCCGGTTCGTCATGCCGCTGTTCCGGGCGTGCCTCGCGGCCGGGGTCACCTACCTGGACATGGCGATGTCGATGTCGCTGCCGCACGCGACCGCGCCCTACACGCAGCCCGGGGTGAAGCTGGGCGACGAGCAGTTCGCGCTCGACGACGCGTTCCGCGGGGCGGGGGTGCTCGCGCTCGTCGGGATGGGCGTGGAGCCCGGCCTGTCCGACGTCTTCGCGCGCTTCGCCGCCGACCACCTGTTCTCCGTGATCGACGAGCTCGGCGTGCGCGACGGCTCGGACCTGCGCGTCGAGGGCCGGGGCTTCGCGCCGCCGTTCTCGATCTGGACGCTGATCGAGGAGTGCCTCAACCCGCCCGTCGTGTGGGAGCGCGAGCGCGGCTGGTTCACCACCGAGCCGTTCAGCGGGGCCGAGGTGTTCGACTTCCCGGAGGGCATCGGGCCGCTGGAGTGCGTCAACGTGGAGCACGAGGAGGTGCTCCTCATGCCGCGCTGGGTCGACGCGAAGCGCGTGACGTTCAAGTACGGCCTGGGGGAGAAGGTCATCGACGTGCTGCGGACGCTGCACGAGCTCGGCCTGTCGTCGACGGTGCCGGTGCGGGTCGGCGACGTGTCGGTGTCGCCGCGCGAGGTCGTGGCCGCGTGCCTGCCCGACCCCGCCGGGCTCGGCCCCACGATGACCGGGCGGACCTGCGCGGGCGTGTGGGTCAGCGGCGTCGGGGTCGACGGGGAGCCGCGGGAGGTCTACCTCTACCACGTGGTCGACAACGCCTGGTCGATGCGCGAGTACGGGTGCCAGGCGGTGGTGTGGCAGACCGCGGTGAACCCCGTCGTCGCGCTGGAGCTGCTGGCCACCGGGGTGTGGTCGGGGCGGGGGGTGCTCGGGCCGGAGGCGTTCGACGCGGTCCCGTTCCTCGACCTGCTCACCGCCTACGGCTCGCCCTGGGGGCTGCGCGAGGGCGGCTGACGCGCTTCCTTCCCGCGAGTCGGGGTGTGGCTGCGCGTGTGTCGGGGTGGTGCTGGCACCACTCCGATCCGCCCGGTGGCGTCCTGGGGGCGGGGCCTCTCGCGCGGAGATCCTGGTGCCCGATCAGGACCCCCTACGGAGGAGACACCCGGTGACCACCCAGACCGCCGACGCCGCCGTCCGCACCGTCCCCGCCCGCCGCACCCCGTGGCCCTACGCCGGGATCGCGTCCGGTCTCGCCGCGGGCGCGTCCACCTTCTTCCTGGCCCAGGCCCCGGAGACGTTCGACGGCCCGCCGGAGCCCACGACGGAGTTCCTGCTCGCGAACCTCGCCGAGCCCGCCACCGTGCAGCTCGGCGGGACGCTCGCCCTCGTCGGGCTGGCGGCGTCGCTGGTGTTCCTGCTCGGCCTCACCCGCTTCCACGCCCGGCACTCCCGGCGCGGCGGGCTCGTCGAGGCGCTGCGCTGGACGTCGATCGCGTTCCTCGCCGCCGGCGCCGTCGGCGTCCTGCTGCGCTACGTCGCGGCGAGCGGGGTCCCCGGCGGCACCGACTCCGCGTTCTACACGCCGGAGGCGGCGGTCACGCTCGGGGTGCTGGCCGACCAGGCCGGGTTCGGGGCGTTCCTGCCGGGGCTGGCCGTGATGGCGGTCGTCGGGCTGCTCGCCGTGCGCGACCGCGTGCTGCCCCTGGGCGTCGGCATCGTCGCGCTGGTGCTCGCCGCCGCCTCGACCGCCGCCACCGTCGTGCTCGGCCTGCCCTACAGCGCCGGCCTGGTGTGGCCGCTGTTCGCCCTGGTCGTCGGGGTCGCCGGGCTGGCGTCGCGCCGGGCGGGGTGAGCCGGGGCGGGGTCGAGTGGCGCTCGGCCCCGTCCGGTCGCACCCTGAGGACATGAACAACCTCTGGCGCGATTCGACCCGACGCCTGGACGCGGTGCACCGCATCGGCGCCGTCGTGTTCGGCCTCGGTCTCTGGGTGTTCGGGGGCCTCGGTCTCGCGGACGGCCTGCCGCTGTTCTCCACCGCCGGGCAGCCGGTGCTGGGGCTCTCGTCGAACGGCCTGCTGTCGTGGGTGTCGCTCGTGGTCGGTGCGGTGCTCGTCGCCGGTGGGATCCGCGGCGGGCGCACGGCGTCGACGATCCTCACCGTCGTCGGCGCCGCGTTCCTGCTCTCCGGCGTCGCCAACGTGCTCGTGCTCGACGGCCCGCTCAACCTGCTGGCGTTCCGGATGTCGAACGTCGTGTTCAGCCTGGTCTCCGGGGGCCTGCTGCTGATCCTCGGCTCGTACGGCCGGTTCACCGGCCGGCTGCCCGAGGACAACCCCTACGCCGACGGCAGCCGGACGACCGACGCCGACGGCGTGCCCGAGCCGGTGCGGATCGAGGACGTCGCCACCTCCCGCGCGGCCGTGGAGATGGCCGAGGCCGAGCGCGCCGACGCCCGGCGCACGGCCACCCCGGCGCAGCGCTCGGCGCTCGACGCGGTGCGCCGCACCCGCCGCCCCGAGGACCGGCTGCGCGGCTGGCGCGAGGAGTACACCGACTGACCGATGAGTCCGCCCGGTGCCCGGCGTCCCCCTGGAAACGACACCGACGACCCACCGGGAGCCGGCAATGGGCCTCATCCACCTCGCGCTGTTCGCCACCCTCGACCTCGTCGGGCAGGCGCCCGGCGGGCCGGAGGAGGACCCCGACGGCTTCCCGTTCGGCGGCTGGCAGGCCCCGCTGATCGACGACGAGGCCGGGGCGCAGATCGCCGCCTCCTACGAGGGCACCGACGCCCTCCTGCTCGGTCGGCGGACCTACGACATCTTCGCGGCGCACTGGCCCCACCAGGACGACGCCTTCGGGGACCTGTTCAACGCCGTCCCGAAGTACGTGGCCTCCCGCGGAACGCCCGACCTGTCGTGGGCCGGCTCGACGCAGCTCGGCCCGGACCTGCCCGCCGCGGTGCGCGAGGTGCGCGACCGCCACGAGCACGTGAAGGTCGTCGGCAGCCTCGACCTGGTGCAGACGCTGCTGCGCGAGGGTCTGGCCGACCGCCTCGACCTGTGGCTGCACCCCGTCCTGCTCGGCGTCGGCAAGAAGGTGTTCGACGGCGGCGTGGTGCCCGCGGGCACCACGCTCCTCGCGCCGCCGGCGACGACCGGGAAGGGCGTCGTGCACCTGCACTACGGGATCACCGGCGGCGTGCCCGCGACCGGGGACATGACCCGCTGAGCAGGGTCGACCGCGCCGGGGTCAGTGCGACGGCGCCACGTCCAGCGCGGGGTTGGCGTCGAAGAAGCCGGTCGGCTTGAGCCAGAAGCTCACGGTGTCGGCGGGCATCACCGGCCAGTCCTCGACGCGCGGCACGTGGTGGATGCCGAAGACGTACCAGAGCACGACGTCGGCCTCGGTCACCGGACGCCCGGCGGCCGTCCAGACCGGCAGCCCCTCGTCGACCTCGGACTGGTTGACGAACTCCCCGCTCGGCCACCGCTCGTCGGGCGCGTACGGGGTGACCCACAGCTGGTGCGCGAGCACCCCGGCGCGGCGCAGCAGCGGGGCGGCCGGGTCGAGCATCGGCGGGATCGCCGCGCCCGGCACCAGCTTGTAGGCCGTCGGGGCGCCGTGGGCGTTGCGCCGCCGCGGGTTCGTGATCTTCCAGGCGCGCTGGCTCGCCCAGTCGACGTCGAGGCCGCCCTCGACGGTGACCGGCGTGGAGCGCTGCACGAGCGCCAGCCCGTCGGGGTTGTCGGGGCCCATCGGCGGCGCCTCGGTCTGCGTCTGCACCACCGTGTTCGTCGGCCCGTCGACGTCCATGTCCAGACGCGCGACGATGAAGTGCTGGTGGATCGGGGCGTAGGTGTCGCGGTCGACGACCACCCCGTACGGCGGCGCCTCGCCGGTGAACGGCGTCGTCACCATGATCCCGGTGGCGCGCACCTCGCACTCGATCGAGCCGTCCTCGTAGAGGCGCCAGTAGACGAGGTACTCGTAGTTGGCGACGGTCACGTGCGTCGAGACGACCATGCGGCGCATCCGCCGGACCTGCGCGCCCGCCTGCCCGTCGACGTGCTTCCAGAGGATCCCGTTGTCCTCCTCGTGCAGGCAGATCGCGTGCGGGATCTCCACCGGCTCGCCCGCGGTGTCGTGCAGGACGGCGTCGAGGTAGCGGATCTCGCCGAGGCAGTCGCAGCCCAGCTCCAGCGACGTCGTCATGAAGCCCAGGCCCCACTCGCCGATGTCGAAGGCGGTGCGGTCGGCGTGCTGCGGGGTGGGGTCGCGGTAGGGGACGACCATCTCGGCGAACGACAGGCGGTGCGCGATCGGCCGGAGCTCGTCGCCGTCCTGCCAGCCGACCTCGTGCAGCACCAGGCCCTCGCGGTGCGTGAACCCGATCCGCAGCCGCCAGCTCTGCCAGCTCAGCGCATGGCCGTCGAGGGTGAACGAGACGCCCTCGGGCTGGGTGATCTCCAGCGGCCTCCGGTCGGTGCGGGCCGCGTAGCCGGGGACGTGCGCGGGGTCGTACTCGCCCTGGACCTCGGGGAACCCGGGCCGCGCGGTGTCCTGGACCTCCAGCAGCTCCATCGTGTTGAGGTCGACGACGAGCTTCAGCCCGGCCACGGGGTGGGCGTACGGGTTCGCGCCCGGCGCCGCGCGCAGCCACACGTCGCACCAGCCGAGGCGCCGGCCGCGGTGCGCGTCGGGGATGCGGTGGCCGCCGTAGGTCCAGACGTCGATGAGCGTCAGCGACGGGTCGGTGATGCCGCGCTCGGCCAGTGCCGCGACGACGTCGGGGTGCGCGCGCATGGCCTCGTCGCACTCGTGCCACTCGTCGACGGTGGCGTTCGGTTGCTGCCCCGGACGGGCCTCCCAGTCCGTGAGGGCGTCGGTGGTGAGGTCGAGCAGGGCGACGTGCGCGGTGCCCCCGGCGGTGTCCCAGACGACGGCGCGGGCCTCGCGGTGGCCCGGCGCGGCCCCCTTCACCGGCTCGCGCAGCTCGATGCCCGCGATGCGCCAGCCCGGGCGCTCGACGCCCTTCTCCCGGCGCAGCAGCGCGGCGACCTGGCGGAACTCGTCGGCGGACAGCGGGTCCAGGGGGTGCGTCACGGTCGGATCCTCGCACGCCTTGACGCAACTCGTCGGTTGCCATAGTGTCGCAATCGTTCAGTTGCTACTCAAGGAGGCAGACATGGGGTTCCCCGACCGGATCGAGCGGACCGTCGAGATCGCCCGCCCGCCCGCCGACGTGTGGGCCGCGCTCACCACCGCCGACGGCCTGGCCGCGTGGTTCGGCGAGACGGCCACGATCGACCTGCGCCCGGGCGGCGCGGCGGAGATGTCCTGGAGCAGCGGCGACGTCGCGCGGATGCGGGTCGAGCGCGTCGAGGAGCCGTCGGTGTTCGCCTTCACCTGGCACATCAACGGCCTGCCCGAGGACGACCCGCGCCGCACCTACGTCGAGTTCACGCTGGAGGAGACCGGGCCGGGCACGCGGCTGACGGTGGTCGAGTCCGGGTTCGGGCAGCTGCCCGACGACGCGCACGCGAAGGCCTTCGGCGGCAACACCGAGGGCTGGGCGAGCGAGCTGGGCGAGCTGGTCGCCCACCTCGGTGCCGCCTGACCCCGCGGCGGGGGACGGGGACGTCGAGGCCGTCGCCGAGCAGGTGTTCGTCGCCCTCGCCGACCCCACCCGCCGCGCCGTGCTGGCGGCGCTCGCCTCCGGCGGCCCGGCCACGGCCACCGACCTGGCCGGCCGCCTGCCCATCACCCGGCAGGCGATCGCCAAGCACCTGGCCCTGCTCGCGGACGCGGGGCTCGTCACCGCCGAGCCGGGGGAGCGGCGCCGCGTGCGCTACCGGCTCCGCTCGGCCCCGATGCAGGTGGCGCAGCAGTTCCTCGCCGCGCTGGCCCGCGACTGGGACGGCCCGCTCGACCGACTCACCCACCACCTCGGAGGACCCCGTGACTGACACCCTGCCCGCCCACCCGGTCGTCGACGCCGCCGAGTGGGACGCCGCGAGGCGCGCGCTGCTCGTGCAGGAGAAGGAGCTCACCCGCGCCCGCGACGCCATGGCGGCGCGGCGGCGCCGGATGCCGTGGACGCCCGTCGAGCGGGAGTACGCGTTCGACGGCCCCGACGGACGGGTGAGCCTGCCCGACCTGTTCGACGGCCGACGCCAGCTGATCGTCTACCGCGCGTTCCTCGAGCCCGGGGTGCACGGCTGGCCCGACCACGCCTGCCGCGGCTGCTCGCTGGTGGCCGACCAGGTCGCGCACGTCGCCCACCTGCACGCCCGCGACACGACCCTGGTCTTCGCCTCCCGCGCCCCGCAGCCCGACATCGCCCGGGTGAAGGAGCGGATGGGTTGGACGATGCCCTGGTTCACGATGACCGACGGGTTCGACGCCGACTTCGGCGTCGACCAGTGGCACGGCACCAACGCCTTCCTGCGCGACGGCGACCGCGTCTACCGGACGTACTTCGTCGACAACCGCGGTGACGAGGCGATGGGCGGGACGTGGAGCTACCTCGACATCACCGCCCTGGGCCGGCAGGAGTCGTGGGAGGACTCGCCCGAGGGCTACCCCCAGTCCCCGCCGTACGCGTGGTGGAACTGGCACGACGCCTACTAGCCCACCAGGGCGGCCGCGTGCCCGGCCTTCACCTCGACGTCGCGGTTGACGGAGTCCATCGCCTCGCCGGGCACGATCTCGCAGCCCATCGCGGCCGCGTTCATCACCCGGACCATGCCGACGAGGTGCGCCAGCCGCACCTCGTCGCGGTCGACGGGCTGCTGCCCGCCGACGGCGAGGTCGATGATCCGGTCGACCCACAGCGCCTCGCCGTGCATCCCGGCGTCCTCCAGGACCGAGCGCAGCCGCTCGGCCAAGCGCCGCGGCGGGAGGTCCTGCCAGGTCGCGAGGGTGGCGGCGTCGGCGGGGAAGAGGCGGTCGCGGTCGCGGAAGTAGATCAACTCCAGCGCGTGGGCGTGCGCGTAGGCGCAGTAGGTGCAGCCGTTGAGCAGCGAGTACGCGACGCACGCCAGGTGCGTGCGCACCGGCCCGAGCACCCGCAGGGTCACCAGGTAGCGGGGCATGTTCGCCGCGAACCACCGCAGCGCCCCCGCTGCCCCCCGCTCCCGCACGATCGTCGGGATCATGCGCGGGGAGCAGTCCCACATCCACCGGCACAGCCCCTGGAGCGCACCGGTCACGAGGTCGTTCGCTGACATCCGAGCTCCTCACGCCGGGTAACGACGTTATCACTCCGCCGGGGAGCGGGTCACGTTTCGGCGTCGCCGGCAGGGTTCGTGCTACCGAAACCGATCGCGCCGAGTACGACGCGGTTGCCGGATGTGGCGCTGGAGCCAGGGCAGGCGGTGCTGGTGGGACGGCTGTGGGCGCCGTCGGGAGGACATCCGCTCTCTGTTCACGCGGATCGACAACGGGATGCCGGTGAGCTGCCCTCCCTGTGTGCTCGCCCCGTACCCGCCCACTAACGTGCGGTGCTCAGCGACGACGGGGGACCGGGTGCAGGGGGCGTTCGCGGCGGGCGGCGTAGTGGTCGTCCGCGACGAGGAGTGGATCGTCTCGGCCTGCGACCGGGTCGGCGGCGGCTGGCGAGTCCGCTGCCTGGGCAGCTCAGAGCTGGTGCGCGGAGTGTCGGCCACCTTTTACAGCGCGCTCGACGACATCGCACCCCTCGACCCGGCCGACGCCGAGCTGGTGCGCGACGACTCCCCGCAGTTCCGGCGCAGCCGGTTGTGGGTGGAGGCGGTGCTGCGCAAGACTCCGGTGCCGCTGCACGAGCCGGGGCTGACGGTGAGCCGCGACATGCTGCTCGACCCCCTGGACTTCCAGCGTCAGGCCGTCGCCGAGGCGCTCGATCCGGCTAGATTGCGGCCGCGGCTGTTGATCGCCGACGCGGTGGGGCTGGGGAAGACCCTGGAGATCGGGATGATCCTCGCCGAGCTGGCCCGCCGCGGCCGCGCGGAGCGGGTCCTCGTGGTCACGCCGCGGCACGTGCTGGAGCAGATGCAGTACGAGCTGTGGACGCGCTTCGGGATCCCACTCGTGCGCCTCGACTCCGACGGGATCGCCCAGGTCCGGCGCCGGCTCCCGGCGAGCCGCAACCCGTTCACCTACTTCCCGAAGGTGATCGTCTCGATCGACACGCTCAAGTCGGCGCGCTACCGCTCGCACCTGGAGAAGCACCTATGGGACGCCGTCGTGATCGACGAGTCGCACAACCTCACCAACCCCGGCACGCAGAACAACAAGCTGGCCCGGATCCTGGCGCAGAGGACCGAGGCGCTCATCCTGGCCTCGGCCACCCCGCACAACGGGAAGGCGGAGTCGTTTGCCGAGTTGATCGGCCTGCTCGACCCCACTGCGATCGTCGACCCCGAGCACTACGAGATGCGCGACATCGCCCACTTGTTCATCCGCCGGCACCGGCACTCCCCGGACGTCGACCGCGAGGTCGGCCACAAGTGGGCGAAGCGCCCCGAACCGCAGGTGCTGGCTGTGCCGGCGAGCCCGGCGGAGGACGCGGTGGCGACCGAGCTGTCGCAGGTGTGGCTGCATCCCGAAGGTGAGTCGCCGGTGGCCGGCGCCGGCCGCAGGCTGTTCCCCTGGACGCTGGCGAAGGCATTCCTGTCCTCGCCCGAGGCGCTGGCCGAGACGGTGGCGAACCGGACCAAGACGCTGGCGTCGAGCGGTGAGCTCCACACCCCCGAGGGCACGGCGCTGACCCGGCTGGCCGAGCTGGTCGAGGGTGCGCTCGGCGGTGGCTGCGCGAAGCTCGACGCGCTGGTGGAGCACCTCGGCGCGATCGGCGTCGGGCGCGGGAAGGAGACGCGGGTGGTGCTGTTCAGCGAGCGCGTCGCGACCCTGAAGTGGCTGCGCCGGGAGCTGCCCTCCCGGCTGCGGATGCCGGACGACGCGTTCGCGGTGCTGCACGGCGGTCTGATCGACAAGGAGCAGCACGCGGTCGTCGACGCCTTCCAGCGCTCGGCCACCCCGGTGCGGGTCCTGATCACCGGTGACGTCGCCAGCGAGGGCGTCAACCTGCACAAGCAGTGCAGCCGGCTCGTGCACGTCGACATCCCGTGGAGCCTGATCCGGATCGAGCAGCGCAACGGCCGCATCGACCGCTACGGGCAGCTGGAGGAGCCGCAGATCACCGCGCTCGCTCTGACGACGTCCGACGAGCGGTTCTCCGGAGACGTCCGCGTGCTCGCCCGCCTCCTGGCCAAGGAGCACACCGCGCACACCGCGCTCGGCGACGCCGCATCGCTGATGCGTCTGCACGACGTGGGCGCCGAGGAGGAGGCCGTGCGCCGGGCACTGGCCGAGGGCCGCCCGATCGACGAGGTCGCTCCGGATCCCGCGCCCGACGGCGACGTCGCCGGGAGCTTCGACGCCTTCTTCGACGCCCTGGGCGAGGACGTGGTGGACGCGCCTGCGGAGGCGGCGCAGCTCGGGCTGTTCGACCGCCAGGTCGACTTCCTGCGCGAGGCCCTGCACGAGGCGTGCCCCGACCCGGCCGCGAGCGTCCGCAGCGGGGGAGTGGGGTGGACCGAGCACCCGGCAGAGCAGCTGGTGGAGCTCGTGCCGCCGCCCGACCTGATGGCCCGGCTGAAGGTGCTGCCGCAGAGCTACCTCACCCAGCGCCAGGTCCGCGAGAAGCTGCTGCTGGCCGTCACCCCGGAGGCCGGCACCGAGTCGCTGCGCCGCGCGACGCAGGGCACGGCCGCGGGTGACCAGACCACGCAGTGGCCGCTCGCGCACTTCCTGTCCCCGCTGCATCCCGTGCTCGACTGGGCGGTCGACCGCGCGCTGAGCCGGCTCGGCCGCAACCAGGTGCCGGTGGCCACCGCCGCCGTCGACGCCCCGACCGCGCTGGTGCTCGGCACGTTGACCAACGGCCGGGGGCAGGTTGTGCTGCGCGCCCTGGTCGGCATGGAGTTCTTCGCGCCGGGAGTGGCGCCGATGGTGCACCCGGACGCCGTCGACGTGCTGGCGCGCGCCGGGTTCCGCACGGGCGCGGTGAACGCCAACGCCTCCCTCGACCTCGAGGTCCACCGGCCGCTGGTGCCCGCCGCGGTGACGCAGATGCGCCAGTACATGTCCTCGCTCGCCACCGAGCGCGCATCGACGATGGGGGAGCCGTTGCAGGCCGCCGCACAGCGGATCGACGCGTGGCGCCGCGCGTCGCAGGCCCGGGCCGACGGGATGAGCGCCCAGCGGGCCACGGCTCTGCGCCGGCGGATCGACCGCCACGGCGACGCCTCGGCCGAGCTCGTGGTGTCCCTGAACGCCCGGGCCGAACCGATGGTGCGGGTCCTGCTTCTGCTCCTCCCGGAGGGATCGTGACGCGTTTCGACTCGATCGTGGTCGGCAACGACCTCGTCTCCGAGCACTGGCTCGCCGAGCAGTTCCCGGCCACCGTGCGCGCGCTGCGTGCGGACTGGAAGGACCGCGAGGAGCACACCAAGGCCACCCCGCGGTCCGGGCTGACCGGGCTGGGGGCGAAGTTCGGCTCGCTGCTGGTCCAGGCGCGGGAGCAGAGGTCGGAGAAGCTGCTCAGAACGCTGCACGACGCCGTCCGGCAGGCGCTGCAGCTCGACGGCCCTGAGGTCGAGGTCGGAGAGCTCGCGGTGCCGGCGGTGGTGCGCGGTGAAGGGCTGCTGGTGCTCCAGGCCCGCGACGCGATGACCGTCGAGGACGTACTGGACGGCGACGGCGCCGGGCACCTGCTCGGCCCGGCCACGGTCGACGGCAAGCCGGAGACCACCACCTCCCGGGTGCTCTCGGCACTCTTCGGCGCCGAGACGCCGCCTGCGCTGGTGGTGGTCACGGCCGGGGCATGGGTGCTGTTGGCCGAGCGGTCGAGCTGGCCGGAGGGTCGTTGGCTCGCCGTCGACCTCGCCACCGCGCTGGAGCGGCACGACACCCGGGCGGCGGGGGAGCTGGAAACGATCGCGGCGCTCGTGTCGGCTGACGCCCTCCTGCCCCGCGACGACGGTTCCGTCCTGCTGCTGACCCTGCTCGAGGAGTCGGTCAAGCACGCCGTCGGCGTCTCGAAGGACCTCCGCGGCGGGGTGCGGGAGTCGATCGAGCTGCTGGCCACCGATGTGCTGCGCCGACGCGCCGAGCTGGGCCTGCCGTCCGACGTGGACGGGCTCGCGCCCGACCTCACCCGCCAGTCGCTGCGCTTCCTCTACCGCATCCTGTTCCTGCTCTACGCCGAGGCGCGCCCCGAGCTGGGGGTGCTGCCCGTCGGCACCAGCGAGTACGCCGAGGGCTACGGCCTCGACCGGCTGCGCGAGTTGGTGCTGACCGACCTCACCAGCGACGCCGCCGAGCGCGGCACCCACCTCTACGACTCCCTGCGCATCCTGTTCCGGCTGGTCAACGACGGCTACCCGCCGGAGACGCTGGGCGCCGACGGGGTGATCTCCCCTGCCGACGGCCCGGCCGACGCGCCGTCCGCCGGCGCGGACGACGGCGGCGAGCTGCGCTTCGAGGCCCTGCGCGCCGACCTGTTCTCGGCCGACGCCACCGCGCTGATCGACGAGGTCGGCCTCGGCAACCGCTGCCTGCAGCAGGTGCTGGCCCGGTTGCTGCTCTCCCCGGAGCGCCGCGGCCGCGACCGCGGCTTCGTCTCCTACGCCCAGCTCGGCATCAACCAGCTCGGTGCGGTGTACGAGGGCCTGATGTCCTACACCGGATCGATCGCCACCCGGCACCTGGTCGAGGTCGCCCGCGACGGCGACCCGTCCAAGGGCAGCTGGGTGGTGCCGGAGGAGGACACCCGCGAGTTCGACCCGCGCTGGTTCGTGGAACGGGTCGATCCGGAGACCGACGTGTCGGCCCGCGTCCGCTACGCCCCCGGCGACTTCGTCTACCGGCTCTCGGGCCGCGATCGCCAGCGCAGCGCCTCCTACTACACCCCCGAGGTCCTCACTCGCTGCGTCGTCACCCACTCGCTCGCCGAGCTGTTCACCGACGACACCCCGGCCGCCGACGTCCTCGACGTCCGCGTCTGCGAGCCCGCCCTGGGTTCCGGCGCGTTCCTCGTGGAGGCGGTCGACCAGCTCGCCGACCAGTACCTGACGCGGCGCCAGCGCGAGCTGGGGGATCGCATCGACCCCGAGGACGTGTCTGCCCAGAAGCAGCGCGTGAAGGCCTACATCGCGCTGCACAACTGCTACGGCGTGGATCTCAACTCCACCGCCGTGGAGCTGGCGGAGATCACCCTGTGGCTCGACGCCATGCACCCCGGCCTGCGCGCACCCTGGTTCGGGCTGCATCTCCGCCGCGGCAACTCGCTGATCGGCGCCCGCCGCGAGACCTGGACCCCCGCCGACATCGCAAAGGGCGGCTGGCTCACCACCGTGCCGACGCCCCGCCCGCTCGGCTCCGCGGTGTCGCCCTACGAGGTGCACCACTTCCTGCTCCCTGCCGCCGGGTGGGGCGCGGTGGCCGACACGAAGGAGGCGAAGGAGGGCCGACCTGCGGCCACCGACACGCTGAAGAAGTGGCGCCGCTCGAACAAGACTGCGCTGAGCAAGACCGAGCTGGCCCGGCTCCAGGCGCTCGGGCAGCGGGTGGAGACCCTGTGGACGCTCGCCCAGCGCCGCCTGGAGGTGGCCGAACGGGAGATCCGCCGCGACATCCCGATCTGGGGCGCTGCCGACCTGCCCTCGGGCACCGGCGCCGTGCAACGCGAGCAGATCGAGGCCAGCCTCACCGACCCCGCGAGCGCCTACCGCCGGCTGCGCCGGGTGATGGACGCCTGGGCGGCGCTGTGGTTCTGGCCGGTCACCACCTCCGTCGCCCTCCCGACGCGGGCGCAGTGGATCGACGCCTGCGAGATGCTGCTCGGGGTGCGCAGCAAGGCCGAGGCCAAGCTCGGCCGGGGCCTGTTCGCCGACGCCGCCACCTGGCCGGAGCTCGACGACGCCGAGCAGTCCGAGATCAGCTTCACGACCATGCGCCCGGTCGACGAGGTGCTCGCCGCGCACCCGTGGCTCGGGGTGTGCGCCGGGATCGCGGAGCGGGAGGGGTTCTTCCACTGGGAGTTCGACTTCGCCCCCGTCTTCGCCGAACGCGGGGGCTTCGATCTCCAGCTCGGCAACCCGCCCTGGGTGCGGCCGGACTGGGACGACAACCTGGTCCTGGCCGAGGACGACGCGTGGTTCGGGTTGGCCGACAAGCCGGGCGTCACCGAGGTGCGGGAGCGGCGTGAGCAGGTGCTCGACGACGGGGACGTGCGGTACCTCGACGAGCGCGCATCGCTCGCGGGCACGAGCGCGCACCTGGGCAGCGCTGTCGACCGGCCCGTTCTGGCTGGGCTGCGGCCCGACTTGTACCGCTGCTTCATGGACCGCACCTGGCGCAGCATGGGTGACGGCGGGATTGTCGGGCTGATCCATCCGGAGTCGCATTTCACCGAAGCGGCGGCGGGGAGGTTGAGGCGGCACACCTACAGTCGTTTGCGACGCCATTGGCAGTTCCGCAACGAGCGAAAGCTGTTCGAGATCGGCAATACCCGGGAGTTCGGGTTGCACGTGTACGCGGCTCCGGGTGATCCTGACTTTCTCAACGCTGCCGCGCTGTATGTTCCCGAAACGATCGACCGGTCCTTCCATCATGACGGCAGTGGCCCGGAGCCAGGCATCAAGGATGACGAAGACCGATGGGACGCTAGACCACACGCGGCGCGGCTGGTGTCGGTCAATTGCGAAGTGCTTGCGACCTGGGCTGCCCTCATCGAAGAGCCAGGAACTCCGGCGATCGAGGCACGCATGTTGCGTCCCATCACCGCGGCGAGTCAACAGGTGCTCGACAAGCTCGCGGGAGCGCCGCGATTCGCTACATCACGCTTCGACTGGGCTTCAGGTTGGAACGAGGCAACCGATAGGACCGCTGGCTTCTTTATCAGTGGCTCTGCCGTGCCCCCGTCGCTCGACGATGTGATCATTCAGGGCCCTCATCTAAGCGTTGCCAACCCGTTCTATCAGAATCCACCAGCTACCTACCGGACCTTCAAGGACTATCGGGCTGTCGACCTGGAGGAACTGCGAGAGCTGGTCATCCCGCGCACTAACTACCAGCGCGCCAAGCCGACCCCGGACTACATCGCCGGTTACCCGCGGTGGGGCGGCGTCCCGGCGAACCGATTCTGGCGTGTGGCCTGGCGGCGCATGGCTGACTCCTCAACGGTTCGCACGCTGCATGCCGCGCTGATTCCGCCTGGGCCAATGCATGTTCACCCCGTGCTCACTCTCACCGCCGATTCCTTGGATCTTGCTGTCGCCGCCGGCATGTGGGCGTCCCTGCCGGTCGACTTTTTTGCGAAGGTTGGCGGCTCGTCAGAGATGAACACGTCGGTCGTCCGGCGCTTCCCCCACCCCCGCGACCACGTCCTTGTCCCCGACCTGATCCTCCGGGCCCTGCGCCTGAACTGCCTGACCGCCGACTACGCCCCGCTGTGGGAGGAGCTGTTCGACCCGTCCTGGCAGCTCGACCAGTGGACCCGCGACCTACCGGCCGTTCCGCTGCACGAGGTGGGGCCACGCTGGACCATGCAGACCCCGCTTCGCCGCGACGCGGAACGCCGGCAGGCGCTGGTGGAGATCGACGCGTTGGCCGCGGTGATGCTGGGAATCACCGCAGAGGAACTGTGCGCGATCTACCGCACCCAGTTCGGGGTGCTGCGCAAGTACGAGCGGGTGATGCAGCACGACCGCAACGGCCGTCAGGTGCCCAAGGACGTTCTGAAGGTCGCGAATCAGCGCGGGGCCGACCTGGGCCGCTACGAACTCCCGTTCACCCCGGTCGACCGGGAGGCGGAGATGACTGAGGCCCACGAGCGGTTCACCGCCCGCATGCGGATGCGGGAGGCCGCGCACGAGGGCTTCGACACCGGCGACCCGGACCTCACCGCCGAGATCCTGCGGCAGTCCCGCGCCACCGGCTACAGCCCCGGGTTCCTGCACCGCGTCAACGACGGCAGCGGGTTCCGGATGGTGGAGCCGACGCCGGACACCTCGCCCGAGGCGATGGCGGTGCTGCGGGCCGAGGGCGTCGACGCCTGGCGCGCGTTCGCGGCCCGGCAGGGGGAGCCGCGGTGACCTCATCGGTGCAGGACCTGCACCGCCGGGCGTCGGCGGGGTTGGGGGACCGGCCGGGCACCGTCCTGCTGGCCGCCGACGGGCCGGACCGTCCCGACCTGCTGCTCATCGACCGGGCCGTGGGCCTGCTCGCGATCGAGTTCGACCCGCACGGCCACAGCGCCACGGACCGGGCGCCGTTCGTGCGTCTCAACCGCAAGCGGGCCGAGCTGCGGGCCGCCCTCGGCGGGCTGGCCGACGCCGGGGTGGGGGGGGCCGTCGTGCTGGGCGCGGCGACGGGACCGTTCCCGGTGCAGCCGGCGAGCGCCGTGCTCGGCCTCCCCGAGCTGGACGACGCGGCGTGGCCGGACCGCCTTCCGCCCCGCCCGCTCGACGAGGAGACCTTCCGGGCGATCGTGGACCGGCTCGCCCCGTCGATCGTGTTCACCCGCCGGGGCCGCACCAGCTCCCACGACCCCGGCTCCGTGGCCCGCGCCGACCTGCGCCTACAGCTCGACGCCGCACAGGCGGCCGTCGCGCTCGCTGCGGTCCGCGACGTCGCCGTAGTGACCGGGCCGCCGGGCAGCGGGAAGACGCTGCTCCTCGCCGCCCGCGCCCGGCAGCTCGCCACCGCGCACCCGGGGTGGACCGTCGCGGTCGTCATGTACAACAAGTCGCTCATGCACTACGTGAACGACCTCATCGGTGTTCCGTCCGTGCTGGTCGGCACCGTCGGACGGATCGCGCACCATCTCGGGCTGTGGGTCGACTTCGCCGGCGGGCCCGCGGCGGCAGCCGCGCTCACCGCGGTACGGGCCCGCCGCCTCCCGCCGGTGCTCGACGCGCTGCTCGTCGACGAGGCCCAGGACCTCGACCCGGCGTGGCTGCACACCCTGATGGACGCCGTCCGGCCCGGCCGCGGGGGCACCGTGATCGTCGCGGACCCGGCGCAGGGTCTCTACCGTGACGTCGACCTCGACGGGGCGCTGCGCGGCCGGGACGTCGCCCGGCACGTCCTCATCCGGCCCTACCGCAGTACCCGGCCGATCCTGCGGGCCGCCCAGGCCCTCGCCCCGGCCGGGCCGGGCATCCCGTCCGCCGGGGCGCCGGACGGGGAACCCGTCGACCTCGTCTGGGCGGCCTCCTGGGACGAACAGGCCGCCTGCGTGGCGGCCGAGGTCCAGGCGATGATCGCGGACGGCCACCGGCGGCCCGCCGATATCGCGGTGCTCGTCACCAAGATCGGCGGCACGCTGAAGCGGCTGCGCCTGGCGCTCGACGAGCGGCAGGTCGCGTACGCCGTCGTCGATCGCGACAACTCCGCGACCTACACGCCGGGCGCCGACGCCGTCACGTTGCTGACCGTGCACTCCGGGAAGGGCCACGAGTTCCCCGTCGTGGTGCTGTTCGGCCTGGAGGCCGTGCCCGACGGTCGGGGTGACGCCGAGGCCGCGCGCAAGGCCCGCGTCGGCTACGTCGGCGTGACCCGCGCCCGCGACCAGCTCCTGATCACCTACACACGCACGAACCCGCACGTGGCGAACCTGCTCGACCTCGGTGACGACGTCCGTCGCTGGACCTGGCCCGACGACTACGAGGTGTGAACCGATGGCCCAGCTGCACGTACTGTCCGAGTGGCACGGGCCGGGGGAGGAGTACGCGGCGACGCGGCTCGCCGCCGAGCTCCCCGACGACTGGCACGTGATCGCCGGTCGGCAGCTGCCCGACCCGCGCGGCGCCATCGACCTCGACCTGGTCGTGGTCGGGCTCAACGGCGTGCACCTGTGCGAGGAGAAGTCCTGGGGCCCGGACGTGGTTGTCGGCGAGGTCACCTGGTATTCGAACGGGCAGGCCCGGCCCAACGCCCTCAACCAGTGCTCGCACGCGGCGAAGGTGCTCGCCGGCCGGCTCCGTACGAAGGTGGGGGGCTGGGGGGTCGCGGCGAAACAGCTCGCACGCGGCGGTCGGGCCGTCACCGCGCACGTCGTGATGTCGGCGGACCCGCTCGTCCTCACCGGCGCCACCGAGCTCGGCGAGGACACGGTGCTGCGGCTCGCCGACGCGGCGCAGGTGCTGACGCGGCGCGACACCGCCCTCGGTGGGGCCCTCGCCCCGTTGCGCCCACAGCTGATGGCGTACCTGCTCGGGCTCGGGGCCCGGCCGAAGCCCCACCACGCCACCCAGATCCTGCACTACTCCGTACTGGGGCGACCGCACGTGGAAGGGCACGTGACGGTGTTCCCGGCGGCTAACCCGGCCGGGAACCCCGTCGGGCTCTACGCGGTACCGGTCGCCAACGCGGCCGATCCCGAGCAGACCCGGCGGCTCGCCACCCGGGAACACGACGCGCTCGTCGCGCTGGCCACCAAGGAACGCACCTGGCGGGTGCAGGACTGGTTCGACTGGGAGGGCTACCGCGTCACCCCGGTCGTCGTCGACATGGACGGGACGAGCCTGGGCAAGCTCGCGTCCGAGCGGCGGCCCGAGCCCGACGCGAGCGGGCGCGTCCCCGAGGAGATCGGCACCGCCGTCGTCCACGACGCGTTCACCGCCCTCGCTACCGTGCACGGCGAGGGGATCATGCACCGGGCCTTGCAGCTGCGCAGCGTCGAGGTGACCGGGCACAACCGGGTGCGGTTCCGCGACTTCAGCCGGTCCCGGCTGCCGGAGGCCCTGACCGTCGCCCCCGCACTCGACGACGAGCACCGCTCGGCCGCCTTCCTCCCGCCGGGCACGACCCTGGCCTTCTACCAGACGCGCGACGACGTGTACGGCCTCGCGCTGTGCCTCGTGCAGTGGCTGCACGGCGACCCGTCCGACGAACCCGACCACGACCTGGCCCGGCAACGGGCCGCGGCCTACCCGGGCGTTGGTGCCACGCTCGCCCGCTGCCTGGCCGTCACCCCCGCCGACCGGTTGGACGCGGCCGCGGCGGCCGCCGCCACGGGCCCCCGACCCGGGCCGCCCGCCCCGCGGGACATCGGGCCCGGGACGTTGGTCGGCGGCCAGTTCCGGGTGCAGCACAAGCTCGGCGAGGGAGCCTGGGCGGTCAGCTGGCTGGCGGTGGACGAGGAGGTCGACAAGCTCCGCGTGCTCAAGCACCTGCGGCCCGAGCGGGTCAGCGCCGAGCAGGTCAAGGCCGAGTTCCTGCACGCCGACGCGATCAACAGTGCGCACTGCGCCCGGCCGTACCGCGTGCTTCCCCAGCCCGAACCCGGCGTGCTTGTGCAGCAGTACATCGAGGGCCCGACGTTGAAGGAGCGCGGCGACCACCTGCGGGCCGCCGGCCTGCGGTTCGAGCCTGAGGAGGTCCGGCGTATCGCTGTCGACGTGCTGCGCGGCCTGGCCGACGCCCACGACCAGCACATCTACCATCGCGACGTCAGCCCGAGCAACGTCGTCGTCCGGCCCGACGGGCACGCCGTGCTGATCGATTTCGGCTTGGCCGCCGCCACCGACGCCGCACAGTCGGCCGTCGGGTCACCCCCGTTCACCGCGCCCGAGGTGTGGACCCGGCGGCACTGGTCGCCGGCGGCGGACATCTACAGCGCCGCCGCGACCGTCCTCACCGCGGTGCTCGGCCGGTACCCCTACCGGGGTGCCGACGTCGACCAGCGCGACGTCGTCGCGCCGAGCGCGGAGGACCAGGTGCACTACGGGCGGGCCCTGCTCGCGACCCTGTACGAGGCCCTCCATCTCGAGCCCGCGGCCCGGCCCGGAGACGCCCGCGCCCTCGCCGACCGGATCCAGCAGGCTCGCGACTCGGAGGCGGTCGCCGGTACCCGGGTGATTAATCCGACCGTCGACGCGCTGCGTGGGCTGTACCGCGGGAGCGGGGTGGGCAACGCCGGGAACCGCGGCCTCGACGACCTGTTCGCGCAGGAGACCTACGTCCCGACGGTGCTCGACTCCGGTCTGCTGCCGGCGATCCTGCGTCGCGATCTCGACGTCGTCGTGCTCAGCGGCAACCCCGGGGACGGTAAGACCTCGTTCCTGGTGCAGGTCGGCGACGCCCTCGACCGAGCAGGCGCCACGGGCACCGGGGACGCGGCCGGGTGGCGCAAGACCGTGGACGGACACACGTTCGTCGCGGTCTACGACGCGTCAGAGTCGCACGGGGACCTCTCGTCCGACGCGCTCATCCGGGCCGCCCTCGATCCCGCCGCCGGGGAGCATCCGTCCCGCCGGACGGTGCTGCTCGCCGCGAACGACGGACGTATCGTCGACTTCTTCACCGACCACGAGGAGCTCTATCCCGCCGTGGCCGAGCAGATGGAGCGGCAGCGCCGGGCCCCGGCCGGGCCGGGGAGCCGGATCGTCCTCGTCGATCTCAAGCGCCGCGCGCTCGCGCTGCCCCACGGAGGCGGCCTCGGGCTCGACATCCTCGCCGCGGTCACCGAGCCGAAGCGGTGGACGGCGTGCGAGGGCTGTGTGGCTCGTGCGACCTGCCCGATCCGGGCCAACGCCGCACTGCTCCGCACCCGGGGCGCCCAGAACGGGGTCTGGACCCTGCTGCTGACCAGTCACCTGCGCCGGCGCAGGCGGGCCACGGTGCGCGACGTCCGGTCGGCACTCGGTTTCCTCGTGACGGGCAACCGCTCCTGCGCCGACGTCCACGTCGAGCACGGGCGGGGCCAGGACCCCGGCGCCGGCGCCGACCGCCGCACAGCCGACCTGGCCTTCACCGACGGGAGCGGCGACTACCTCGTGCAGGAATGGTCGGAGCTCGACCCGGCCACCCTGTCGGCCCCGGGGGCGGCCCGCGCCGCCCGCTCGGACCCGACCGTGCTGCCGGATCTGTCCGCCGTCGACATCGGGGTCATGGCGAGTCTCAAACGCCGGCTGTTCTTCGGGGAGTGGTCGGCGCCCGGTGCCGAGCACGAGGTACGCAGCTATCGCTACCTGCTCGACTACCTCGACGCCCTGGACGATCCCGAGAAGGCGCGGACCGTGTTGCTGCGCGGGCTGTCGCGGGTGCTGGCCTACGTCGGGTACGCGGGAGAGCACGTTGCCCTGCGCGACCGCACCTTCGACGACCCAGCGGTGCGCGCGATCGTCGTGGTCAAGGAGCTGCGGGCCGAGGAGTTCACGCTCCGCACCGACACCGTTGCCTCCGCCTACGTCGAGTCCTTCCCCGACCTGCTCGTACTGGAGCACGACGGGTCCCGCGCCCGGCTGCGGATCACCCTCGACACCGCTGAACTGCTGCTGCGGGCCGCCGCGGGGGAGGTGCTGGGAGATCCGGCGTCGGCCGCCCTGCGCCAGGAGATCGAGGGCTTCGGCAACCAGCTGCGGCTCCAGCCGGCAGGCAGCGTCCGCATTGTCGACGGGGCCGGCCGCTCGGTCGGCGCCACCGTGCAGGGCGAGAAGATCGTGCGGGTGCCGTGATGACCATCAAACTGCCACCCGCGCTGAAGACCTACCAGTACCGCGATCTCACGGTGTTCTCCCTGCTCGACACGGATACCGATCGGGTCTTGCCCCAGCTGTTCGAGCTGTGCGTGAAGGGCGGGCGGACGGCCCGCTCCAAGACCGACGCCCGCGACTTCGCCGGATACCGCGAGCGCCTGCTGAACAGCGGATTCGTGAACGGCTTCGACAACGCCGACGACCAGGCCCTCCTGGACGGGTGGCTGCGCTCCTGCGTGGTCGACATGGGCTCAGTCGGCCGCAGCCGCACCGGGGAGCAGATGCTGGCGGTCGCCCCCCTCACCCTGGCCGCGTACCGGGCTGGGCTGCCCACCCGCCGGGAACGCCATCGGGGCATCGACGACTTCGTCTACCGGTTGCTCCTCGCGGCGGTGGGCCGCAGGGGTTCTCGCGCCGAGCGCCGCGACCTGCGCGAGATGGTCGGGGCCGCCGTCGGGCGGGGCATCGTCATCGGGCCGGAGCCGCGCTGGGAGCCCCGGCTCGCCGACGCGGCGCAGCTCGACATCGGGGCCCTGCTCGAACTCCGGTTCGTCGAGGGCTTCGAGATGAGCGACGCCAAGGAGATCGAGGGGCTGCAGCCGAACAGCCCGCTGCCGCGAGTCGCTGACGACATGGGGACCCTGCTGCTGTCCCACCTCACCGAGTACGGGCACCGGCTCCCGACCCAGGCGCTGATGTCGAGCTTCGCCGCGCTGCTCGCCCTCAGCGTCCTCACCTTCAGCCTGCGGGTCGACGCGGCGGCGCGGGACCTGCTGCGCACCGGGGAGCTGCCGCCGGACATGCGGGAGGAACCGTCGTCGTCGACGCTGGAGCTCTATTGCGACTTCACCGGGGTGCTCGACTCCGAGTCCGACCGGATGAGCCGGCGCTGCGTGGAACGTGACCTGGACCGGGTCCGGCTGGCGTTCCGGGACCGCATGACCTTCGTCGTGGTGCAGAACGCGCTCGAGCGGATGGCGTCGGAGAAGGAACGGCGCGCCACGATGACCCGCCCGGAGCAGCTGGCCCACGCGGCGTCCCTGCGCACCCACCCGCGAGTCGAGGCGTACGCGCTGAGCCGGCTGGAGGATCTGGTGTTCGATCCCGGCCCGGACGTCACCGAGCTGGAACAGGAGTTCCTGCAGCGCATACAGGGCGGGGACTCCTCCGAGCTGGACAAGCTGCTCGACGTCCTCCAGCACGTCAACCAGAACCCGGCCACTGCGGCCGCCGTCCAATGGTTCTGGTCTGTCGGGGGGCTCCAGAAGCCCTACGGGCTGCTGGACGGCCAGCAACGCAGCCGGCGGACCTGGCGGTACGCGCCCAGCGACGAACTGCTCACCGCGCTGCTGCTCGCCGTGTTCCTGCGCCCGGGCGGTGCGGGCGTCCGTCCCACGATGCCGCTGCACGAGCTCCTCGCCGCCCTGCGTGACCGGTTCGGGCTCCTGATCGACCGCCCCCCCGCGCGCCAGGACGGTGCCGAGGCGCGGGCCGCCGCGGCGGCGAACCTGGAGGCGTTCAAGCGTCGCCTCCAGCTGCTCGGCTGCTTCGACAGCCTGTCCGACGACTTCTCCGTGCAGGTCGTCCACCACCCACTGGGAGCGTCCTGATGCCCGTGCTGTCCCCGCCGGCCCAGTCGAGTGCGGCCCTGCCGGAGGTGGTGATCGGCGTCATCGCCCGCTACGTCGCCGCGCAGCTCGTCGACCGCAGCGCCGGGCACTGCGTCCGGATCGACAGCATTCGCCCCGAGGACGGGCTCGCGCTCGTCGCTGCGCTCCGGCGGGGCGTTCCGGCCGACGCGCTGGACGTGTACCTGCTGGCCGAGTCCCGCGACGACGCCGACGGTCGCACGTCGATCCCGGCCGAGCGTGCCGTCGAGCTGCGCAACCGCAAGCTGCGCGTGCTGCTGCTGCTCGTGCCGATCGGCAGCGGCTCGGCGGCCAGCTCGCTCGACAACAGCTTCGAGCGGATCGATGTCGCCACGCTGCTGCGGGCGGCCGGGGACGAGCTGGTGGCCGGCCTCGACGAGGAGCTCCGCTCCGCGGTCAACCGGGTGGCGCGGGCGCTGAGCCGGTCACGGCCGGTGGAGGCGTGGGCGCGCTACGTTGCCGCGGTGACGGTCGATCCGACCTGGGAGACGGTGGGAGCCGAGCTCTCGGTCGTCGGCATGGTCCCGGACCTCGGCGGACCGGAACTGGTGCCGCGCCTGGACCGCAACGTGCGCTGCGTGCGCGCCATCGCCCGACCGCGCCGCGCCGTGGCACCGGTGGCGGACCGGCTCGACACCGCAGGCCTGCAGGAGGGGTCCGAGCGCGAGCGGATCACCCGCTACCTGTCCCGGCCCGACGTCGACCTGTCGGACGTGCCGACCTGGGCGGCCGCGCTGGTCGCGTCGTCGCTCGCCCCCACCTTCGACGGTTGGCCGCTGGCCGAGCAACACAGCGTCGACGCCGATCGCGTCGTCGTCACGCCGTTTCTCAAGGAGGACGGCGCGCTACGCACCGGCACCCAGCTCCGCCAGCAGTCACCGGGCGAGCTGCCCTACGCCGAGGCCGGGCCGGACGATCCCGCGTCGGTAAAGCTGAACTGGAAGACCGAGCCGCCGCGCCCGGACGGCATCGACCGTTGGCTGATCGAGGCGCTACCTCCTGAGGACCTGCGCGACGCCGACACGGAGCCGCTCGCCACCCAGTCGGTGAAGGGGGACAAGCGGACGGCGACGGTGCGGATCTCCTTCGACGAGGAGAACCTGACGGCCGGTGCGCTCCTGATGCTGCGGCTCACCGCCCTCGACTCCGCCGGGCAACCCGTGCTGCTCACCGACGGCTCGGTCGCCGTCCAGGAGAGCCAGCAGTTCGCGGTGCGGTGGGAGGCGGACATCGTGCCGGGCGCCACCCGCCGGGCGTCAGCGCTGTCGCTGCCGCTCGCCCGGATCGGCGCCGCGCTCGACGGGCAGGACGACCTCGACCTCGAGTCGCCCACCTGGGACGAGGCCGAGTCGGAGTTCACCGTGCGGGTCGGCGGTCGGCGGACCGCGCTGCTCGCCACCAGCCCTGCGCTCACCGGGCTCCAGCGCCGGATCATGGCCGATCCCGGCCCGGAACGGGCCGTCGCATGGGAGGCCGCAGGCCGCCTGGGTGAGGTGGTGGGCGCCGCCGACATGACACCGATCCCCGGCACGCTCCCGCTCGCGCTGGCCGACCGCAGGCGCCGCCTGTTCGAGGAGCTCGCCTCCCGGTGGCCCCGCGACATCCCGGAGACACTGCATTGGGACGCCGACCTGCGCTCCGAGGTGCTCGCCTACTGCCAGAGCTACCGGAGGGCCCTCGACTCGGTCCCCGACGAGCAGACCCGGGTCTCCCTGCTGACGCTCGACACGGTGATGCTCTCCGTCGACACAGCGGGTGGCGCCTCCATCGCCACCGTGATCGTGTTGCCGCTGCACCCGCTGCGGCTCGCCTGGTTCGCCGGCTACGACGCCGTCCTCCACGAGTGGGCCGAGGCTCTCACCCGGGCCGGCACCCGCACCGAACGGCGGCGCTCGGTCGACGCCGACCTGGCCGGGCGGGTGACCCCGGCGAACTTGCCGCACGTCGTGCTCAGCCCCGAACCGAAGGCGTACGTCTACACGCGGGAGGCCACGCTCGGTACCGGCATCTACCTGAACCCGGAGGAGCCCGAACCCGGTGCGGCCGTCCAGGCGGTCTTCGACGTGCTCGGCCTGGGCCGCCGCGACGTGAGTTCGAGCGTGCCGCCCGCGATCGTCGCCGAGCGGCTCACGGCGTACCGCCGCGTCCATCCCGGTCAGGAGTCGCTGCGCCTGCTGGCGTTCAACCCCGGCTCGGGAGAGCTGCTCGCGAACGCGCTCGCTTCCTCGGTGCTCGCCGGGCAGGACGAGGAGGACGACGAGGTCGGGCAGGCGCCGGCGCGCGTCGAGATCGTCGCGTTCAGCAGGCGGCGCTCGCTCACCGACCCGCTGCCGGCGTTGACCGAGTTGCAGGCCGACGTCGCCGTCCGCCAGGTGCAGGGGACCCGGTCCTACCTCACCCCGCTGCTGGGGCTGAGCGTGCGGCCCGCCGAGCAGCTGTCGTCGGAGACCTCGGCCGCTCACCTGGGTGTGCTGGCCGACCTCGCCCGGATCAGCGCGACGGGCCGATCCGAGCTCCCCTCGGTGGCGTCGTCGTTCCACAACCTGCTCACGCCGACGACGAACCTCCGGCTCGCCGCGTCCGAGACGATCGAGTGGCAGACCTCGGCCGCGTTGCGCTCGCGCAAAGGGGTCGGCGCCGCCGAGGCGGTGGACGCCCACCGGGCCTACAGCGCAGCGCTGGCCGCCCAGCTCGGTGGAGGCACCGGCACGGCCGTCACCGCTGCCCTGCGCGACGGCGAGCAGGCCACCCTGAACGCGGCGCACGACCGGGCCGACTGGGTGCTGACGCTCGACCGGCACCTCGGTATCGACCTGTTCACGGCCGGTGCAGCCACGGACGAGACCTACATCTTGGACTACGCCCCCGACTTCCTGGAGGGCCTCGGGCCGCGGCTCACCGTCACCACCGCACACCGCAAGGAGGTCCAGCGGCTGCTGGCGGACGCGATGGGGGAGCTCCATCTCGCCGCCGTCGACGAGTCCGTCCGGGCCGTCCTGCACCACCTCCAGATCGTCTCGGGACGGCTCGCCCTGCGTCTGATCGGCCGGTCCACGCTCGCGACCGAAGCCGTGAGCCTGGCGGCGTTGATGGCCTACCTCGGCGCTCGCGGCGACCTTCGGGACACGATCGTCGTGCCCGTCGACGCTCACCTCGACGTCTTCGGGGACGCTGTGGCGGGCGGCGTACAGCGGTGTGACGTCCTGCTCGTCCGCGTCACCGCCCGCACGATGCGGATGGAGTGCGTCGAGGTGAAGTCGCGGCGGGCCGCCGTGTTGCCTGCGCAGCTGGCCGACGAGATCGTGGACCAGCTCGACGCCACCGAGGACATGCTGCGCAACACGTTCTTCCGCACCGACCCGCCGCGCATCGACGCCGACCTTCAGCGTGCCCGGTTGGTGGGCATCCTGCGGCACCACGCCGAACGGGCCGTGGCGATGGGCCTGCTGGGCGCGGCCCGGCGGGCTGACGCCGAGCGGTTGTTCGAGCGGCTGGAGGACGGCCAGCTGGTGCCTGAGTTCCCGAAGACCGGGTATCTCGTGAGCCTCGGTGACCAGCCCGACGTGCCGCGCGAGCACCGGGGCGTCCCGATCCACGTGGTGACCGCGGCCGACCTCGGTCCCGCGGGGCTGGCCTCGGTCGCGGGACCGCCGGGTGGCCCGGACCCCGACCCGCGACCGGGTCCCGATTCGGAACCAGACCCTGATTCGGGACCTGGACCTGGACCCGGTCCGGGACCTGACTCCGGTCCGGGACCTGACTCCGGTCCGGGACCTGACTCCGATCCGGGACCTGACTCCGATCCGGGACCTGACTCCGATCCGGGACCCGAGCCCCACCCGGACCCGGGTGGCGCCGACCCGGGCTCCTACCCCGACCATACTTCCGGCCCGGGAGGGCCCGGAACGGCCGAGCCAGCGTCGGCGCCGCCCGCCCGCCCGCATCCGTCTCCCGAGCCTCCGCGTCCGGTGGCGGACTCGGCCGACGCGACGGAGGCGGAGGAGCCTGCAGACCAGCCGGGGCCGGCCGGCGACTTTCCTGCGGTAGTCGACGTCCACCTGGGCCAGGACGGCAACGCGGCAGAGGTGCGATGGCGGATCAGCACGTCTGGAAGCCCGCACATGTTCGTGCTGGGCATCCCAGGTCAGGGCAAGTCCGTCACCACCCGGCGGGTGCTCGACTCGTTCGCCGATCAGGGCCTTCCTGCACTGGTCCTGGACTTCCACGGCGACATGGCGGCCGATCCGGCCGGCGGCGCCGCCGTGCTGGACGCCGCGGAGGGCCTCGCCCTGTCGCCCTTCGAGCTGCGCGACGACGACCACTCCCGCTACGCGGAGGCGGCCTGGGAGCTGTCGGAGGTGATCGGCTATGTCTGCGACCTCGGTGAGATCCAGCAGAACGTGGTCTACGAAGCGGTGCGGGACCTGTATCGGGAACATGGATTCGGCTCGATCGGGGGACCGACGGGGCTGCCGACGATGACCGGGTTGGCCGAGGTCGTGGCCGAACGGGAACGCGGCGGACGGGGCCGCAACGTCGCGGCCCGCCTGCGTCCCCTCACGGACTTCGGGCTGTTCGTCGACCGGCCCGACGAGCGGGGGTTCGCCGATCTCCTGCGGTCCGGTGTGGTGCTGGACGTCCACGGTTTGATGGAGCAGGTGCAGCTGGCGGCGGGTGCCTTCGTCCTGCGCAAGGTCTACCGGGAGATGTTCCGGTGGGGGCAGACCGCCCAGCTGCGGTTGGCCGTCGTCCTCGACGAGGCCCATCGACTCGCCCGGGACGTGACGCTGCCCAAGATCATGAAGGAGGGCCGGAAGTACGGCGTGGCCGTCGTCGTCGCCAGCCAGGGCGTCGACGACTTCCACCGCGACGTGCTCGGCAACGCCGGGACGAAGGTGGTGTTCCGGTGCAACTTCCCGCAGAGCAAGAAGGTGGCCGGGTTCCTGCGCGGACGGACCGGTCAGGACATGTCGACGGCCCTGGAGAACCTCGGTGTCGGCCAGGCTTTCGTGTCCACCCCGGAACGAGCCGAGGCTCGCAAGGTCTTCATGGCCCGGTGACAGGACCGGCCGGGTCCCCCCCCGGGTGGTTGGCACCCGGAGACCGTCGCGGTCGGGCACCGCTGACGGCCGGATCCGGGCGACCACGGCCACCGGCCGACGCATCCGTGCGGGCCGGTGACCGCGGGCATGCCGGCTTCCCGCTCGTGCGTTTCAGAACGGCGGGTCGTCGGGCAGGTCGCGGCGCGGTGGCGGGCGGGGTGGACCACGAGCTGAACCACCCCTACGCCCCGATCGCGCACATCCCGGTGGGCAGCGCGGTCACTGCGGTGCTCGACGGGCAGCAGCGGCTCACCGCGCTCAACGTCGGCCTCTACGGCAGCCTGGCCGAACGACTCCCGCGCAGGTGGGCGAACAACCCCGACGCCTACCCCGTCAAGCGTCTGTATCTCGACCTTCTGCACGGCGGGGACGACGAGGACCTCGACGGCCGTTTCCGCTTCCTGACCGACGCCGAGCCGCGCCCGCGGAGGGGGCGCCGACCGGCTGGTACCGGGTGTCGCAGATCCTGAAATTGGCCAACAGCGGGCCCGCGATGGTCGGTTGGCTCCGCCAGAACGGGTTGATCGACGACGAGCGCGCCTACGAGCGCCTCCATGCGCTCTACCACGCGGTGTGCGAGCGGGAGGCGATGAACGCTTACCAGGAGGACGGGCAAGACCCGAACACCGTCCTCGACATCTTCGTGCGGGTGAACAGCGGCGGCACCAAGCTGTCCTACTCGGATCTGCTGCTGTCGATGGCCACCAACCAGTGGACCGAGCTCGACGCCCGTCAGGAGGTGCGCAATCTCGTCGACGACCTGAACGGCAGCGCGCGCGAGATGAGCTTCAGTCGCGACAACGTGCTCAAGACCGCGCTCGTGCTGATCGACGTGCCCGACATCCGGTTCAACGTCGCCAACTTCACCCGCGCCAACGGGGCGGAACTGGAGAAGCAGTGGGGCGGGGTACGCAACGCGATGCTGCTGGCGTCCCGGCTGCTCGCGAACTTCGGGTTCACTGCCCGCACCTCGCCGCGAACAGCGTGATCGTCCCCCTGGCCTACTACCTGTACCGACGCGGCGCCACGGAGTCCTACCTGACGGGTGGCGCCCACGCCGCCGACCGGGACGCGATGCGCACCTGGGTGCTGCGCAGTCTGGTCAAGCGGGGTATCTGGGGAAGCGGGCTGGATGGAGTGCTGGCCCGCCAGCGGGAGGCGATCCGGTCGACCCCGGTGGCCGCGGGCTGGCCGACCGAAGCCCTGGAGGCCGCCATGGCCCCGATCGGCAAGTCGCTGACGTTCTCGGCGGCCGAGATCAGCGAGCTGGCGCACCTGCAGTACAACTCGCCCCGGACGTTCGCCGTCCTCGCGCTGCTCTACCCGGGCCTGAACCTGGCCGAGCAGTTCCACGCGGACCACGTGTTCCCCCGCGCTCGGTTCTCCGCGGCTCAGCTGCGCCGCCACGGCGTGCCGGAAGAGCAGCGGGTCGCCTACGGCCAGGCGGTCAACGGCCTGGCCAACCTCCAGCTGCTGCGGGGACCGGTCAACATCGCGAAGAAGGACTCCTGGCCGTGGGAGTGGCTCCACTCCGACGCGTTCCTCTCGGCCGCGGCCCGCGAGCAGTACGCGGTGCAGAACGACCTCGACCTGCTGCCCGGGACGTTCGACGGTTTCCTGGCGTTCTGCACGGCGCGGAGGGCTCGCTTGGAGCAGCGGCTCCGCGCGTTGCTCGGCGTCGCGGACCCGGACCCGTCCGGCGGGTAGTGACCCCGACCGGGTGGCCCGGGTCGCGCAGGCGGCCCGTTCCACTACGGTGAGTCGCCTACCTGGGGGAGGTCCGCCGTGCTGCCGTCGCTGGTCGCCGAAGATCTCCGCGCGTCGCTGACCAGCTTCCTCGGCACCACATTCGCCCTCGGTGACGACGACGTCCGTGCGGAGCTGGAGCGGTTCGTGGCCGACCCGGCCCACGGCGTGTTCCGCGGCCCCTACGTCCGGCTGCGTCTACCGTTCCGCCCCGCCGACGAGTCGTGGCGCGGGCATCTCGACTGGTCGCCCGCCGGCTTCCGGCCGCATCGCCATCAGGCGCAGGCGTGGATGCGGCTGGCGTCGCGCAACCGGCAGCCGCTGCCGACACTCGTCACGACCGGCACCGGGTCGGGCAAGACCGAGAGCTTCCTCGTGCCGCTGCTCGACCACTGCCGCCGCAACCGCGGGCAGCGTGGGATCAAGGCGATCGTGCTCTACCCGATGAACGCGCTGGCCAACGACCAGGCACGGCGCGTCGCGGGGATGGTGCACCGGGAGCTGTCGGGTCTGCGGGTCGGCCTCTACACCGGAGACTCCACCGGTGGCGATCAGATGACCGACACCGCCGTGATCGGCGACCGGTACGCCATGCGGGCAGATCCCCCGGACATCCTGCTCACCAACTACAAGATGCTCGACATGCTGCTGCTGCGCAGCGAGGACGTGCCTCTGTTCGCCGGCGCGGAGGAGTCGCTGCGCTACCTCGTGCTCGACGAGTTCCACACCTACGACGGCGCGCAGGGCACCGACGTGGCGATGCTGCTGCGGCGGCTCGGCGCGGCGCTGGGGGTCACCACCGACGACCGGCCGCTCGGCGCGATCACCCCGGTGGCCACCTCGGCCACGCTCGGCGGAGGGCCCGACGGTGCGCCCGCGCTGCGACGCTTCGCCGAGACGGTGTTCGGCCTCCCGTTCGACGAGGACGCACTGGTGGGGGAGGACCGGCTCACCGTCGACGAGTGGGCCGGGACGGACACGTACGGGCCGGTCCCGCTGCTCGACGAGGTCACCTCCGCCCTGCGGGAGTGTTCGTCGCACGCCGAGCAGCTCGCCGTCGGGCGCCGGCTGTTCCTCGGGTCGCCCGCCGCGAACCCGGGACGCGCGGGTGAGCTGCTGCGGGCCCACCCGCTCACCCGCACCCTGCTCGGGCTCACCGCCGTACCCCGCCCGCTCGGTGAGCTCGCGGCCGACCTCGAACCCAGCTGGGGGGCCACGTCCGGGCAGCGGGCCGAGGCGGGGCGGCACGCCGTGGCGTTGTTCCTGGCCCTCCTCTCCCAGGCTCGCGACGGTGACCGGCCACTGCTCGGCGTCGACGTGCAGCTGTGGATCCGTGAGGTCAGCAGGCTGCTGCGGCGGCTCGGCGGGGTGCCGCAGTTCCGCTGGCACGAGGGAGCCGAGCCGGAGGACGGGAGCAGGCACCTGCCCTCAGTGTTCTGCCGGCACTGCGGCCGCTCGGGCTGGGGTGTCGTGGCTACCGCGGGCGGTGGCCACGAGACAGGAGCGGTCGCGGTGTGGGGCAAGTCGGTGGTCGACCCCGCCGCCTCGCGGGCGTGGATCTACGCGCCGGGCGAGGCCGGCGAAGGCTCCACCGACGTGGTGTGGGTCGACCCGGACAGCGCGGACGTGGTGCCCACCCCGACCAGCCGGCACGGCAGCGAGGTGCCGGTGCTCGTCACCCCCGACGCCCAGGCGGCCCGCGACGGTCAGTGCCCGTCCTGCGGGCGCGCCGACGGCATCCGATTCCTGGGTTCGCGCGTGGCCACCCTCGCGTCGGCCACGCTGGGGCAGTTGTTCGGCAGCCCTGATATCGCCGCAGCTGAGAAGAAGACCCTGGTGTTCACCGACAGCGTGCAGGACGCCTCGCACCGAGCGGCCTTCGTCGAGAGCCGGGCCTACGCGCTGAACCTGCGTGCGCTGCTGCACCGGGCGATCGGGCACAACGGATGTACGCTCGATGCGCTCGGCGCAGCGGTCGCCGATGGCGCCCGCACCCCTGCCGAGCGGTACGCGGTGCTGCCACCGGATCTGCGTGAGCACGAGGTCTTCCGTGCGTTCTGGGCCGACGACGGGAAGCGCGAACGCTACGTCACCGATTTCGTGGCCCGGCGGATGGCCTTCTCCGCGACGCTCGAGTTCGGGCTGGCCTCGCGCACAGGACGCACGAGCGAGCTGACAGGTGCGGTCACCGCGCACGTGCACGTCGAGGACCTCGCCGCCGTCGTCGACAGGGCGCTGACCGCCGTAGCCCGACACGATCTGCAGCTGACGCTGGACGGGGTCGGACCGCAGCGGACCGCCGCGTGGGCCCGCGGCATCATCGAGCGCGTCCGCGTCCAGGGCGGCATCGCGCACGAGTGGCTCACCCGGTTCGCAGAGACGGACGACCGGCACAGGATTTGGGGCGGCCGCCCGCGCCGGGAGGGCATGCCGGCGTTCCCGGCGCCACGACCGGGGCAGACCGGGCGGCCCGCGCCGCGCTTCCCCACCGCGGCCCGGCGCGCCGAGAACCTGGACCTCGTCGTGGGATCGCGGAGCTGGTACTCCACCTGGACGGCCCGCGCACTCGGCGTCCCGGCTGCCGACGCCTCGCGCTACGTGCTCGCCCTCTTCGACGCGCTGGTCGCCGACGGCGCGCTGGTCCGACTGCCCGAGGCCCGCAATCCCGTCTGGCAGATCCCCGCCGGCCGAGTTCTGCTCGCCCGCACCTCCGGTGCGCCACCCATGTTGCGCTGCACGGTGTGTGCGACCCGGTTTCCCGGCCCGGAGATCGTGCTCGACGAGCTCGACGGCGGTCCGTGCCAGCGCGACCGCTGCCCGGGGGTGTTCAGCGTCGAGCGGTCCGGTCACGACTACTACCGGGAGCTGTACCGCGGGGGTGAGGTCCGGCGCATCGTCGCCCGCGAGCACACCTCGTTGCTGCCCGCGGCCGAACGGGTAGCGCTCGAGGAGACCTTCAAGTCCGCGAAGGGGGCCGACGCCCCCAACGTGCTGACCTGCACGCCCACTCTGGAGCTCGGCATCGACATCGGCGACCTGTCGACGGTGGCGCTCACCTCGCTGCCGCGGTCGACGGCGTCCTACCTGCAGCGCGTCGGACGGGCAGGTCGCCTCACGGGCAACGCGCTGGTGGTGTCGCTGCTGCCGGCCCGCCCGCTGGAGCTGCAGCGGCTGACCGATCCGCTCACGATGATCGCCGGTGATGTGGTGCCGCCGGCCTGCTACCTCGACGCCACCGAGATCCTGCGTCGCCAGTACCTCGCGTCGTTGTTCGACCGGCATGCACGCTCGCCGCAGCCCGGCCGGACCCGGCTGGCCAAGGACGTGTTCGCCGGCGGGTTGACGTCCACGTCGTGGCTCGGGCGGATCGTCGCCGACGCCCGGGCGAACGCCGAGCCGTACGTCGAGGGCTTCCTGCGCGGTTTCGGCGATGCCGTCACGAAGGACACCGCGGCCGAGCTGGGTGTGTGGGCCGGTGTCGGCGCCGAGGGGGTCCCCGGGTTCGAGCGCGACGTCGAAGCGGCCGTCACCGCGTGGGTGGCCGAGGGTGCCGAGCTGGACGAGCGGCGCAAGGCGGTCGACGCCGAGATCGCGCGCATGCGGGCCCTGCCCTCGCTCGACGAGGCGGGTGAGCGCGATCTGCGCCGCCTGTTCGGTGAGCTCGGCGCCGTGCGGAGCACACGGGCCCAGCGCGATCGCACCTACTGGATCTCCGCGCTGGAGGCGGCCGGTCTGCTGCCCAACTACGCGCTGCTGGACGACACGACCCGTCTCGACGTCGGTCTGTGGTGGACCGACGAGGAGTCCGGGGCGCACGAGTCCAGCGACGAGCAGTACGTCCGGGGCAGTCGCACGGCGTTGTCCGAACTCGCACCCGGTGCCACGTTCTACGTGCGGGGGACGTCGGTCGAGATCGACGGGATCGACCTGGGCACCAGCCGCAACCCGGCCACCGTCGTGCGTCGCTTCTGCCCCGCCTGCGGCTGGTCCGGTCCCGGCGGATCGGCCTCCGGGTGCCCCCGGTGCGGAGCGCTCGGCGCGGCCGACGCGGGTCAGGTGCTGACCACCCTGCCGTTCCGTCGGGCGTCGGCGTACGCCTCCCGTGAGCTGGCCATGCGCGACGACGACACGGAGGACCGGCGTCGCACCCGCTTCACGGTCGTCACCACCGTGGATGCTGACCCCGACGACATCACCGCGGCCTGGGAGCTGGCCGACTACCCCTTCGGTGCGGAGGTCCTTCGGTCCGCGGACATCGGTTGGATCAACGTCGGCCCCGCCGATCGCGGTGGCGCGACCCGGACGATCGCCGGTCAGGAGGTCGCCACGCCGCTGTTCGACGCCTGCACCCACTGCGGGGTGGTGCCCGCGGCTCAACGCGGGGTGCGCGACCGCTCGGACGCCCGGCACCGCGGCTGGTGCCGGCAGCGCCGCGAGCCGTCCACGACGGCGTGGGCCTCCGTCGCGCTCACCCACCGGCTGCGCACACAGGCCGTACGCCTGCTCGTCCCGCCGATCGTCGTGGCCGACCGCACGGTCCGCACCTCGTTGCGGGCCGCACTGCTGCTGGGTCTGCGTGAAGTCCTGGGCGGGGACCCCGACCACCTCGACGTCGTGGAAGCCGCCGACCCGGTACCCGGGAGCAGCGAGCGGTGGGTGATGGTGCTGCACGACCTGGTGCCCGGTGGCACCGGATACCTCGGCCGCTTCAGCGACCCCGACCGTGTGCGTGACCTGTTGGCCGCCGCGCTGCGGGTGCTGCAGGCCTGCCCGTGCCGCTCGGAAGCCGTCACCGCGTGCCACCGGTGCCTGCTGCCCCACGTCGCACCGCACCTGGCGCCGGAGGCGCGGCGCGACGCCGCCGTGGACCTGCTGGAACAGATCCTCGGGCAGTGGGAACCGCGGCCGATCGACACCATCCGCCGCATCGTCGTCGGCTCCCACGACACGCCCATCGAGAAGCGCTTCCGCGCGTTGCTGCTGCGCTGGGCGAAGACCCGCGGTGCGGCCGTCACCACGCAGGCCACCACCCACGGCGACCGGGCCACGGTGCAGTTCCCCCAGGCCCACGGCAGCGCCGTGTGGCAGCTCTCACCACAGGTCCGGCTCGGCGAGGTGCAGCCCGATTTCCTGCTGACCAGCGCCGACACCGAGGTACCGCGGATCGCCGTGTTCTGCGACAGCGTCCGCTGGCACAGCAGCCCGCAGACCAACCGCCTCGCCGACGACGCGAGCAAGCGAGCCGGCCTGCGGGATCAGGACGTCCTGGTGTGGGCCGTGACGCACGACGACCTCGATGCGTTCGCCCTCGTGCTCGACGGTGCCGCGGTGGTGCCCCCTGCGTGGTGCGACGAAGCGGTGCGCACCACCTACGGGCAGGTGGCGCGGCGGATCGCCGCACCGGGAAGCGTTCCGCCCGCGGATCTGCTCAGCGACCCGATCTCGATGCTCACCGCGTTCGTGCTCCGACCGGAACGCAGCGCGTGGGAGAGCCCGGCGCACGCGCTCGCGCTGGCGTTCGTCCGCGGCGCGGCCACGAAGCAGGTCGATGACGTCGACGGGTTGCTCTGGGCGGAGCTCACCGGCGAGCCCGGTCCGGGCCCCGGCCGATCGACCGTCGCCGTCCCGCGGAGTGCTCGCGGTGCCGTGGTGGCCGCGGAGCTGCAGAGCCCCGCCGACGTCCGGGTGTGGCTCGGGGTCGACGACCGCGACGGGCGCGTGGGCACACCGGAGCAGGTGGGGAGCTGGAAGGACTGGTTGGCGCTGAGCACCGCGCTGCAGTTCCTCGCCGCCGGCCGATTCCACGCCCACACCTCGAACACCGTTCCGCGCGGCGGGGCGGAGCTCGTCGTCCTGCCGCTTCCCTGGCAGCAGGTCGTCGACGTCTCCGAGGAGGTGATCGCTGCGCTGGTTCGCGCGCTGGCCGGCACAGGAGTGCCGCTGCCCGAGGCAGGGTTCGAGGTCGACGACGGTGAGTACCAGCTCGACCTGGCGTGGCCGGCCGCGCAGATCGCCGTGGTCGCCGAGCCGGACGATGGCCGCGAGGCCTGGCTGGCCGGCAACGGTTGGACTGCCGTTCCCCCCGATGTCGCGGCGGTGCGCGCTGCCCTGACCCCTGTTGGAGGCCCCTGATGGGCGTGATCATGTCCAAGGAGTTCCACCGCGCCGTCGACGTCGACGGATCGCTCAAAGCGCGGGCCTGGGACTTCCTCACCAAGCTCAGCCGTGACGCCGACCTCACCGGTCTCGATCTGAAGCTGCCGCGCAATGCCGCCGACCGTCGGGTGCGGACCGCGAGGGTCGACCTCAACCACCGTGCGGTCGTCTTCGCTGTCGGGGACGAGCGCGAGCCGATGTGGCTGCTCGCCGCGATCAAGCCGCACAACGAGGCCTACGCGTACGCCGAGACCCTCACGCTCGAGGTGAACCCCGCCAACGGCGCGATGGAGGTGCTGCGGACGGAGGCGGTGCGGCGCACCGTCGAGGAGTTTCGGGCCCGACCGGTCGCCGAGGACCTTCCGCAGGTGCTTCCCTTCACCGCTGAGGAGCTCGCCGGTCTCGGCATCGACGCGGGTGTGGCCTCCGAGGCGATCCGGTTGACCAGTGAGGAGGACGTGCTCGATCTCGCTGCCGATCTACCCGAGTGGCAGCAGCGGGCACTGCTCGAGCTGGCCACCGGCACCTCGATCGAGGAGGTGCGCAGCACCTACGAGCTGGACCAGGGGCCCGCGGGGGACGACCCGCTGGCCGCTGTCGACCGGCCCACCAGCAGGATGCAGTTCGTCTACCTCGACAGCGACGACGAACTGCGCCGCATGATGGAGGGTGATTTCGCCGCCTGGCGGACGTATCTCCATCCACAGCAGCGAGCGGTGGCGTACCGACCGTCGTACAACGGCCCGTTCCGGCTCGCCGGGGGCGCCGGTACGGGCAAGACCGTCGTGGCCCTGCATCGCGTGGCTCATCTCGCGCGCCGCGCGGGTGCTCGGGTGCTGCTCTGCACGTTCACCCGCAACCTGGCCGCGAATCTCGACGTGGACGTTCGCGGGCTCGTCACGACCGAACAGCTCGCCCGGGTGGACGTCCGCGGTGTCGATCAGGTGGTTCGCGCGATCGTGACGGCCGTCGACGGAGCGCCCGGCCAGCTGCTCGGCGACCGCGAGCAGGAGACCCTGTGGGAGGAGGCGATCCGAACGGCAGGAGCCCCCGAGCTCACGCCAGGGTTCCTCGCAGGGGAGTTCCGATCAGTCGTGCTCGCGCTGCCTCAACGGAACAGAGCGACGTACCTGGCCGTCAAGCGGCCCGGCCGAGGTGTCCGACTGAACCGGGTGCAGCGCGCGGCGGTCTGGAACGCGGTCGAATCGTTCGAACGGGCCGCATCGATGCAGGGTCGAACCACGTTCGAGCTGCTCGCGGCCCGGGCCGCCGACATCCTCGCCGATCCTGCGCTTCGTGTCCGTGCGCCTGCCTACGACCACGTCGTCGTCGACGAGGCGCAGGACCTGCACGCCGGCCACTGGCGGGTGCTGCGCGGACTGGTTCTCCCCGGTCCCAACGATCTATTCCTCTGCGAGGACGGCCACCAGCGCATCTACGGTGAGCGCACCGTGCTGTCCCGGTTCGGCATCGAGACCCGTGGCCGGTCCCGCCGCCTGACGCTGAACTACCGCACATCTCGGCAGAACCTGGCGTTCGCGCTCGGGGTCATCGGTGATGCCTCGGTGCAGGACCTCGACGGTGAGCAGGAGAGCGTGGCCGGGTACCACTCCACGTTCGCCGGGCCCGTCCCCGCTCTGCGAGGATTCCGGTCTCCGACCGAGGAGATGGCGTCGCTGGTGGAGACGGTGCGCGAGTGGCTCGCCCGGCCGGTCGAACCAGCGGCCATCGCGGTGCTCTCCCGACGCGAACCCGAACAGGGACGGGCTCGGCAAGCGCTCCAGGAAGCCGGGATTCCGGTGGAGCTGCTCACTCGTGACGGCCCGGGCAACCCGGGCTCGGTGAAGATCGCGTCGATGCACCGCGCGAAGGGCACCGAGTTCTCCTGCGTCGCGATCATCGGAGCGGAGGCGGGCGTGGTACCGCTGAGCTGGCTGGTCGACGAGCTCCCTGAGCCGGAGCGACCCGCCGCGCTGGGCAGGGAGCGCTCACTGTTCTACGTTGCGAGCAGCCGAGCCCGTGATGAACTGGTCGTCAGCTGGTCAGGGGCGCGCAGCCCGCTGCTGCCGGAGCCTCGCTCGACCTGATCGGCCACTGCTCGTCATCGCAGACAATCCAACCCCGCGGGTCTCAGCGCAATGGCCGGCTCATCGGGGTGCGCGCGGTGCAGGTCCTGGCAGCTGACGAGCGTTCGAGGCGTTCGGTGGTCGGAGCAGATGTTCGGATCTGTACGGAACCGTGGGGCCGCGGGATCCGTCTGTGTCGCCATGACTCTCGAACTCCCGGCCCTGCGCCCACTCGGACCAGCACGCCTCAGCGTCGAGCCGCACACGGCCCACCCCGCCTATGCGACCCTCCTCGCCGACGCCGCCACGACCGGGTCCTGTCCGGTGTGGGTGAGCGAACGCGGCCTGCAGATGCTCGAGCCGCCGCGCGATCCGCATGCCGTCCTCGCCGAGGTGGCCTCCCGGGACGCGGCCACGTTCCTCGACGAGCGGTGGCCGTCGGACTGCCCCCAGTGCGGTTGCCGCGACTCGTTCGGCAGCTTCACCGGGCTGGCACCGGCCCTCGTGCCCGAGGACGATCCGGTCGCGGTGGCGGCCGAGTCCGAGATCGCCTCCCGGAGGTCGCACCTGGCGCTCGTCCCGGGGATCCGGCCGGCCGATGCCGTGGCGGTGCTGCGCTGGCGGGGCACCTGCAACCGGCACGACGACGTGGCCGGCCTCTCGGCGGTGCTGCGCAGCTGGGAGGAGCGGTTCGGAGCGTTGCTGGTGCAGATCGACTTCATGACGCTCTGGCTGACGGTGGCCGCGCCGCCGCGCACACCGCAGGAGTGCCGGGCGGTGGCCGCCGAGCACTTCGCGTTCTGTCCCGATGTCGACGGTGAGGATCCGCGGGCGCTCCGGGACTACGCCGCGACGCTCGCCGGTCGGAGGTGGTGGCGGTTCTGGTGGGACTGAACGCGCGTCAGGCGTCGCGCAGCCAGGTGGCGGCGGTCTGGCGGGAGATGCCCAGGGCGCGGGCCATCGCCAGCACCTCCAGCCCCTCCCGCTTCCCGGTGGCCAGCAGCTCGCGCTGGCGGACGCGCAGCTCCTCGATTCCCGCGGCGACCTCGGCCATCTCCGCCAGGAGTTCCTCCGCCCGCGGGGTGGCCCCGGCGCGGGAGCGGCCGGCGCCGGGGCGGGGGAAGGTGCGGACGGCGTCGGCGTCCCAGGTCCGGCCGTCGGCGAGCGGGGCGGGGGCCTGGCCCCGGGAGACGTAGCCGTGCCAGGTCGCGAGCTTGACGCCCCACGCGTCGGCGCACTCCTGTGCGGTCCAGGCCTCGCTCACCACAGCTCCACCTGCGCGAGGCCGGGGTGCGTCGGGTCCTCGGCGCGGACCTGCTCCAGGTCGCGACGGGCTCCGGCGCGGTCGCCGTGGGCCAGCCCGACCTGCGCGCGCTCCAGCAGCGCCCGGTGCCGCACCGACGACGCCCGGCCGGGCACCCGCAGCGCCGCGTCCAGCGCCTCGCGGGCGGCGTCGGGGTAGCCCAGCGCGCCGAACGCGCGGCCGCGGAACACGAGCAGCAGGGCGGAGGCGTCGTCGAGGTTGGTGGTGGCGCCGGTCGTCTCGATCACCTCGGCGTGGCGGCCCGCGTCGCTGTAGAGCTCGGTGAGCGAGAGGGCGGCGGGGACGGTCGGCTCGGCCTGCTCGACCGTCCAGATCGCGGTGTCCAGGTCGCCCGCCGCCTGGTGCAGCTCGGCGACGGCGAGCAGGACGACGTCGGTGGTGATCCCGAGGTGGGCGACGGCGCCGCGGGCGATCTCGACGGGCCAGGTGCGGTCGGCGAGGTGGCGCACGGTGAACGGGTGCGTCCGCAGCGCCGTGGTGCCCTGGGAGACGACCCAGGCCAGCAGCTCCCGGGCGCGCTGCGGGTCGCGCTCGTCGAGGCCGTCGAGGGCGGCGGCGAGGAGGCGGAGCACGGGATCGGCGCGGCCGTGGGTGCGCGCGACGTCGGCGTAGCGGCCGGTGCGCAGGGCGTCGAGGAGGTCGCGCTCCCAGGGCGGTAGGACCGGGACCGGGGCCGGGGGATCGGCGGGCCAGGGCAGGCTCGGCACCGGGGACGGCGCGGGCGGCGGCGGGGACGGAGCCGGCGGCGGCGCGGGCCGGTTCGCCCGCGCCTCGCGCAGCGTCGTCGAGTGGACCAGCCCCATGCGCGCCAGCCCGACGGTGCTGCTGATCCGGCCGCCCGGGTGCCGGGTGAGGCGCGCGTTGCGCGAGCCGACGGAGTAGCTGACGCCGCCGTTGCTCAGCGTCACGTGCACGCCGGGGAGGACCTTGATGCTCTTGTGCAGCCAGAAGCCCACGGTGCTCCTACAGCTCGTAGCCGGCGGGGACGGGCGGACGGCGCCAGTCGACGCCCTGGGGCGGGGGCGGCGGCTCGTCGTCGATGTCGACGCCGAAGTCGCGGGCCAGCCCGGCGAGGCCGTCGTGGTAGCCCTGCCCGACCGCGCGCACCTTCCACCGCGCGTCGCGGCGGTAGAGCTCGACCGCGACGGCCGCGGTCTCGGCGGCCAGCCCGTCCATGACGAACGACGCCAGCTCCGCGCCGCCGTCGCCCGTCACGGCGACGCGGAACGGGGCGAGGTCGGCGAGTGTCCGCCCGGGTGCGGCGTCGAGGCCGACGGCGAAGGCGAGCGTCTGCACGGCGGGGTCGACGCCGTCGAGCTCGACGACGACCCGGTCGGTCACCTCCGCACCCGCCCGCTTCCCGGCGTGGACGACGCGGCGGTCGGCGGAGGCGGGCTGGTTGTAGAAGACGAAGTCGGCGTCGCCGCGGACCTTCCCCTCGACGAGCAGGAGCGCGGAGAGGACGGCCTCGAGCTCGGGGCGGGGGGTCCAGGTGCAGGTGACGGAGACTGAGCGGGTCGGCGGGAGCGCGGTGTTGGCGCCCTTCGTCAGCTGCACGCGGCCAGGCTACGGGGCGGGTCGATCACTCCGGCACCAGTTCTCCCGAACGGCCACGGAGTCGGTGTCCGGCGCGGCATCCTCCCGCCATGACGACCTACGCGTACGACTCGTCCACCCGCACCCTGCACGCGACGTGGAGGTGCGGCATCGGCGGCGTCGCCCGCTCCGTCGCCCGCCTGCACGAGCGCACCTCGGACCGGACCGGCATGCACCTCGCCCAGGCCCTCACCGACCTGTCCGCCACCGCCTGGCTGAGCTACTCCGACCCCGGCCTGCTCGGCGAGCCCGACCGGGAGGAGGTGCTGCGGGCCCTGCGCCGCCCGCACCTGGTGGAGGACGGCCTGCTGTACCGGGAGGCCGACCAGCAGCTCGAGAACGCGCACGGCGTCGGCCGGGCGCTGGCGGCGGTCGGCAGCGCCGGCGTGGTGCGGGCGGTCGTGGCCGACGTCGTCGCCGAGCTCGACGCGGTCGACCGCGCGCTGCTCGGCGACCTCGACGGCCGGGCCCGGCAGGCCGTCGTCGTGGCCCGGCTGGACGCCTCGCCCACCCAGATCGCCGCCGCCGACCGGCTGCTGCACGCCGTGCCGATGGGCAGCGAGGAGCTGTTCGACGAGGTCGACTCGACGGCCGCGTGCGTGGCCGCGGCGCACTGGCTGCAGGCCGCGCTCGACGTGGTGGCGACCGTCGTCGACGAGGGCGACCCGCTCGACGTGCTGGAGTCGGCCGCGGAGGAGCAGGGCGCCGACCTGGGCGGGGTGTGCACGGTCCTCCAGGTGCTGCAGGTCGGCAACCCGCCGCTGGCCGTCGTGCGCAACCTCGTGAGCTCGGCGATGCAGGCCGCCCGCGGCATGGTCCTGCCCGGCGACCTGGGTCCGGAGGACGACGTCGTCGACGGCGAGCCCCGCTTCACGCTGCTCGACCCGCTCCGTCCCACCCGGGCGCTGCTCACGGGCCTCGTGCGGGCCGTGCAGGTCTGCTTCACGGTGTTCGAGGAGCGGTGCGGGGTGGTCGAGGAGGAGGTGGCCCGCCGGCGGTTCGACGACGCGGTGCGGGCGGAGGCGGCGCGGTCGGCCGGGCGGCTGCTGGCGACGTCGGGCTGATCCTGGGGCCCAGCTCCGGCCGCCCTCCGTAACAACCCCGTCCGCGGGCCCGATGGACGAGCGCACGCGTACGTGGGGGGAATGTCGGCATGGCGAAGTTGAGCGCGATCCTGGACCAGATCGACGGTGGGACGATGCTCCTGCCGGAGTTCCAGCGGGGTTACGTGTGGAACCGCGACCAGGTGCGCGGCCTGATGCGGTCGCTCTACCGGGGCTACCCGGTCGGGGCGCTGCTGGTGTGGGAGACCGACACCACCGACCAGGCCGTCCGCGGCGCGGTCGGAGCGCGGGGGACGCGGTCGCTGCTGCTGGACGGGCAGCAGCGGGTCACGACCCTCTACGGGCTGATCCGCGGGCGTCCGCCGGCGTTCTTCGACGGCGACGCCGAGGCCTTCTCCGGGCTGCGGTTCAACGTCGAGACGGAGTCGTTCGAGTTCTACGGCCCGGTCAAGATGAAGGACGACCCGCGCTGGATCGACGTCACCGCGCTGTTCGTCGACGGGCCGACCGCCGTCGCCAAGGACCTGCACGCCCACCCCGACACGGCGGCGCGCTTCTTCGAGTACCTCGACCGCCTGCAGACCCTGCGCAACGTCGTCGACCGCGAGTTCTACGTCGACGCGATCACCGGTGCGGACAAGACGGTCGACGTGGTCGTCGACATCTTCAACCGGGTCAACTCGGGCGGCACCAAGCTGTCGAAGGGCGACCTCGCGCTGGCGCGGATCTGCTCGGAGTGGGCCGACGCCCGCCCGATGATGCGCAACAACGTCGAGCGCTGGGCCGCCGACCGCAACGTCCGGTTCACCCCGGACTGGCTGCTGCGCAACGTCAACGCCGTCGCCACCGGCCGGGGCTCGTTCTCCGCGCTGGAGGACGTCTCGGCGGGCGACTTCCAGGACGCCCTCTACAAGACGCTGCACAACGTCGACCACCTGCTCGACCTGTTCTCCTCGCGCCTGGGCCTCGACCACGACCGCGTGCTGTTCGGGCGCGCCGGCATCCCCGTCCTGACCCGCCTGCTGCACTCCCGCGGCGGCCGCTTCGCCGACCAGGCCGAGGCCGACCGCGCCCTGTGCTGGTTCGTCCACGCCGCCGTGCGCGGCCGGTACGCCGCGTCCGGGGAGACGACGCTGAACCGCGACCTCGAGACCGTCGACCGCGACGGCATCGACGGCGTGATCACCAACCTGCGCCGGATCCGCAAGGGCCGGTTGACGATCGACCCGCAGGACTTCGAGGGCGACGGGCGCGGCTCGCGCTCCTACCCGCTGCTGTACCTCGTGAGCCGCACCGGCGGCGCGCAGGACCTGCTCAGCGGGCGGCCGCTGGGCGCCGACACCGGCGCGATCGAGGTGCACGAGATCTTCCCGCGCGCGCTGCTGGCGCACGCCGGCTACTCGCGGGCCGAGATCAACTCCGTGGCGAACTACGCCTTCGTGACGCCGTCGACGGCCACGGCGCTGCACGGTCGCGAGCCGGGGGAGTACCTGCCCGGACTGGCGACGCGCGAGTCGCAGTGGATCCCCGACGGCCTGTGGCGGATCCAGGACTACCCGAAGTTCCTCGCGGCCCGCCGCAAGCTGCTGTCCGCGGCGGCCAACGAGTTCCTGGGCGAGCTGATGGCCGGCGTCCTCCCGGAGTCCCGGGTGCTCGTGCCGGTGGAGGTCACCGAGGACGCCGCACCGCCGGACCCCCGCACCGCGGAGGTGGCGGCGCTGGTCGAGGAGCTCGCCGGCCTCGGTTACGCCCGCCCGCTGCTCGACGAGGAGATCACCGACGCCGAGACCGGCAAGGTGCTCGCCGTCGCCGAGGCGTTCTGGCCCGACGGCCTGCAGGTCGGCCAGGGCAAGCCGGTGGTGCTGGAGCTCGACCCCGAGGAGGCGGACCTCCCGCGGCTCACCGAGCTCGGCTGCGAGGTCTTCACCAGCAGCGACGCGCTGCGCGGGTACGTCCAGCGCCTGGGTGAGGTGGCGTCGGGGGAGCGCACCTCCGGCGCCGGCTTCGCCGAGCAGACCGGCGGCGACGGCACGCTGGAGAGCGCCCTGTTCCTGATGATCGCGCGGTGCCAGGCGGAGCTGCAGTACAACCCGGTCCAGCTGCGCGAGATGGTGCACGAGCTCGGTGCGCTCGACACCGTCCGCCGGATCCTCAACTCGGCCACGCCGAGCGACGGGTTCCGGCGCCTGTGGGAGGAGCAGCGGCTCGACCTCGCGGTGGAGACGGTCGCGCTGCGGTTTCCCGCCCTGTTCGCGCCGGGGGAGCTGGCGACGGCGCGGCAGCGGCTGCGAGATGCAGGGGTTGTGGCAGCACAGGGTTGACGTACAACCGATCGGTTGTATATTGGTGTCATGACCGAGGACGACGAGGACCGGGCCGACGCCCTGTTCCACGCCCTCGCCGACCGCACGAGGCGCGACATCATGCGCCGCGTGCTGGCCGGGGAGCACTCGGTCTCCGCGCTCGCGGCGCGCTACGACATGAGCTTCGCCGCGGTGCAGAAGCACGTCGCCGTCCTCGAGAAGGCCGGTCTGCTCACCAAGCGGCGCAACGGCCGCGAGCAGCTGGCCAGCGGCGACGTGGCGGCGGTGCGGTCGGTGGGCTCGATGCTCACCGAGCTGGAGCAGGTCTGGCGCGGCCGCATCGCCCGCATCGACGAACTGATCGCCACCGACAACGCCCTGGAGAGCTGACATGCCCGTCACCGACGTCTCGCACGACATGGACACCCTGACCCTGACGATCGTCGCCGAGTTCGCGGCACCGGTCGACCGCGTGTGGCAGGTCTACGCCGACCCGCGCCAGCTCGAGCGGGTCTGGGGGCCGCCGACCTACCCGGCCACGTTCGTCGACCACGACCTGAGCCCCGGCGGCCGGGTCACCTACTTCATGACCAGCCCCGAGGGGGAGAAGTTCGCCGGGTACTGGAACATCGTCTCCGTCGACGAGCCGACCGGCTTCACCTTCGAGGACGGGTTCGCCCACGAGGACTTCTCGCCGAACCCCGCCATGCCCGTGTCGCGCAACGAGTACCGCTTCGCGCCGACCGACGGCGGCACGCGCGCCACCTACACCGCCACCTACGCCTCCGCCGAGGGGCTGCAGCAGGTGCTCGACATGGGCGTCGTCGAGGGCTCGTCGTCCGCGATCAACCAGATCGACGAGCTCCTCGCGCGGTAGGGCGCTCCCGCGGCGGGTATGCGGGCGCGTGACCGCACCCCGCCTCGTCGCCCTGCGCGCGCTCAACCTGGGCGACCTGCTCGTCGTCGTACCGGCGCTACGGGCGCTGCGCCGGGCCTTCGCCGGACACGAGATCGTCCTCGCCACGCACGGCTGGCTCGGGCCCGTCGTCGCGCTGACCGGCGCGGTCGACCGCCTGCACGCCGTTCGCGGGCTCACGCCCCTCGACGAGCCGCCGGGGCCGAACGTGGTGGTCAACCTCCACGGGGTGCCGGCCGAGAGCAACCCGGTCCTCGACGCACTGCGGCCGCACCGGCGGATCGGGCACGCCGCGCCGGGCTGGAGCGGCCCGGAGTGGCGGCCCGGAGGGCACGAGCGGGAGCGCTGGTGCGACCTCCTCGTCGCGCACGGCGTCCCGGCCGACCCCGCCGACCTGCTGCTGGCCCCGCCGGACGGCCCGTCGCCCGCACCGGGGGCGACGGTCGTGCACGTCGGCGCGGGCTACGGGGCGAAGGAGTGGCCGGTCGAGCGGTTCGCCGCGGTCGCGGCCGAGCTGCGCGGCGCGGGGCACGACGTCGTCGTCACCGGTTCGGGCGCCGAGCGCGAGCGGGCCGTGGCCGTCGCCGCCGCGGCCGGGTTGGCGTGCGACGCGGTGCTGGCCGGGCGGACCGACCTCGGCGAGCTGGTCGCGCTGGTGGCCGGCGCGCGGCTGGTCGTCAGCGGGGACACCGGGGCCGCGCACCTCGCCTCGGCCTACCGGACGCCGTCGGTCGTGCTGTTCGGGCCGGCGCCGGTGGAGGAGTGGGGTCCGCCCGCGGACGGCCCGCACCGCGCGCTGACGGCGGCGGACCTGCGCCGCGGCGACGCCTTCGCCGCCGACCCGGACCCGGCGCTGCTCGCCGTGACCGTGCCCGACGTGCTCGCCGCGGTGGACGAGGTGCTGGTGCCGGCGGTGCGGTGAGGATCAGGCGCGCCCGCGCCATCCGCCCGGCGTCGTGCCGTGCTCGCGGCGGAAGACCCGCGCGAAGTAGCCGGCGTCGGGGAAGCCGACGGCGCGGCCCACGGCCGCGACCGGGGAGTCCGTCGACGCGAGCAGCCGGCGCGCCTCCAGCATCCGGCGCTCGGTGATCCACTCCAGAACCGTGCGGCCGGTGCGGTCGCGCACGCGCGTCGTCAGGTGCCCGGGGGAGAGCCCGACGGCGGCGGCGACGTCGCGCAGCGACAGGGGCTCGGCGTAGCGCTGCTCGATCACCGCGAAGACGTCGCCCAGCAGGGGCTCGCGGTTGAGGCGCAGGTCGGCGACCACGCCGCCCTCGACGCCGACCGCGAGCCGGGCGACGTCGACGAGCAGCAGCGTGAGGTGGGCCGTGGCCGCGGCGTGGTGGCCGTCGCGGCGCTCCCGCAGCTCGGCCTCCAGGAGCGCGAACCGCCGTTCCCAGTCCGGGCGGGCGTCGGGCGGGACGGCCATCCGGGTCGTCCCCGACGGGCGCCCGCCGACGAACGGGGCCAGCAGCGGGTGCGCGCCCCAGGCGAGCGGGGAGGCCGCGGGCTGCGCGCCGAGCACGTCGGCGTCGAACATCACCGACCAGCCGGCCACGCCGTGCAGGTCCTCCGGATCGCCGCCCCACGTCGTCGGCCCGACGACGTCGCCCGGCGCGACGACGAACAGGTCGCCCGGCCCGGCGACCCGGCCGGACCCGTGGCCGACGTAGGTGACGAGGAAGAAGTCGTGGGCGTGCTCGCCCGGCGGCACCCGCGCGTGGTCCCCGCCGATGCGGTGCACGAGGACCCGCGGCCCGGCCGGCCCGGCCGTGAAGCCGTAGACGGGCACGCGCCGCCCGCCCGAGGCCATCCGCACGGTGCGCACCGTCGGATCGTCCCACCATCACCGCACATCGGACACCTCCGCAGGTCCGCGGGCCGTCATCCTGGTCGGGTGGACGACACAACCTCCCAGCACGCCGGTCACGGACACGGTCACGGGCACCGGTCCTTCCTCCCCGCCCTGGGCGAGCACCGCCCGCCCGTCTTCTACGACGCCCTCGGCCGGCTCATCGGCGCGCCGCGGATGTACGCCGCGGTCGCAGAGGTCGCGGACCTCGACGCGTCGTCCGCGGCGACGGTGGTCGACGTCGGCTGCGGCACCGGCGCGCTGCTGCGCCGGGTCGGCCGCGACCTGCCCGGCGTCCGGCTCGTCGGCGTCGACCCCGACGAGCGGATGCTCACGACGGCCCGCCGCAAGGCCGTGCGGAGCCGCGAGCGGGCCGTCCGCGACGCGCGCTGGGAGCGCGGCTACGCGCAGGAGGTCCCGGCCGCGGACGGCACCTGCGACCTCGTGCTCTCCTCGCTGATGTTCCACCACCTCGACCCCACGGGACGGGCCGAGATGCTCGCGGAGGTGCGACGCGTGCTGCGGCCGGGAGGCGCGCTCGTGCTGGCCGACTTCGACGGCACCCCCGGCCCGGTCCCGCTGCGCCGCCGCTCGCCGATGCTGGCGTTCGGGCCGGGCGAGCTGCAGGGCCTCCTCGCGGAGGCGGGGTTCGCGGTGCGGGCCGAGAAGCGGCTGCGGCTGCTGGTCGGCGGGGTCGTGGTGCTGCGGGCCGAGGTGGTCTGACCCTCAGGGAGCCAGGCGGTCGGCCACGTACCGGCGGAACGCGTCGGCCGCGGCGGCGGTGAGCGGGCCGGGGGCGGCGGGGAGGTCGCGGGCGTCGATCGCGGCGACCGGCTGGACCTCGCGCGTCGTGGAGGCGAGGAAGGCCTCGTCGAGGGCGTCCAGCTCGTCGCGGCGCAGGCTGCGCTCGGTGGCGCCGGAGACGGCGAGGACGTGCCGACGGGTGATCGAGTCGAGGACGTGGTCGGCGAGCGGCGGAGTGTGCAGGCGGCCGCCCCGGACGTAGAAGAACGCCGACGTCGGCCCCTCCAGGACGAGCCCGTCGGGCGTCACGAGCAGCGCCTCGCCCGCGCCCGCCTCCCGCGCCAGCCGCGACGCGTGCATGTTGGCGGCGTAGGACAGCGACTTGACGGCGTCGAGCACCCGCGACGGCGCGTACTCGACGGTGCCGAGCGTGATCGTCGGCGCGACCACGGGCGGCGGGGCGAGCACCACGACGCGACGCCCGGCCCGGGTGATCAGCAGGCGGACCGTCCCGTCGACGGCGCCGGCGCGCTCCAGCAGCGCCGCCACCTCGGCCTGGGCGGCGTCGAGGTCGAACTCCAGGCGCAGGTTCGCCGCCGACCGCTCCAGCCGCTCGACGTGCTCGTCCCACGCGAAGGGCCGCCCGCCGTACAGCCGGGCGACCTCGAACACCCCGTCGCCGCGCAGCAGCCCCTCGTCGGTGACCGGGACCGTCATGGCCCCCGCCGGACCGATCACGCCGTCGACCGAGGCCAGTTCGTCCACGACGGGGACCCTACTTTCCCTCCTCGAGGCGGGCGGCGAGCCCGTCGAGGATCAGCTCCAGGCCGTAGCCGAACTCGTCGCCGTAGGCGTAGCCGGTGCCGCGGACCTGCTCGGCGACCATCGCGGCCAGGTGCGGGTAGGCGTCGACGGGCAGGTCGAGGGCGTCGACGAACTGCTCGGTGCTCTCGCCCGGCTCGAACGGCAGCGTGAGCTCGGTGAGCACGAAGCCGTAGACGTAGGCGTCGAGCACGGAGAACGCGTGCGACGCGAGCGCGACGCCGAACCCGTTGCCGCGCAGGCAGCCGAGCACGGCGTCGTGGTGCCCGAGCAGCGCCGGGCCGGGGTTGCGGCGGGACTCGATCAGGGTGAGCGCCCACGGGTGGCGGGCGAGGACCTCGCGCGCCGACGCGGCCCGGGCGGCCATGGCCGGGCGCCAGGGCGCGTCCGGCGCGGGGAGCGCGATGCCGGTGAAGATGCGGTCGGCGAGGGCGTCGAGCAGGTCGTCCTTGCCCGACAGGTGGTGGTAGAGCGACATCGCCTCGACGCCGAGCTCCCGGCCGACGGTGCGCATGCTCACGCCGACGAGCCCGCCGCGGTCGGCGACGCGGACGGCGGCGTCGACGATCCGGTCGCGCGTGAGCGCGGGGCGCTGGACCACGGGCACCTCCCTTGCCTTCTTACAGGTGTAAGGCTAGCGTCCGGCAGCAACGTACACGTGTAGAGGAGCGCCATGAGAGCCGCCGTCGTCGACAGGTACGGGCCGCCGGACGTCGTGCGGATCGCCGAGGTGTCGACGCCGGTGCCGCGGGCCGGGGAGGTGCTCGTGCGGGTGGTCGCCGCGGCCGTCACCTCGGGCGACGCGCGCATCCGCGCCGCCCGGTTCCCGCGCGGCTTCGGCCTGATCGCCCGGCCGGCGTTCGGCTGGTCGGGGCCGCGGCGGCCGGTCCTGGGCGGCACGTTCTCCGGCACGGTCGAGGCCGTCGGGCCGGGCGTCGAGGGGATCGCCGCGGGTGACGACGTCTGCGGGATGACCGGGCTGCGGATGGGCACGCACGCCGAGTTCGTGGCCGTGCCGGCGAAGCGGGTGGTGCGCAAGCCGGCGGAGGTGAGCCACGAGGACGCGGCGGGCGTGCTGTTCGGCGGGTCGACGGCGTTGCACTTCCTGCGCGGTCGGGTCACGCGCGGGGCGTCCGTGCTCGTCGTCGGCGCGTCGGGGGCGATCGGCACCACCGCCGTGCAGCTCGCGGCGCAGGACGGCGCGACGGTCGTCGGCGTCACGAGCGGGGCGAACGCGGCGCTGGTGCGCGACCTCGGCGCCGCCCGGGTCGTCGACCACACCCGGACCGGCCTGGACGAGGTGACCGACCGGTTCGACGTCGTGCTCGACACGGTCGGCCGGCTGTCCACCGCGGCCGGGCGCCGCCTGCTCACCGACGACGGGGTGCTGCTGCTCCCCGCCGCGACGCTGGGGCAGATGCTGCTGGCGCGGGGCCGGGTCCGGGCCGGCACCTCGCCGGAGGACCCCGCCGACTTCGCCCTGCTGCTGGAGCGGGTGGCGAAGGGGGAGCTGGCCGTGGTGCTGGACCGGGTGGTGGGGCTCGACGACATCGCCTCGGCGTACGAGCGGGTGGACTCGGGGCGGAAGGTCGGCAACATCGTCGTCCGGCCCTGATGATCGGGACGAGCGGGGCGTCCGACACGATCGTGGCGTGAGCCACCCGCTGCCCGAGGGCGTGTACGAGTCGCTGCGGACCGACGGGCTGGAGGCGGCCGTCGCGGGGCTGGCCGGGCTGACGCCGCGCTGGCACGGGGTCGAGCCGGCCGACGCACCGCACGTGCTCGCCCGGCACATCGCCGAGTCCGTGGAGCGCAAGCTGGCCGGGATGAGCCGGCCCGAGGAGCGGCTGGCGCTGGTCAACGAGCTGCTGGAGCGGGTCGCGGACCCGGGGGAGCGGGTGGCGTCGCACCAGCAGCTCGCGGTGCTGAGCCGGGAGGTGGCGCCGGGGGTGCACCGGCTGCAGCGGCCGATCACGCCCCTGTCGGCCACGGCCCTGATGACCAACGCCACCGGCGAGCCGTCGCTGAGCACCGAGGTGCGGGCCGAGCTGGGGTCGGCCGACCGCGTCGACCTGCTGTGCGCGTTCATCCGCTGGCACGGCGTGCGGGTGCTGGCCGAGGAGCTGGCGGCGTTGAGGGAGCGCGGCGTCCCGTTCCGGGTGATCACGACGACGTACGTGGGCGCCACGGAGCAGCGGGCCGTCGACGAGCTCGTGCGCCGCTACGGCGGCGAGGTGAAGATCAGCTACGAGACCCGCACGACGCGGCTGCACGCCAAGGCGTGGCTGTTCCGCCGCGACTCCGGCTACACGACGGCGTTCGTCGGCAGCAGCAACCTCTCGCGCTCCGCGCTCGTCGACGGGCTGGAGTGGAACGTGCGGCTCTCCGCGGTCGCGACGCCGGACCTGGTGCGCAAGTTCGCCGGCACGTTCGACAGCTACTGGGCCGACCCGTCGTTCGTCCCGTACGACCCGGACCGCCCCGAGGACGCCGAGCGGCTGCGCACCGCCCTGCGCCGCGACGCGTTCTCGCCCGGACCGACCGCGATCAGCGGCCTGGAGGTGCGGCCCTACCCCTACCAGGAGCAGATCCTGGAGGCCCTCGCCGCGGAGCGCGAGCTGCACGACCGGCACCGCAACCTGGTCGTCGCCGCCACCGGCACCGGCAAGACCGTCGTCGCGGCGCTGGACTACGCGCGGCTGCGCCGCGAGCTGCCGCGGGCCCGGCTGCTGTTCGTCGCGCACCGCAAGGAGATCCTGGAGCAGTCGCCGCGCACCTACCGCGAGGTGCTCGCCGACGGCGCGTTCGGCGAGACCTACGTCGGCGGGGAGCGGCCGGAGCGCTGGGAGCACGTGTTCGCGAGCGTGCAGTCGCTGTCGGCGTACGGCGTCGACCGGCTGCCGCCCGACCACTTCGACGTGGTCGTCGTCGACGAGTTCCACCACGCCGAGGCGCCCACCTACCGCCGGCTGCTCGAGCACCTCGCCCCGCGCGAGCTGCTCGGGCTCACCGCCACCCCCGAGCGCACCGACGGCTCCGACGTCCGCAGCCACTTCGACGGCCGCACCGCCTTCGAGCTGCGCCTGTGGGACGCGCTGCGCGCCGACCTGCTCGTGCCGTTCCACTACTTCGGCGTGGCCGACGGCGTCGACCTCGACGGGCTGGAGTGGACGCGCGGCAGTTACGACGTCACCGCGCTGGACAACGTCTACACCGGCAACGACGCCCGCGCGGCGAAGGTCGTGCGCGAGACCGTCGACAAGGTGACCGACGTCCGGGCGATGCGTGCGCTCGGGTTCTGCGTGTCGGTGCGGCACGCGCGGTACATGGCCGACGTGTTCGTCCGCGCCGGCATCCCGAGCCGCGCCGTCACCGGCGAGACCCCGGCCGAGGAGCGGGCCGACGCGCTGCGGGCCCTGCGGGCGCACGAGCTGACCTGCCTGTTCACCGTCGACCTGTTCAACGAGGGCCTCGACCTGCCCGAGGTCGACACCGTCCTGCTGCTGCGCCCGACGCAGAGCGCCACCGTGTTCCTGCAGCAGCTCGGCCGCGGGCTGCGCCGGGCGCCGGGCAAGGCGGTGCTGACGGTGCTCGACTTCATCGGCCAGCACCGTCGCGAGTTCCGCTTCGACGTCCGCTACCGCGCCCTGACCGGCACCAGCCGCGCCCAGCTCGAGCGCGACGTCGAGAACGGCTTCCCGTTCCTGCCGTCGGGGTCGCAGCTCGTGCTCGACGCCGTGGCGCAGCGGATCGTGCTCGACAACGTGCGCGCGCAGCTGCGGCTGCGCCGGCGCGACCTGGTGGCGGACCTCCGCTCGCACGGTGACCTGCCGCTGTCCGGGTACCTCGCGGAGTCCGGGCGCGAGCTCGTCGACGTCTACGGCCGCAACGGCTCGTGGACGGGCCTGCGGCGCGAGGCCGCCCTGCCGTGCGCGTCGCCGGGGCCGGACGAGGACGCGCTGCTGCGGCGCGTCGTCGGGTTCGCCCACGTCGACGACCCGGAGCGGGCGGAGGTCTACGCGCGGCTCGCGACCGTCGACGGCCCCGGCTACGACGAGCTGACACCGCGCGAGCAGACGCTGGCCCGGATGCTGTTCTTCGTGCTGTGGCCCGACCGCGGCGGGTTCGCCTCCTACGGCGAGGGCCTCGCGCGGCTGCGCGCCCACCCGGCCGTGTGCGCCGAGATCCGGGAGCTCGTCGCGCTCGGCGCCGACACGGCCCGCCACGTCGTGCGTCCGCTCGGCGAGGGCCTGATGCCCGTACCGCTGCTGAGCCACGCGCACTACCGGCGCGAGGAGGTCCTCGCCGCGCTGGGCTGGGCGTCGACGGAGCGCAAGGCGCACGGCCACGCCACCGGCGTCGCGTGGGCGCCGGCGACGTCGACCGACGCCCTGCTGGTCAACCTGCGCAAGACCGAGCGCGACTTCTCCCCGACGACGATGTACCGCGACTACGCCGTCGCCCCCGACCTCTTCGCGTGGGAGTCGCAGAACGCCACGTCGATCGCGTCGGAGACGGGGCAGCGCTACCTGCACCACCGCGAGCGCGGCACGCACGTGGCGCTGTTCGTCCGCGACAGCCCGACCGGCGACCTCGGCCCGGCCCCGTTCCTGTGCCTGGGGCTGTGCGACTACGTGCAGCACGAGGGCGAGCGGCCCATCGCGATCACCTGGCGCCTGCGGCGGGCGATGCCGGCCGAGACGTTCGCGGCGGCGCGGGTGGTGGCGTCCTGATCCACCGGGGCGGCGGCGGCCCGGTGGCTCAGTCGGGCACGCGCAGCAGGTAGTCGCCGGTGTCCTCGTCCCAGTCCATCGCGAGCAGGTCGCGGGCGCGGGCGGCCTTCGCGAACGACAGGAACGTGTTGAAGCCGTAGCGCTTCTCGCTGAACCCCGGCTCGCGCTTGCGGAGCTGGTCCTTGAGGCCGGAGAGCTGCGGGCGGAAGCGCGGGCCCTGCAGCCCGCGGACGACGTCGACGAGCAGCCGGAACGCGTCGTCGTCGGCGGAGGCGTCCTGCGGGAACGTGACCTCGGGGTCCCCCTGCGCCGAACCCTTGCGCAGCTCGACGACCCCGGCGGCCTCCAGGTGCCGCATGAGCTCGCCGAAGCTGCGGAAGCCGTGGTCGGCTTCGTCGAAGGTGGGGTCCTTGCGCAGGATCGCGCGCTTGAGCCGTGAGGCGAGGACGACCCCGTCGGCGTGGCGCTGCAACCCGGCCAGGGTGGTGGTGACGATCGGGCCGACCTCGCGCTCCTCGACCGGCGCCGCCGGCTCGTCGACGACCGGCTCCTCGGCGACCACCACGGGCGCCACGTCGGTGACCGGCACGGCCTCCACCGGCACCGGTGCGGCCGCGTGCCCGCGACCCCGGCGCGCGGGGCGGCGCGGCGCCTGCGACGGCTCGACGCCGGGCAGGCGGTCGTAGAACAGGAACTCGTCGCACGAGGGCGGCAGCAGCGCCGACGTCGACGACTCCACGCCGATGCCGATCACGCGCTTGTCGAGCTCGCGGAGCTTGTTGACCAGCGGGGTGAAGTCGGAGTCGCCGGTGCAGATCGCGAACGTCGTGACGAAGCTGCGCTCGAACGCCATCTCGATCGCGTCGACGACCATCTTGATGTCGGCCGCGTTCTTGCGCGACGCCCCGAGCCGCTGCGGGATCTCGATCAGCTCGACCTGCGCGCGGGTGAGCAGTCGGCGGTCCTCGTCGAAGGCCGACCAGTCGGCGTACGCCCGCCGCGCGACGACCCGCCCGCGCTCGGCCAGGGCGTCGGCGATGGGGCCGAAGTCGAACGGTGTGACGCCGAGGCCGTCGCGCGCGCCGATGGCCAGGTTCTCGTAGTCGAGGAACAGCGCGATGCGCTCGTCGTCGTTGATCATGCGTACTCCCGGGGTGCGCGGCGGAAGACCCGGGCGGGCTTGCCGACCGATCCGCGGCTCAGTGTGCCGGTGTCGATCAGGTGCTCCTGCATCCGGCGTCGGAACGTGTCCTTGGGCAGGGGCGCGCCGAGCACGGCCTCGTGCACGCGCTGCAGCTCCAGCAGGGTGAAGTCGGGTCCGACGAGGCCGCGGGGGTCGGGGAGCGCGGCGTAGGCGTCGCGGGCCCAGGCGACGGCGGCGTCGACGATCGCGGTGTGGTCGAACGCGAGCGGCGGCAGGTCGTCGACCGGGGTCAGCGGGCCGTCGAGGCGCTCGGCGGGGACCAGGTCGACGTGGGCGACGGACAGGACGCGGCCGCGGTCGTCGCGCTCGGGGTCGTCGAACACGGCGAGCTGGCGCGGCTCCTCACCCGTCACGCCCGCCTTGTCGCGCAGCACGCGCAGGGCGGCGGCGCGCAGGGTCTCGTCGATCCGCAGGAACGTGCCCGGCAGCGCGCGGCCCTCGTGCAGCAGGACGCAGAGCCGGTCGTCGGCGACGGTGAGCAGGGCGACGTCGACGGCCACCGAGGGGTGCGGGTAGTCGGCCAGCGTGCGGCCGGAGGAGTCGCGCCAGATCATGCTGGACAAGTTAGCGCACTCGTGCTCTTATTAGTTATCGCAGTCTTGCGCTAATGAGGGAGTGGTCGGGATGGACGTGCACGTGGGCAACCCGGTGGTGCGGGGAGCGCTGACGGTGTTCCCCGTGTTCAACGGCGCCGCGGTCGCCGACACCGGCTACGCGCTGGGGGGCGTGGTCGTGGCCGAGCGCCGCGACGCCGCGGTGGGGGAGCTGCTCGTCACCAACCCCGGCGACCGGCCCGCGCTCGTGCTGGAGGGCGAGCTGCTGGCCGGGGGCCGGCAGGACCGGGTGGCGGCGCGGTCGGTGCTCGTCGAGCCGGGGTCGGCGGCGGTGCTGCCGGTGCGGTGCGTGGAGCAGGCCCGCTGGGCCGGGGCGGGGGTGCACGCGCGCGACGGGCGGCGGGCGCCGCTCGCGGTGCGCACGGCGTCGGGCCAGCGGGAGGTGTGGGAGCGGGTGGCGCGCTACGGCCACGGGGAGTCGCTGTTCGACACCGTCCGCCACCTCGACGCGGCCGCGTCCGCGCTGGTCGCGGGCCTGTCGCCGCTGCCGTTCCAGAGCGGGGTGCTGGTCGGGATCGCGGGGCGACCGGTCCTGCTGGAGGTGTTCGACGCCCCGTCGACGCTCGCCGCCGTGTGGGGCGGTCTGCTGCACGCGGCCGCGCTCGACGCACTCGGCCGCCGTCCGGTGGCCACGCTCGGGCGCCACGCGCGGCGGTTCGTCCGCGACCTCGGGCCGCGGGTGTCGGTGCTGCGGTGGCAGGGTCGGGACGTGCACGCGGTGGCGATCAACGAGCGGGCGGCGGCGTGAGCACCGAGGAGGACCGCGCGGCGGGGGTGCTGCTCGGCGCGGCGTGCGGCGACGCGCTCGGCGTCCCGTACGAGCTGGGCAGCCGCGCGCTGGGGGAGCGCGCGGAGATGCTCGGCGGCGGGCTCGGCGGCTATGCGCCGGGGCAGTGGAGCGACGACACCGAGATGGCGTGCGTGATCGCGCGGGTGCCCGGCGACCTGCGCACGGACGCCGCGCTCGACGCCGTCGCCGCCGGGTTCCTGGACTGGTTCGCCGCCGGCCCGGCCGACGTCGGCACCCAGACCGCGGCGGTGCTCGGGGCGCTGCGCGGCACGCCACGGGCCGGGGCCGCGGCGCGGATGCGGGAACGGGCGGCGGCCGTGCACGCCGCGACCGGGCGCAGCGCGGGCAACGGCTCGCTCATGCGCACGGCGCCGGTAGCCCTGCGCAGCACCGGGGTGGTGGAGGCCGCGCGGGCGGTGTCGGGCCTGACGCACCACGACCCCGTCGCCGGCGACGCCTGCGTGCTGTGGTGCCTGGCGATCGACCGCGCCGTGCGCACCGGCGAGCTCGACGTCCGCGTCGGGCTGCCGCACGTCGACCCGGCGTGGGAGGGGTGGATCGACGAGGCCGAGCGCAACGACCCCTCGGCCTTCGCCGCGACCAACGGCTGGGTGGTGGCGGCGCTGCAGGGGGCATGGTCGGCGGTGGCCGGGGCAAGGGACCTGGTCGACGGCCTGCAGGCCGCGGTGCGCGGGGGCGGCGACACCGACACCGTCGCGGCGATCGCCGGCGCCCTGCTCGGGGCGCGGTTCGGGGCGTCGGCGGTGCCGGGGGAGTGGCGGCGGGTGGTGCACGGGTGGCCGGGGCTGACGGGGGAGGACCTGGTGGTGCTGGCCGGGGGCGCGAGCTAGCCGCAGTCGGTCGTCGAGGCAGGGGGGACGGTGGTTCCCGCGGTCCCGACACTGTTCTGGTCGATCGAGCGGTTCGCCGACGCCGCGGCAGCGCAGCCCGCGCTCACTGAGTGGGCGGACGTGCTGGGTGCGCGCTACGTGCTCGCGTGACCTGTCCGGTGAGCGGCGGCGGTGGTGCACAGGTGGCCGGGGGCGCGTGAGAGGAACGCCACGGTAGTTCGGGCCCGGCCGAACAGCACTGACGTTCCTCTCACGCGTCGAGGCATGCCCGTCGCGCAATCAGCACGGGCGGTAGACGACCCCACCCGGTTCGTAGCAGCGTTTGCCGGTGTAGGTGTCGCCGCCACTGCTGCTCCCGCCGCTGCTCGGCGGGGAGGGCGCGGATGCCCGGTCGCGCTCCTCTGCTCGCCGGCGTCGCTCCTCGGCTTCGCGAGCCTCTGCGGCCTCGGCCTCCGCCCGGGCCTGCTCCGCCTGTCGTGCCTCCTCGGCGATCCGCGCGGCCTCTGCCTGTTCGGCCGCGAGTCGCACACCTGCGGTGCCCTGCAGCTCCGCGCGCCGGGCCGCCGCCGCAGCGCGCACCTCGTCGACCCGGTCCGCGAAGCGCAGGCGAGCGGACTGCTCGAACACCGCCAGAGCGGGTCGGGTGGTGTCGCGGACCAGGACGAGGAGACGGTCGGCAGCAGAGACGAGGATCGATTCGGTGTTCACTGCGACCGTGAACGCGCTCGACGTCGCGGCCGCCGGTGGGGCGGCTACGGCGGGAACGGCCTCCAGCGCCGCCACCTGCGCGGGGAGGGTGCACTCCACGTCCGCCGAGTACAGCCCGACGCCCGCCGCCTCGGCTTCCGCCCGAGCCTCCTCGACCGGCGGCAGGAAGCGGACGTTGTCGTCGAACACCACGACGGCGGCGAGCCCGGCGCGGGCGATCTCCGCGTTCACCAGTGCCCCAGCAGCGGTGAACACGCCGGCAAGGGTCCGGTCGTAGCGATCGGTGCGGACCTCGTCGTACTCGAGCCGCACCGGCGTCCCGCTCGGCAGCAGGTCCTCCAGGAACGCCGTCGCCTCGAGGGCCAGGCACTCGACGGGCCGGTCCGGGTCGACGGACTCCGGGGTGTCGATGTTGAGCAGGCGCACCCGGTGCTCGGTGCCCCCGACGGTCACGTCGATCGTGTCGCCGTCGACGACCCGCGTCACGATCGCCTCGTCCGGCCCGCCCGACGTCGCGACGACCACCGCCGTCGTCACCCCGGCGACCGCGACCAGACCGACGACCGCCTTGACCAGTGCTCCAGTGAGAACCATGAACCCCCCGAACCTCGTGAACCGGACATCGCCGTCACTCCGGCACCCGTTAGCCGTGGCCATGCGCTACAACTGATCGGGTGATCGCCTACGTCGTCGGCACCCTGGACACCAAGGCCGCGGAGCTCGCGTACGCGGCCGACCTGCTGCGGGCGGCGGGGGTGGAGGCGCGGCTCGTCGACGTCTCCACCGGCCCGTCGAGCGGGGGTGACGTGCCAGCCGCCGAGGTCGCCGCGGCCCACCCCGACGGCGCCGGCGCCGTGTTCACCGGCGACCGCGGCACGGCCGTGAGCGCGATGTCCGTCGCGCTGGAGCACTGGATCCGCGCCCGCGACGACGTCGCCGGGATCCTCGGGCTCGGCGGTTCCGGCGGCACCGCGATCGTGGCGCCGGCGATGCGGGCGCTGCCCGTGGGCGTCCCGAAGATCATGGTGTCGACGGTGGCGTCCGGTGACGTCGCGCCCTACGTCGGGGCGTCGGACATCGCGATGCTGCACTCGGTCACCGACGTCGCCGGGCTCAACCGCATCTCCCGGCGCGTGCTCGCCAACGCCGCGCACGCGCTGGTCGGGATGCTCACCCACCGGGTGCCCGCCGCGGACGACCGCCCGGCCGTCGGGCTCACCATGTTCGGCGTGACGACGCCGTGCGTCACCCACGTCCGCGAGCGCCTCGGCGACGACGTCGACGCGCTCGTCTTCCACGCCACCGGCACCGGCGGGCGCGCGATGGAGAAGCTCGTCGACGACGGGCTGATCGGCGGCGTCCTCGACCTCACCACCACCGAGATCGCCGACCTCCTCGTCGGCGGCGTGATGGCCGCGGGGGAGGACCGGCTCGACGCCGTCGCGCGCACCGGCGTGCCGTACGTGGGATCGTGCGGGGCGCTGGACATGGTCAACTTCGGGGCCGACGTGCCCGGGCGCTTCGACGGGAGGCTGCTCTACGTGCACAACGCGCAGGTCACGCTCATGCGGACGACCCCGGCGGAGAACGTCGCCGTCGGGGAGTTCCTGGCCCGCAAGCTCAACGCGATGACGGGGCCGGCGCTGTTCCTGCTGCCGACCGGCGGCGTCTCCGCGCTCGACGCGCCCGGCCAGCCGTTTCACGACCCGGAGGCCGACGAGGCGCTGTTCTCCGCGGTCGAGAAGGACGCGCGGCCGGGGATCGTGCGCCGGGTGCCGCACCACGTCAACGACCCGGAGTTCGCCGACGCGGTCCTCGACGCGTGGCGGGAGGTGTCGGAGTGAGGTTCCGGCGCGCCGAGCTCGTCGAGCGCTTCGCCGACATGGCCGCCCGCGGCGAGCCCATCGTCGGCGGCGGCGCGGGCACCGGCCTGTCGGCCAAGTGCGAGGAGGCCGGCGGCATCGACCTCATCGTCATCTACAACTCCGGCCGCTACCGGATGGCCGGCCGCGGCTCGCTGGCCGGGCTGCTGGCCTACGGCAACGCCAACGAGATCGTCGTCGAGATGGCCGCGGAGGTGCTGCCGGTCGTCGAGCGCACCCCGGTGCTCGCGGGCGTCAACGGCACCGACCCCTTCCTGCTCACCGACCGCTTCCTGCGCGAGCTCGCCGACCTCGGCTTCGCGGGCGTGCAGAACTTCCCGACCGTCGGCCTCATCGACGGCGTCTTCCGCGCCAACCTCGAGGAGACCGGGATGGGATTCGGGCTGGAGGTCGACATGATCGCCGCCGCCCACGCCGCCGACCTGCTCACCACCCCCTACGTCTTCTCCGCCGACGACGCGCGCGTGATGGCGCGCGCCGGCGCCGACCTCGTCGTCTGCCACATGGGCCTGACCACCGGCGGCGCGATCGGGGCGGGCACCGCCAAGACCCTGGACGACTGCGTCGCGCTGATCGACGAGTGGTCCGCGGCCGCGCGGGAGGTGCGCGACGACGTCCTCGTGCTCTGCCACGGCGGGCCGATCTCCTCGCCCGACGACGCCGCCCACGTGCTGGAGCGCACCCGGTACTGCCACGGCTTCTACGGCGCGTCGTCCATGGAGCGCCTGCCCACCGAGATCGCGCTGACCGAGCAGACCCGAGCCTTCAAGAACCGTCTCCGCCCGAGAGGAACCGCCTGATGCCCCGCGCCTACGCCAGTGCCGTGATCGCCGCCTCCGCCGACGAGGTCTGGGGGATCGTCCGCGACTTCAACGGCCTCGCGTCCTGGATGCCGGCGATCGCCGCCAGCGCGCTCGACACCGACGGCAGCGCCGCGGAGGCCGGTGCGGTGCGCCGGCTGACGCTGGGCGACGGCGGCACCGTCGTCGAGCGCCTGCTCGCCCTCGACGACCACGTGCGCAGCCAGACCTACGAGATCCTCGAGAGCCCGTTCCCGGTGCGCCGCTACGTCGCGACGGTCCGGGTGGCGCCGGTGACCGACACGGGCCGGGCGTTCGTGGAGTGGTGGACCGACTTCGACGCCGACGCCGCCGACGAGCCCGAGCTGGTCAAGCTCTTCGCGGACGGGGTCTTCGGCGCCGGCATGGCGGCCATCCAGCAGCGCTACTCGGCCTGATCCTCGGCGGGGCGGGCGGGGCGCCAGGGGAGGGCGTACCCGCCGCGCAGCACGCCGTCCCATCCGACGAACGCCTCGACGACCCCGTCCATGACGACCGGGTCGTGCTCGGTGCGGGTGCCCAGCGCGAGCGTGTAGAGCAGGTAGACGAAGACGCCGTGGGCCTGCTTGGCGCGCTCGCCGGAGTTGCCGCTCAGCTCGGCGAGCACCGCGGGCATCGCGCGCGACACCAGGATCGAGATGCCCTCGGGGCCCTGCGCCGACAGCTCGTGCGCGCCGTCGACCATCCGGGCCCGCGCCGCCGTGATCGCGTCGGTGACGGCGGGCTCCTGCTTCGGCAGGAACGTCCGCGAGGTGTCGACGGCGGTGAACATCGTGGAGACCAGCGTGCCCGCGTGCGACTCGTCGTACTCGGCCTGCGGGTCGGCGGTCTGCGGGTTCTGCGGCGAGAACAGCCAGTCGACCACCGCGTCGAGCAGGGTGATCTCCAGGGCGGGGACCTGGTCGGAGGTCAGGGAGTGCAGACCCCGGATCACGTCGTCCATCCAGCCGAGATCGAACCTGGGCTCGGTCATCGTCGTCCTCTCCCCGTCGTGGAGGGTCGACAGTAGGCGGCGGTGGGGCGGGGGTCGAGGGTCACTAGGCTCGCCGCGTGTCGTCCCCGCCCACCCCGTCGCCCGTCGGACTCGTCGTCGGCACGGAGGACTCGACGCCGCTGCAGTTCTGCGTCGCCCTGCAGCCGGGGGAGTACCTGCAGCTCGACGACGTGGTCGTCACGCAGCGGTCGGTGCCCGGGCACGGCGCCGTGACGACGTCCGGGGTGGTCACCGAGGTGCGGGCGCGGCACGAGGGCGCCACCTTCGGCTCCGACGTCTTCCTCATCGCCGACGGCGTGCTGCCCGCGCAGGTGCAGGAGGTCGCCGAGATCACGACCACCCGGGTCGAGCCCGAGGTCTACGTGCCGCCGACGCCCGGCTCGCCCGTCCGCCGCGCCACCGGCCACGAGCGCGCGCAGGCCCTCTACTTCGACAAGATGGACCTCAAGGTGCCCGTCGGCCTCGGCCGCGACGGGGAGCCGATCTTCGTCAACCTGGAGTTCCTCGACGGCACCCGCGGCGGCCACGTCTCCATCAGCGGCATCTCCGGCGTGGCGACGAAGACCAGCTTCGCGCTGTTCCTGCTCTACTCGATCTTCCGCTCCGGGGTGCTCGGACGGCGCGCGGTGAACGCGAAGGCGCTCGTGTTCAGCGTCAAGGGCGAGGACCTGCTGTTCCTCGACCACGCCAACGCCCGGCTCGACGACGAGCAGCGCGCCCGCTACGCCCGCCTGAACCTGCCGGCCTCGCCGTTCTCCTCGGCCGGCTTCTTCGCCCCGCCCACGCCCGACGACCCCACCGGCCGCCCGTACGTCAGCGGGCGCACGAGCGGGGTGGCGGCGTTCTGGTGGACGCTCGCCGAGTTCTGCTCCGGTGAGCTGCTGCCGTTCGTGTTCGCCGACGCCGAGGACGAGCGCAACCAGTACACGATGGTGATCCACCAGGTCGCGGCCCGGCTGAAGCGGGTCGCCGTGCCCGTCGCCGACGGCGCCGTAGTCGTCGAGGGGCAGACGCTGCGCAGCTACGACGCGCTCGTCGAGTTCGTCGCCGACCGGCTCGCCGACGAGGACGCCCGCCGCGACTGGGCCGGCCCCGTCACCGGCATCGGCACGGTCAACGCGTTCCTGCGCCGCCTTCGCTCCTCGCTCAAGCCGCTGCGCACGATCGTCCGCGGCGACCTCGCCGACGCGCCGGGGCGGCGGGTGAGCACGGAGAACCAGCAGGTCACGGTCGTCGACCTGCACAACCTGCCCGAGCGCGCCCAGCGCTTCGTCGTCGGCGTGGTGCTGGCCGCGGAGACCGCGCGCAAGGAGCAGGCCGGGGCGGCGGGGCTGCTGTTCACGATGATCGACGAGCTGAACAAGTACGCCCCGCGCGAGGGCTCGTCGCCGATCAAGGAGGTGCTGCTCGACATCGCCGAGCGCGGGCGCTCGCTCGGCATCATCCTGATCGGCGCGCAGCAGACGGCGTCGGAGGTGGAGCGGCGGATCGTGTCGAACTCCTCGATCAAGGTGGTCGGGCGGCTCGACCCCGCCGAGGCCGGGCGCCCCGAGTACGGCTTCCTCCCGCCCTCGCAGCGGGCGCGGGCGGTGCTGGCGAAGCCCGGGACGATGTTCGTCTCGCAGCCCGAGATCCCGGTGCCGCTGGCGGTGGAGTTCCCGTTCCCGGCGTGGGCGACGCGGCTCTCGGAGAGCGCCGGGGCGCCGGCGTCGACGAACGGGCACGCGGCGACGGCGAGGGACCCCTTCGCCCGCCTCCCGGCGGGTGCGGAGGACGACGACGCGCCGTTCTAGGCCGTGAGCGGCAACGAGTGCCAGGGCACTCGTTGCCACTCACGGCTGACGCGTCAGCCTTCCATCCCCCCGTGCACCGCGAAGCTCGCATCGAAGGGGTCGACCAGGATCGCCATCCGCCCGAACGGGGTGTCGGTGGGCGGCATCGGCACCGACGCGCCGACCGCCGCGGCCACCGCCGCGTCGACGTCGGACACCATGAAGTAGGGCAGCCAGTGGCTGGGCGTGCCGGCGGGGGCGCCCATCATGCCGCCGATGCCGCCCGCGATCTCCCCGCCGACGGAGAAGGTGGCGTAGTCGTCGGGGGCGCCGGGGACGGCGTCGTAGGTCCAGCCGAAGACCGACGCGTAGAACTCCTGCCCCGCCACGGGGTCGGTGAGGCGGGCGTCCTCCCAGAGCAGCGCGCCGGGCTCGCCGTGGACCTCGGCGCCGATCGTGCCGCCGTGCTGCCAGATGCCGAACGCGGCGCCGGAGGTGTCGAGCGCCGTGCCGAGGTGCCCGTTGCCCGGGATCTCGAACGGCTCCACGAGCACGGTGCCGCCGTGCTCGGTGACCGCCCGTGCGGTGGCGGCGGCGTCGTCGCTGGCCAGGTACAGCGTCCAGGCCGCGGGCTGCCCGGGCTGCGCCGGGCCGAGCGCCGCGGCCGACCGCCCGCCGACCTGCGCGAGCGTGTAGTGGCCGAACTGCTCGCCGGTGTCGACGAACGACCACCCCAGCACAGGGCCGTAGAACGCGGTGGCGGCATCGACGTCGGGCGCGGCGTGGTCGACCCAGCACGGCGTTCCGGCGGGCCAGGGGGCGTCTCGGGTGGGCATGGCCGACAGAGTGGCACCGACCCCCGACAGAACACAGGGCCCGCCTACGATCGTCGCCCTATGCGCTTCCTGCACACCGCCGACTGGCACGTCGGCAAGACGCTCAAGGGCCACTCGCGGCTGGAGGAGCAGGAGCGGGTGCTGCGCGAGATCGTGGCGATCGCGCGGGAGCAGGAGGTCGACGCAGTGCTCGTCGCGGGCGACCTCTACGACACCGCCGCGCCCTCCGCCGAGGCCCAGAAGCTCGTCATCCGCACGCTGATGGGGCTGGCCGCGACGGGTGCGGAGGTCATCGCGATCGCCGGCAACCACGACCACGCCCGCGCGCTCGACGCGTACCGCCCGCTGGCGTCGGCGTCGGGGATCACGCTGGTCGGCGAGGTGCGGACGGCCGACCGCGGTGGCGTCGTGCGCTTCGACGCGCGGTCGACCGGCGAGCCCGTGACCGTCGCCGTCCTGCCGTTCCTCTCCCAGCGCTACGCCGTGCGCGCGGCCGACCTCGTCGCGCAGACCCCGGGCGAGAACACGAACGCCTACGACCAGAACCTGCGCGACGTCCTCGGCACCCTCACCGCCGGCTTCCGCGACGACGGCGTCAACCTCGTCATGGCCCACCTGACCGTGCTGAACGGGACGTTCGGCGGCGGCGAGCGCGCCGCGCAGTCGATCTTCGAGTACGCGGTGCCGGCGAGCATCTTCCCGATCGAGGCGCACTACGTCGCCCTGGGCCACCTGCACCGCCGCCAGCGGATGGAGGCGCCGTGCCCCGTCCACTACTCCGGCGCGCCGCTCGCCGTCGACTTCGGGGAGCAGCAGAACCAGCCCGTCGTCTGCCTGGTCGAGGCCACCCCGTCGACGCCCGCGCGGATCACCGACATCCCGGTCACGTCGGGGCGCCGGCTGCGGACCGTGCGCGGCACCGTCGCGGAACTGTCGGTGCTGTCTGGCACGGTCGGGGACGACTGGTTGCGCGTGTGGGTCACCGAGCCCGCCCGCGCCGGGCTGCGGGAGGAGGTGACGGCGGTGCTGCCGAACGCGCTCGAGGTGCGCATCGACCCCGAGTTCGCCGCCGTGCCGGAGGCGTCGCGGCCGTCCGGGGGCGGGGCCGAGCGCAGCCCGTCGGAGCTGTTCACCGAGTACCTGGGCACGAAGGGCGTGGCCGACCCGCGCGTGGAGACGCTGTTCCGCACGCTGCACGACAAGGTGTCCGGGCACGACACCGTGTCCGGGCACGACCGGGGGTCCGGATGAAGCCCGTCCGCCTGGTCCTCGACGGCTTCGCGTCCTTCCGCGAGCGCACGGTCGTCGACTTCACCGGCGCCGAGTACTTCGCTCTCGTCGGGCCCACCGGCTCGGGCAAGTCCACGGTGATCGACGCGATCACGTTCGCCCTCTACGGGTCGGTGCCGCGGTGGGACAACCAGCGGACGGTGTCGCTGGCGCTCGCCCCGACGGCCGGGCGGGGCACCGTCACGCTCGTGTTCGACGTCGGCGGCGCGCGCTACGTCGCCGCGCGGGAGCTGCGGCGGGCGGCGTCGGGCGCGGTGTCGGTGCGGTCGGCACGGCTGGAGCGGCTGCGCGACCCGTCGGCCGAGGGCGGCGTCGACGACGAGACCGAGCCGCTGGCCGACGGCGCGGGCGGCGTCACCACGGCCGTCGAGGAGCTGCTCGGCCTGCCCTTCGGCGACTTCACGACGTGCGTCGTGCTGCCCCAGGGCGACTTCGCGGAATTCCTGCACACCGAGCCGCGCAAGCGCCAGGAGAAGCTGGTCCGGATCCTCGGGCTCGGGCTCTACGACCAGATCGCGCGCGAGGCCAACAGCGAGGCCTCCGCGGCGCGCCAGCGCGCCGACGTGCTCGGCGAGCAGCTCGCGGGCTACGCCGACGCCACCGCGGAGGCCGAGGCGGCCGCGCAGGAGCGGGTGGAGGCGCTGGTGGCGCTGGCGGGGCGGGTCGACGCGCTCGTGCCGCAGGTGGAGGCGGCCGCCGCCGCGCAGGCCGCGGCCGAGGCCGACGCCACCCGGATCCGCGCCGAGGGCACCGTGCTCGCGGCGCTCGTCGCGCCCGACGACCTGGCGGGCCTCGACGCCCGGCGCGCCGCGGCCGCCGCCGCGCTCACCACCGCCGCCACCGCCCACGCCGACGCCGAGGAGGCCGACACCGCCGCCCGCGACGCGCTCGCCGCCGCCCCCGAGCGCGGCCCGTTGGAGCTGGTGCGCGCGCGGCACGCCGAGCTCGCGTCGCTCACCGCCGACCTCCCCGGCCTGCGCGACCGGCACGCCAAGTCCCTCGCCGCCTACGACACCGCCGCCCGCGACGCCGCCGACGCCCGCACCGCGCTCGACACCGCCCGCGCGGTCCGCGACGCCGCCGCCACCGCCGCGGCGACGGCGGGGGAGACCGTCCGCCGGCTCGTCGGGGAGCGCGACGGGCTGCGCGCGCTCGCCGTCCCCGCGGGCCTCGACGCGCTGGGCCGACGCCGCAGCGCCGCGGTCGCCGCGCTGGCCGTCGCCGACACCGCGCTGGCCGCGGCCGAGGCCGCCGACACGCGCGCCCGCGACGCGCTCGACGCCGCTCCGGCCCGCGCCCCGCTGGAGCAGGCGCGGCGCGAGCACGCCGAGCGCGCGACGCTCCTGCGGGAGCAGGAGTCGGCCGCCGGGTCGCTCGCCGCCGCCGAGCGGGCCGCCGCCGAGGCGACCGGTCGGGTGCGCACGGCGCGGCACGCGCTCGAGCACGCCGAGGGCCGGCGCGCGGAGGTCCAGCGCGCCGACGTCGCCGCGACGCTGCGCCCCGCGCTGGCCGTGGGGGAGCCGTGCCCGGTGTGCGCGCAGGCGGTCGCGACGCTGCCGCCGCCCGGGGCGCCCGCCGACCCGGGGGCGGAGCAGGCCGTCGCCGACGCGGCGGCCGCGCACGACACGGCCCGCGCGCACGAGGCGGCGGCCGCCGCCGCGCTGGCCCGCGCCGCCGCCGAGCACGAGCGGCTCGACGCCGCGCTGGCCCGGCTGCGCCCCGAGCCCGACGCCGCCACCGTCGAGCGGGAGCTCGCCCGGCTCGACGAGGCCGAGCGCGCGGCGCGCGAGGCCGACACCGCCGTCCGCGCGGCGCGCCGCGAGCGGGAGGCCGAGGCGCGCGAGGTCGAGGCCGTGCGGGCCGACGCGGCGGGGGCGGCGGCCGCGCTGCGCACCGCCCGCGACCCGCTCGTCCCGTTCGGGGCGCCCGCCGTCGCCGACGACGACGTGCTCGCCGGCTGGACCGCGCTCGTCGCGTGGGCGGCGGAGCAGGCCGAGGCCCGGGACGCGTCGCTGGCGTCGGCGCGGGCCGCGGTGGCCGCCGCCGACGGGGAGTCCGACGCGGCCGGGCGCGCGCTGCACGCGGCCGACCGCGCCGCCACCGAGCGGCGCGCCGAGGAGACGGCGGCCGCGCGTGCCGAGCAGGAGGCGCGCGGGGCCGTCGACGGGGTGCAGGCGCGGCTCGCCGAGCTGCGCACCGCGCTCGACGGCGCGCCGTCCGACGCCGACGCCGCCCGCGACCTGGCCCGCCGCAGCGTCCTGGAGGACGCCGCCCGCACCTCCGACGCCGCGCTGCGCTCCGCCCGCACCGCCCTGCGCGCGGCCGAGCGCGACGCCGCACAGGTGGCCGACGAGGTCGCCGCGGCCTGGGCGGCGCTGCGCACGGCCCGCGACCCGCTCGTCCCGCTCGGGGCCCCGGCCGTCACCGGCGACGACCTGGGCGCCGCCTGGGGCACGCTGGTGGGCTGGGCGTCCGACGCGGTCGCCGACCGCCGCACCCGCTGGACCGCGGCCGACGGCGCCGCCCGCGCCGCGCGCGAGGCCCGCGAGGCCGCGGTGGCCGCGCTGGTGGACGACCTGGCGGCCCACGACCTCGTCCTCCCGCGCGCCGAACCGGGTCCTGCGCGGGCCCGGGAGGCCGCGGGAGCCGGGAACGCGCGCGGCGACGACGCCGACCCGGCGGCCGCGCGCAGCGTGGTCGCCGCGGCCGTCGAGCGGGCGCGGGGCGCGCACGCGCGGCTGGCCGAGCGGAAGGCCACCGCGGAGCGGATCGCGGCCGACCGCGACGCCGCCGAGGAGGCCCAGCAGGTCGCGAAGATGCTGGGCGGGCTGCTGCGCTCCGACGGCTTCCCGCGCTGGCTGGTCGCCTCCGCGCTCGACGCGCTGGTGGCCGACGCGTCCACCAGCCTCGCCGAGCTGTCGGGCGGGCAGTTCGCGCTCACCCACGACCACGGCGAGTTCCTGGTGATCGACCACGCCGACGCCGACGCGCGGCGGCCGGTCAAGACGCTGTCGGGCGGGGAGACGTTCCAGGCCAGCCTCGCGCTCGCCCTGGCCCTGTCCGCGCAGATGTCCGGGCTCGCCGCCCGCGGCGCCGCGCGGCTGGAGTCGATCTTCCTGGACGAGGGTTTCGGCACGCTCGACGAGGCCAACCTCGAGGTCGTCGCGAGCACGCTGGAGAACCTGGCGGCCCGCGGCGACCGGATGGTCGGGGTCGTCACGCACGTGCCGGCGCTGGCCGAGCGGGTGCCGGTGCGGTTCCGGGTGGGGCGCGACCAGCGCACGTCGTCGGTCACGCGGGAGGACCTGTGAGGGTGGCGCCATGAGGTTCTCCGTCGACCCGTGGGACCCGTCCTACGGCACCAGCGTCGGCACCGACCTGGAGCCCTCGCGGGTCGAGGCCGTGGTCGGGCTGGAGCGGCCGGCCGAGGAGTGGGGGCCGGTCGACCCGACGCCCGGCGTGCTCCCGCCCTCGCGGGTGCTGTTCGTCGACGGCGTGCGCCGCACCGACGCGCAGGTCTGGGTCGACGAGAGCGACGGCACCGCCTCGCCGGCGCTGTGCGCCTCCTACGCCGCGGGCGTCGTGTGCTGCTGCACCGACGACGGCGCGCACCTGGTGCGGGCCGAGGTGCGGCGCGGCCTGGTCACGAGCTCGCCCGACGGCGTCGACGTCACCACCCCGGCGGGCACCTACGCCTGCACCCGCGTCGAACCCGGTCGGGCGGGGGAGGACCCGGGCAAGGCGCTGAGCGTCGCGGTGCAGACGCGGATGCAGGAGACCGAGCTCCTCGTCGCCGCGGGCGCCCGCGACGAGCACGGCGCCGAGGACGACCTGATCGTCGTCGACGGCGCGCTCGGGCGCCTGCACCTGCCCCGCGCGCTCGGGCTGGTCAAGACCCACGCCCGCACCTACCTCCCGCCCGCGCTCAACGCGGTCGTGGCGCAGCTGGGCCCGGCGCAGCGCACGCCGGTGTTCCGCCTCGAGCAGCCCGAGAGCGACCGCGCCCTGCACCGCCACACCTGGTACCTGCGGCTGCCGTGCCCGCCGGGCGCCCCGTGGGCCGGGGTGGTGCGGGTGGAGTGCGGCGGCGAGCTGGCGCCGGAGCTGGTCGTCGCGCTCGCCGACGTCAGCCAGGCGACGATCCCGCGCTTCGCCTCCTCCGCCTACAAGGACTCCCGCGCGCCGCAGAACCTCTACCCGATCGCCGGGCTGGAGCGCGCCCTGCGCCGCCGCCTCGGCGACCCCGCGCTGATGTACCGGGCGCTGCGGCGGGCGGCGTTCGCGGCGGCCTGACCGGCCCGTCCGGTTCTCCGAAAGCGCCACGGGGCGCAGGGTCGGCCTGCCACCCTCCGCCGATGAGGATGATCACGATCATGACCGCGGTGCTGGCGACGGCCGGACTGGTGCTGTCCGGAGCAGGGTGCGCCCGGGGAGCGGGCGGGCCGGACCTCGCCGCAGTGGCCCCGTGCGACCTGCTCACCCCCGCGCAGCTCGCCACGGCCGGGCTCGGCGCCGGGCGGGCCGCCGACACGGGGCCGGCGCGGTCCTGCACGTGGACGCGGCGGGACGCGGGCTTCGCCGTGCCGGTGGCGACGCTGTTGGTGTTTCCCGGCGAGGACCTCGACGGCATCCGGTCCGCGCCGACGCCCTTCTCCGGTGGGTACACCGACGCCGAGGTCGGGGGCCTCGCTGCGCTGCGCACGTCGGGTCCGGGCTGCACGACCGTCGTCGACGTCGGCAGCGGGCTGCTCTCGATGGTCGAGCCGACCGGCTGCGCCGACCGCGGCACCATGATCGAGCTCGCGGTGGCGAACCTCCTGGCCTGACGCGGGCGGCGGTGCTGGTCCGGAGCGGTCGGGAGCGCCGGTGGGGTGCAGCGGTCAGGAGTCGAGCCGGTGCCGCAGCCCACTCGCCCGGGCGACCGGCCGCTCCACCGCCGCCCGCACGGCGTCGGCGGTGCCCACCACCCGCACGAAGTCCTTGGCGCGGGTGACCGCGGTGTAGAGGAGCTCGCGGGTGAGCAGGGGCGACTCGGCGGGCGGCAGGACCACGGTGACGCGCGTGAACTGGCTGCCCTGCCCGCGGTGCACGGTCATCGCGTGCACGCCGGTGACCTCCGACAGCCGCGACGGGGCGAACAGGGTGGGCGGGCCGCCGCGGGCGAAGGCCACGCGCAGGCCGTCGGGGGTGGTGACGGCGACGCCGGTGTCGCCGTTGAACAGGCCGGCGTCGTAGTCGTTGGTGGTGACCAGCACCGCGCGGCCGGGCCACCAGGGCTCGCGAGCGGCGCCGCCGTGGCCGAGCCAGCGGTCGACGTCGAGGGTCCAGCGCGCCACCCCGTACGGGCCGCGGCGGTGCGCGCACAGCACGCGGTGGGCGTCGAGACCGGCGACCGCGGCGTCGACGTCACCGGCGCGCGCGGCGTCGGCGAGCGCACGGCCGGCTGCGACGACGTCGGCCCGCGCTCCCTCGACGGCCGCCGGGCCGTCGTCGTCGGTGAACGCGAGCGCCGGATCGCCGCGGCGCAGGACGGCCAGCGCGCGCTCGGCGTCGCCCGCCTGCACCGCGCGGGCGAGCTCGGCGATGGCGCCGTCGAAGCGCCAGACGTGGTCGAGGGTGACGACGCCGTGCACCACGCCGGTGGGGACGGCGAGCGCGGCGAGCGCGCTGTCGAGGGCGGGCTCGGGGCGGCCCGCGGCGCGCGCGAGGTCGCCCAGCACCGCACCGGCCTCGACCGAGGCGAGCTGGTCGGGGTCGCCGACCAGCACGAGGCGGGCTTCGGGGCGCACCGCGTCGAGCAGCCGCGCCATCATCGTCAGCGACACCATCGACGTCTCGTCGACGACGACCACGTCGTAGGGCAGCCGGAGCGTGCGGTCGTGCCGGAACGCCCCGGAGCCGCCGCCGGGCCGCCAGCCCAGCAGCCGGTGCAGCGTGGAGGCCTCGGCAACCCGCTCGCGGTGCGCGGGGGACAGGCGCTCGGCGACCGCCTCCTGCAGCCGGGCCGCGGCCTTGCCGGTGGGTGCGGCCAGCGCGATGCGCGGCGACGGGCCGGGCTGGTCGAGCAGCAGCGTCAGCAGCGCCGCGACGGTGGTGGTCTTGCCGGTGCCCGGGCCGCCGGCGAGCACGGTGACGCGCCGCAGCGACGCCACGGCGGCGGCCTGGCGCTGGCGCAGCGCGAGCGGGTCGGGGAACAGCGCGTCGAGGCCGGCGCGCAGCGCGGCGAGGTCGTGCGCGGGCGGCGCGGCGGCGGCCCGCTCGCGCAGGGAGAGCCGCACGAGCTCCTCCTCGCGCCAGTAGCGCTCCAGGTAGAGCTGCCCGGCGACCATCCGCAGCGGGCGCCCGGCCGGGGCGTCGGCGCCGTCGGCCACCAGCGGCCCGGCCAGGCAGGCGGCGTGCCACGCGCCGGGCTCGGGCCAGGGCAGGGCCGAGACGTCGAGGAGCTCGTCGCCCTCGCCCAGGACGGTGCGGTCGGCCGCGGCGAGGTCGACGCAGACCGACCCCAGCCGCACCGCCCGCACGGCCAGCGCGACGGCGAGCAGCACCGCCTCGTCGGACTCGCCGCCGAGCCGCCCGACCCGCTGCGCGGTGTGGACGTCGGCGGCGTCGAGGACGCCGGCGGCGTTGAACACCGCGAGCAGGCCCGACCCCCCGAGCACCAGGCGGGCGTCGTGCGGGTCGGCCTCGGCGGGCGTGAGGACCGGGGCGGGCACGGGGGCGGCGGCGACGGGGACAGGGGCGGCGGGGACCGTCACGGTGCACCCCTCTCCAGCAGCGCGGACAGCTCGGCGACCAGCGCGGGCGGCGGGGCCCAGCTGAACACCCCGCACGGCACGCCGTCGACGACCGGGGTGTCGGGCCCGCACATCCCGCGCACGAACAGGTAGAGCACACCGCCGAGGTGGCGGGCGGGGTCGTAGGCGGGCAGGCGCCAGCGCAGGTAGCGGTGCAGCGCCACCCCGTAGAGCAGGGCCTGCAGCGGGTAGTGGGCGCCGCGCATGGCCTCGGCCAGGCGCCCCGGCGTGTAGTGCGCGGCGACGAGCGGCTCGACGCCGCCGGGCGGGCCGAGCCAGTTGGTCTTGTAGTCGACGATCGCGAAGCCGCCCGAGGGCAGGCGCAGCACCGCGTCGATGCTGCCGGTGAGGTACCCCCGCAGCGGCGACGGCCCGAGCGCGGCGAGGTCGTCGGCGTAGGCGTGCAGCGGGTCGGCCGGCCCGAGGTGCGTGCGCAGCAGCGGCACCAGCGCGTCGAGCGTGAGCGGCGGGCCGGACGCGTCGTCGCCCCCGGCCAGCGGCAGCTCGAAGTCGAGCTCGGCGAGGCGGTCGCGCGGGGCGACGTCGGCCAGGCGCAGCCCGTCCGCGAGCGGCCCCAGCGGCGTGCGCACCGACGGCAGCAGCGCCGCGGCCAGCGTCGGGGCGTCGAGCCCGGCCACCGGACGGAACGCCAACTGCTCGGCCGCGTGCGCGGTGAGCTCGGCGGCGAGGTCGGGCGCGGTGAGGTCGGCCGACTCGAGCACCGCGTGCACGAGCGTGCCGAACGCCGCCCCGAGCGGCAGCGCGCCCATCGGCGACGGCACCGCGAGGGCGCCGGGCACGGCCGGGTCGGCGGGGGTGCCGGGGTCGGACGGGTCGGGTGCCGGCTCGTCGTCGACGCGCGGCTCGTCGGGCTCGGTGAGCGCGGTCGGGGCGTGGTGCCCGGCGGTGGCCGTGAGCGCGGTGTAGGACGTGCGCCGCCAGTCGGTGTCGAGCACCCGGTCGAACGACGCGACCGCCGGCGCGACGGCCGCGGGCTCGCGCGGGGTGAACACCGGCTCGGCGGGCGGACCGACCGGCTCCACCGCCGTGGTCGAGGACGCCAGCCCGCGCAGCACGTCGAGCGCCGCGGGATCGGCGGGCACCTTGTAGGACTCGGCGAGCGCGCCGCCCGAGCCGCGCCCGAACAGCACCCGGTGCAGCGGCGAGGACGCGACGGTGGTGGCCGGCACCCACCACGTGACGACCTGGCTGCGGGCGCGGGTGAGTGCGACGTAGAGCAGCCGCAGGTCCTCCCCGGCCTCCTCGGCGCGGTGGCGGTCGCAGTGCTCGGCCCACGACTCGCCGGTCGGGCCGCCGACGTCGAGCACCCGCTCGCCGCGCGCGTCGTGCAGCAGCGGGAAGGCGGGGTCGCCGACGAAGCGGTCCCAGGCGAACGGCACGTGCACGACCGGGAACTCGAGGCCCTTGCTGCGGTGCACCGTGATGATCTGCACCGCGGCGGCGTCGGACTCCAGTCGCCTGCTGCGCTCGCTGCCCACGTCGGTGGCGGCGTCGGCGATGCGGTGGCGCAGCCAGTCGACCAGCGCGGACGGGCCGAGGTGCTGCGTGGTGGCCGCGTGGTGCAGGGACTGGGCGACGTGGCGCAGGTCGGTGAGCGTGCGCTCGCCGTCGGCGGTGCGCAGGATCCGCTCGGGCAGCCCCGCGCCGTCGGACGAGGGGCCGGTGACGGCCTCCAGCAGCGCCGCCACCCCGCGCCCGTGCAGGACCGCGGCCCAGTCGCGCAGCGTGCCGCCGAGGTGGTCGAGCAGGGCGTCGGCATCGGCGGAGCACAGCTGCGCCGCGGTGACCCCGACGAAGCAGGTGAGCGCCGCCGCCCGCACCCGGAACGCCCGCGGCTGCTCCAGCGCCTCCAGCATCGTGAGCCACTCCCGCGCGACCGGCGTGCCGAACACGCTCGCCGTGCCCGACGACACCGCCGGCACCCCGACGGCCGACAGCGCGGCCCGCACCACCGAGGCCTGCTCGTTGGTGCGCACCAGGACGGCGACGTCGCCGGGCTGCACCGGGCGCCCGTCGAGCTGCGCCGGGCTCGCGAGCAGCGCCGCGACCTCCGCGGCGCAGTCGCGCGCGACCCGCGCCCGAGCCGGCGGAGCGAGCGCGAGCTTGCGCCCGGACTGCGGCAGCCCGTCGCGGCCGAGCACCCGGATCCGGACGGGTGTGTCGACGGGCGCCCCGGACAGGCGCGGCACGGGGTGCGCGGCGTCGACGCGGTGCACGCGGATGCGCTCGTCGCCCAGGGCGGCGCCGTCGAACAGGACGTCGAGGGCGTCGAGCAGCGGGGCGTCGCTGCGCCAGTTGCGGGCCAGCGTGGCGTGCCGGTCGGCCGTGGTGGTGGCGTCGAGGTAGCTGACGACGTCGGCGCCGCGGAACGCGTAGATCGCCTGCTTGGGGTCGCCGATCAGGACCAGCGTCGTGTGCCCGTGGAACGCGGTGCGCAGGATGTGCCACTGCACCGGGTCGGTGTCCTGGAACTCGTCGACGAGCACGACGCGGTAGCGCTCGCGCAGCCGCCGCGCCGCGGTGCCGTCGGGGTCCTGCAGCGCCGCGGACAGGCGCGTGAGCATGTCGTCGTAGGTGTAGAGCCGCCGCTCGCGCTTGCGCTTCGCGACCTCGCCGCGCACCGCGCTCGCGAACCGGTGCCGCACCTGCGCGGGGGAGCCGTCGGGCGCGTGCGCCGGCTCGAGCCGGGCCTGCCCGTCGAGCACCGCGGCACGCGCCAGCTTGCCCGCCTCGACCCGCCCGAACGCCGGCGTGCCCGCCCCGCGCGCCCCGTACTTGCGCACGTAGAAGTCGTCGACGACCTCGGAGATCAGGTCGTCGATCGACTCCACGAACTCCGCGCCGGGATCGGTGTCGCCCGCCACCCCGAGCCCGGCGAGCATCTGCTGGCAGAACTGGTGGGTGGTGGCGATCGTGGCGGCGTCGAAGCCGGCCAGCGCGCGGGTGAGCCGCTCGCGCCGGGCCGCGATCTCGGCGTCTGGCGCGTCGGCCAGCAGGGCGAGGACGTCGTCGGACCCGGCGCGGGCGGCGACCGGGTCGGCCAGCCCGTCGGCCGCCGTGACCAGCCGCTCCCGCACCCGCTCCCGCAGCTCCGTGGTGGCCTCGCGGCCGAAGGTGACCAGCATCAGCTCGGGCAGCGCGGCCCGGCCCTCGGCCACGTACCGCGCGGCGAGCGCGGCGATCGTGAACGTCTTGCCGGTGCCGGCGCTGGCCTCCAGGACGGTGGTGCCGGTGGGCAGGGCGGCGCAGACGTCGAACGCGGCAGGGGCCAGGACGGCGCTCATGTCGCCTCCGCGGAGAAGAGTGCGTCGGCGGTGCTCACGGGAAGTCCACCGCCTCCTGGGCCAGCAGCGGCAGCCACAGCCGCATCGCCAGCTCGCCGAACCGGGTGGGCTCGCCCCCGGGTGGCCCGGGCTCCGCGGCCAGCTCGGCCCCGGCGCCCCACACGCGGACGTGGGCGTCGTCGGCGCCCTCGCCGATGGCGCCGGTCCAGTCGCGCAGGGCGTCGGTGAGCGCGATGTCGGGCGACGCCCCGCCCAGGCGGCGGTTGGCGTAGCCCGCGCCCGTCTGCGTGGCCAGCGGCAGCGGCGCGCACAGCCCTTCCCGGCGCAGCGCGACGAGGTCGGCCAGCAGCTCCCGCGCCCGCTCCGGCGCGACCGGCGCCAGCGTCGCCCGCGCGATCCCGTGCCGCGCGGCCCGCCCGAGGCTCACCGCGCGCCAGCTCTCCCCGGTGCCGGCCACCAGTGCGAGCAGCCGCACCCAGGCCCGCACCCGCTGCCCGGCCTTGAGCCGCGAGTACTCGACGCGCAGCAGCGTGCCGTCGTGCAGGCCGTCGAGCGTGCCGACGACGCGGGTGCCGTCGGCGAGCTCCACGTCGACGTCGCGCGAACCCGGCTCGCCCGCCGCGAGCCGCGCCGCCGCCCCGGCCAGCGGCTCCACCCCGTCGACGACGCGCGCGAGCAGGGCCTCGCCCAGCGGCCCCGGCGGCAGGTCGCCGCGGCGCCACTCCGCCGCCCGGCAGTGCGCGAGGTCCAGCCCGGCCAGCCGGTCGGCCAGCATCCGCTTCCCGATCGCGTACTGGGCCAGCCCGTCGAGCTCCACGGGCAGCGCGTCGTCGGGGTCGTCGTCGCGGGTGAACAGCGACAGCCCGACCCGCTGCCGCAGGAACGCCCGCACCGGGTGCTCGCAGAACGCCACCAGGTCGTCGAGCGCGACCACCGGCTCGTCGCGCACCGGTAGCGGCTCCGCCAGGAACGGCGCGGGCGGCGCCTTCGTGCCGACCGCGGCGCGGGCGCCGTCGAGCTCGGCGCGGTCGAAGCTGAACGGGCGGGCGACGCCGAGCGCGCCCGCGGCGAAGTTGCGGGCGTCGAACGGCTGGAGCGGGTGGCGCACCACCACCGACCGCCCGACGACGTCGAGCAGCTCCCCGAGCGGCACCGCGGGTGGGCGGCGGGCGCCGGTGCGCTCGTCGGCCCCGGAGTGCACGACGACGAGGTGCTCGGTGGCCGCGCACACGGCGTCGAGCAGGAGCTGGCGGTCCTCGCTGCGGGCGTCGCGCTCGCCGGCCAGCGGGGCGCGGGCCAGCACGTCGTCGCCGTCGGGGACCCCGGCGCGCGGGAACACACCGTCGTCGAGCCCGAGCAGGCACACCACGCGGTGCGGCACCGAGCGCATGGGCACGAGCGTGGCGACCGTGAGCGTGCCCGTGCGGAAGTTCGCCCGGCTCGGGCGCCCGCGCAGCCGCTCGTCGAGCAGGCCGCGGACGTCGGCCGGGCCCAGCTCGGTGACCGCGCCGTGCGGGCCCGCCGTGCGCAGCGCCTCGGCCAGCTCCCCGCGGGCCTGCCCGGCCTGCCACTCGTCGGCCGCGGTGGTGGCGGTGAGCGCGTCGAGCCCGGCCGTGAGCGCGTCGACCCACTCCGCCAGCGGCTGCGGGCGCCGCAGCCGGCCCAGCACCGCGCTGAGCCGGTGCACGAACTCGGCGAGGCGCCCGACGCGCTCGACGTCGCCCGACTCCACGTCCAGCGGCAGCGCCGTGCCCAGCCAGTCGCCCGACATCGTGACGCCGAGCAGCAGCCGGTCGAGCCCGGCCGCCCACGTGTTCTGGCCGAACCCGTCGAGGTGGAACGGGGCGCGGTGCGCGGCGTCGAGCCCCCACCGCACCCCCGAGGCGACGACGAGCTCGCGGATCCGCACGACGTCGTCGTCGTCGAGCCGGAAGCGCATCCGCACCGGCTCGGAGGCCAGCAGGTCGAGCAGCTGCGACGCCGTGAGCCGGGCCGAGGCCAGCTCCAGCAGCGCGCCGACCGTGTCGAGCAGCGGGTTGACCTGCCGCAGCGCACGGTCGGCGAGCCGCACCCGCAGGTGCTGGCCCGGGTGCACCGCCGTGCCCAGCTCGCCCAGCCCGAAGGCGGCCGAGATCAGCGGGGCGAAGGTCTCGATGTCGGGGCACATGACGAGCACGTCGCGCGGCTCCAGCGTGGGGTCGGCCGCGAGCAGCCCGACGACGACCTCGCGCAGCACCTCCACCTGCCGGTGCCCGCCGTGGCAGGCGTGGACCTGCACCGACCCGTCGGCCGGCCCGACGTCGGCGGCGCGGTCGTCGCGCAGCGCGCGCTGCAGCCGCCCGAGCTGGGTGTCGGGGGGCTCGGGCGCGGGGTGGTGGTGGTCGGAGAACCCCGGCGCCGCGCCGGTGAGCCGGACCTGCAGCTCCCGGACGTCGCGCCCGAGCGAGGACAGCAGGGGGTGGGCGACGGCCGCGGCCGTGGGGTCGGCCGCGCGCTCGGGCACCTCCGCGGGCGCCCGCCGCGCGACGGCGGCCCACAGCGCGGGGGAGGGGTGCGGCAGCCACAGGTGCACGTCGCGGTGGGTCGCGAGCGCGTCGAGGAGGAGCAGGTGCTCGGTGCTGAGCCGGGTGGGGCCGAACAGCGACAGGCGCTCGGGGAGCTCGGCCAGCGACGGGTCGGCCCGCAGCGCGTCGGCCGCGGTGCGCAGCCGCTCGGCCGGGCCGGGTGCGCCGATCCGCTCCCGGACGCGGCGCCACAGCTCCGACTGCCACGACAGGTCGCCCGGCGCGTCGGCCCCGGCGCGCCACGCGTCGAGCATGCCGGGGCGGTGCGCGGAGTACGTGGCGAACAGCTCCGCGATCCGGCGGGCGGTGGCCCAGCGCGGGTGGGCCCTCAGGTCGGGGCACCACGGCTCGCCCGCGGCGGCGTCGAGCACCTCCAGCAACGGCCACACCACCCGTTCCGGGCGCCAGGGGTCGTCCGACGGGTCGACGCCCGACGCGGCGTGCACGGCCGCGCCCAGCACCCGCCCGGGCGACGGGAACGCGACGCCCGCGCACACCCCGCCGCCGGTGGCCGTGCCGAGCCGGTGGGAGAGCCGCTGGGCCAGCCAGCGCTCGATCCCCTTGGCCGGCACCGCGACGACCTCGGTGGCGAACGGGTCGGGCAGCGGCGACGCCAGGACGTCGGCCAGGGCCTCCGCGAGTGCGTCGGCGCGCTCGGCGCGGTGGACGTGCAACACGGTGGCCCCCCTCCGGTCGGTAGGGGCCACACGCTAGAGCGGCGGTCCGACACTTCTCGACGCGGCTCCGGTGCGACCACCGAGCGTGACCGTTCGCCAGGATCGACACGATCGAGCGATCCCGCCGCCGAGCGGATAACGGCAGAGTGTCCCCAACGCGATCTGGTGGACGACGCACCACGACTTCGAGGAGGGCCGAGATGCACGCCGACATCCCCGGACGGACCGCGATCCCCGCCCAGCGCGGCCCCCGCTCCGTTCCGAGCCCCCGTGACATCCCGGCCCAGCGCGCCCCGCTGACGCCCGTCCGGCACACCCCGGTGCCGTTCGCGATCGTCGAGCCGACCACCGCGCAGGGCATCCGCGACGCCGCGCGCAGCGAGGTCCTGCACCGCCACGCCCGCCTGACGAAGGCCGGCCGCCCGGTGTTCTGCACGCCGAGCCAGGCCGAGATCGCCGGCGTCGTCACGCTGCGCCAGGGCCGGGGCACCGACGGCAAGGTCATCTACTCGACCCGCGAGGACGCCGAGAACGCCGCCCGCGAGCTCGAGGCGCTCGGCGCCCGCTCGCTGCGCTCCTACCTGTGCGGACGCTCGCGCAGCGGCCACTTCCACCTGGCCACCGACACGAGCCGCGCCCTCACCCCGGCCGAGGTCCACGCCCGCATCCCGCGCCAGCAGGGCTCCCTCTCCGCCTGACGCGCACGCGCCGCACCCCCGCCCCGCCGCGCCCCACCCCGCTCCCGCACGCCCCGCCCCACCCCGCACGCCCGCCCTCGTGACAGTGAAGTGGCTTCACTTGCACCCAGTGGCAGTAAAGCCACTCCACTGTCACTGGGAAC